>NZ_JAZHRU010000001.1:4169219-4472330 GCF_036924525.1 Bradyrhizobium sp. AZCC 1719 | reverse complement strand
TCGCCGGCCTCCGTAAAGACCCGCGTCATCCCGACCTTTTGTGCGATCACTCCGGAGCGCATCGGCGTGCTTCCTGTTCTTTCTGTCCGCTAAATTCGGACGAGCTAAAAAATCTTAGAGCTTGATCTCGACGTCGACACCGGCGGCCAGATCGAGCTTCATCAAAGCGTCGACGGTCTGCGGGGTCGGGTCGACAATGTCGAGAAGGCGCTTGTGGGTGCGCATCTCGAATTGCTCGCGGCTCTTCTTGTCGACGTGTGGCGAACGGTTGACGGTGAACTTCTCGATGCGGGTGGGCAGCGGAATGGGTCCGCGAACCTGGGCACCGGTACGTTTCGCCGTGTTCACGATCTCGCGGGTCGACGTATCGAGGATTCGATGGTCGAACGCCTTGAGACGGATGCGAATATTTTGGCCGTTCATTGCCGTTTGTCTTTCTTTGTCGCGTAGGGCGAGTGGTGAGCAGCGAATAGCGAATGGAACCAGTCCACTCGCTACTCGCCATTCCCTATTCGCTTATTCGATGATGGCGGCGACGACGCCGGCGCCGACGGTGCGGCCGCCTTCGCGGATCGCGAAGCGCAGCTTTTCTTCCATCGCGATCGGCACGATCAGGTGCACTTCCATCGCGATGTTGTCGCCCGGCATCACCATCTCGGTGCCTTCGGGCAGGTGCACGACGCCGGTCACGTCGGTGGTGCGGAAGTAGAACTGGGGCCGGTAGTTGGTGAAGAACGGGGTGTGACGACCGCCCTCTTCCTTGGTCAGGATGTAGGCCTCAGCCTTGAACTTGGTGTGCGGCTTGACCGAACCCGGCTTCGCCAGCACCTGGCCACGCTCGACTTCCTCGCGCTTGGTGCCGCGGAGCAGCGCGCCGATGTTGTCGCCGGCCTGGCCCTGATCGAGCAGCTTGCGGAACATTTCGACGCCCGTGACGATGGTCTTCTGGGTGTCGCGGAGGCCTACGATTTCGATTTCCTCGCCGACCTTGATGATGCCGCGCTCGACACGGCCGGTGACGACGGTGCCGCGGCCCGAGATCGAGAACACGTCTTCCACCGGCATCAGGAACGGCTGGTCGACCGGACGCTCCGGCTGCGGAATGTATTCGTCGACATTGCGCATCAGCTCGAGGATGGCGTCATGGCCGAGCTTCTTGTCCTTGTCTTCGAGGGCGGCGAGCGCCGAGCCCTTGATGATCGGGATCTTGTCGCCCGGGAATTCATACTTCGAGAGCAGTTCGCGAACTTCGAGCTCGACGAGCTCGAGCAGCTCCGGATCGTCGACCATGTCGCACTTGTTCAGGAACACGACGAGCGCGGGGACGCCGACCTGACGGGCGAGCAGGATGTGCTCGCGGGTCTGCGGCATCGGGCCGTCGGCGGCCGACACGACCAGGATCGCACCGTCCATCTGGGCGGCGCCGGTGATCATGTTCTTCACATAGTCGGCGTGGCCGGGGCAGTCGACGTGGGCATAGTGGCGGTTCGTCGTCTCATACTCGACGTGAGCGGTCGAGATGGTGATGCCGCGCGCCTTCTCTTCCGGCGCCTTGTCGATCTGGTCGTACGCCGTGAACGTCGCACCGCCGGTTTCAGCCAGCACCTTGGTGATCGCTGCGGTCAGCGATGTCTTGCCATGGTCGACGTGACCGATGGTTCCGATGTTGCAGTGCGGTTTAGTACGTTCAAACTTTGCTTTGGCCATTTGACTCTCCGTTCAGTCGTTAGCTTGCAACCAACGACAATCAGGCAAACTTCTTCTGGACTTCTGCCGACACGTTCGCCGGCGCTTCAGCGTAGTGATCGAATTGCATCGTGAAGGTCGCGCGTCCCTGGCTCATCGAGCGCAGGTTATTCACGTACCCGAACATGTTCATGAGCGGCACCATCGCGTTGATGACGTTGGCGTTGCCCCGCATGTCCTGGCCCTGGATCTGGCCGCGCCGAGAATTCAGGTCGCCGATGACCGAACCGGTATAGTCTTCCGGGGTCACCACTTCGACCTTCATGATCGGCTCGAGCAGAACAGACTTGCCCTTCTGCAGCGCTTCGCGGAATGCCGCGCGCGATGCGATTTCGAAGGCCAGCGCCGACGAGTCGACGTCGTGATACTTGCCGTCGACGAGCTGGACCTTGACGTCGACCACCGGGAAGCCGGCGACCACGCCCGAGCCCATCACGCTGTTGAGGCCCTTTTCGACGCCGGGGATGTATTCCTTCGGCACCGCGCCACCGACGATCTTGGACTCGAACTCGTAACCCTTGCCGGGCTCGTTCGGCTCCACGATGATCGACACTTCGGCGAACTGACCGGTACCGCCGGTCTGCTTCTTGTGCGTGTACTTGACTTCAGCGCGCTTGGTGACCCGCTCACGGAACGCCACCTGCGGCGCGCCGATGTTGGCGTCGACCTTGTAGGTGCGCTTGAGGATGTCGACCTTGATGTCGAGATGGAGTTCGCCCATGCCCTTCAAGATGGTCTGGCCGGACTCCTGGTCGGTCGACACGCGGAACGACGGATCTTCGGCAGCGAGCTTCGCCAACGCGACGCCGAGCTTTTCCTGGTCGGCCTTCGACTTCGGCTCGATCGCGATTTCGATCACCGGCTCCGGGAATTCCATTTTTTCCAGAATCACCGGCTTGTCGGAATCGCACAGCGTATCACCGGTGCGCGCTTCCTTCAGGCCCGCCAGTGCGACGATGTCGCCGGCATAGGCTTCCTTGATGTCTTCACGGTTGTTCGCATGCATCAACAGCATGCGGCCGATGCGCTCTTTCTTCTCGCGGGTCGAATTGATGACCCCGGTGCCCGACTGCAGGATACCCGAATAGATGCGGCAGAAGGTGATGGTCCCGACGAACGGGTCGTCCATGATCTTGAACGCGAGCAGAGCCAGCGGCTCCTTGTCGTCGGCCTTGCGCACCACTTCGTTGCCGTCATCGTCGGTGCCCTTGATCGCGGGCACGTCGATCGGCGACGGCAGGTAGTCGACGACCGCGTCGAGCAGCGGCTGCACGCCCTTGTTCTTGAACGCCGAGCCGCACAGCACCGGATAGAATGCGCCGGTCAGCACGGCCTTACGAATCAGGCGCTTCAGCGTCGCCTCGTCCGGCTCCTTGCCGTCGAGGTAAGCGGCCATGGCGTCGTCGTCGAGCTCGACGGCGGCTTCCACCATCTTCTCGCGGTATTCCTTGGCCTGGTCGACGAGGTCGGCCGGGATGTCGACATAGTCGAACTTGGCGCCGAGCGATTCATCGTTCCAGATGATGCCCTGCATCTTCACGAGATCGACGAGGCCCTTGAAGTTGTTCTCGGCACCGATCGGAAGCTGGATCGCAATCGGCTTGGCGCCGAGACGGTCGACGATGTCGGCCAGACACTTGAAGAAGTCGGCGCCGGTCTTGTCCATTTTGTTGGCGAAGACGATGCGCGGAACCTTGTACTTGTCGCCCTGGCGCCAGACAGTTTCGGTCTGCGGTTCGACGCCCTGGTTGGAATCGAGCACGCACACCGCACCGTCGAGCACGCGCAGCGAACGCTCGACTTCAATGGTGAAGTCGACGTGGCCGGGGGTGTCGATGATGTTCAGGCGCTTGCCGTTCCAGAACGCGGTGGTCGCAGCCGAGGTGATCGTGATGCCACGCTCCTGCTCCTGCTCCATCCAATCCATCGTCGCGGCACCTTCGTGCACTTCGCCGATCTTGTGGCTCTTGCCGGTGTAATAGAGGATGCGCTCGGTGGTCGTGGTCTTGCCGGCGTCGATATGCGCCATGATACCGAAGTTACGGTAGTCCTCGATGGCATGTTGGCGGGGCATGGGCTGTTCCTTAAATCCGTTCTTCGCCGTTACCAGCGATAATGCGAGAAGGCGCGGTTGGCTTCAGCCATCCGGTGCACGTCTTCACGCTTCTTGACGGCGTTTCCCCGGTTGTTCGACGCGTCGAGCAACTCGGCCGAGAGCCGCTCCGTCATCGTCTTTTCGTTGCGCTCGCGCGCGGCCGTGATCAGCCAGCGAATGCCCAGCGCCTGGCGGCGGACCGAACGGACTTCGACCGGCACCTGGTAGGTGGCGCCACCGACGCGGCGCGACCGTACTTCGATGGTCGGCATGACGTTTTCCAGCGCCTGCTCGAACACCGTGAGCGGCCCCTGCTTGGTCTTGGCCTCGATCATGGCGAGCGCGCCATAGACGATGTTTTCGGCGGCGGACTTCTTGCCGTCGTACATGATCGAGTTCATGAACTTCGTAATGATGATGTTCCCGAACTTCGGATCCGGGTTGACTTCACGCTTTTCGGCAGAATGGCGACGAGACATCGTGTCTGTTCCCGCTTATTTCGGACGCTTCGCGCCGTACTTCGAACGACGCTGCTTACGGTTCTTGACGCCCTGGGTATCGAGGACGCCGCGGAGGATGTGGTAGCGCACGCCGGGCAAGTCCTTGACGCGGCCGCCGCGGATCATGACCACCGAGTGCTCCTGAAGGTTATGGCCTTCACCCGGGATGTAGCCGATCACTTCGAAGCCGTTGGTCAGGCGCACCTTGGCGACCTTACGAAGCGCCGAGTTCGGCTTCTTCGGGGTCGTGGTGTAGACGCGCGTACAGACGCCGCGCTTCTGCGGCGATTGCTGCAGCGCCGGCACCTTCTTGCGCGACTTCTGCACCGTACGCGGATTTGCGATCAGCTGGTTGATCGTCGGCATGTCAGCCTTCACCCTTTAGTTCACGCGAAAACCTGGAATGGCTTTCGTAAATTCTTCTCGGAACTAGCCGTTCCGTTCGGCCCGCCTCACGCGAAAAAAAACATTCGCGCAAAACGAAATCGCGCCAACCACCCATCGCTGAGCGGAAAGCGCTTCGACGCCACAGAGGATCGCGAATTAAGGCCGATCAGCGTTCGCTGTCCGGCCCGCTACCGAGATCATGCACCCGAGTTCACTCTCAAGAGGACGTGCTCAAGAGAACTAAAATCGTCCTGGCATTGCCTAGCTATATGATCGACAGCGTTTGAGCGGCATTCGTCGAGGTTGGTGCCCGTCCAGTACCTTTAGGAATTGCCCATAAGGATTTGAAAGGGTGATCCGTTCCGACGCTGGCGTAGCTCACCGCCTGTCGTTAAGTGGGCGTCTTCTATAAGCGGTGGATAGCTAAGTCAAGCAAAACGAGAACGCTGGAAATGCCTATGGCGTCTGTGGATTCGGCGCTTGCCGCGAAATCGGAAAAGCCGAAATGACGATGCCCTGCCCTCTTCGGAGCGGATTCGAGTCGCATATTTTACCCGGGTAAATATAACCAGAAACATAATTCTCTGGTTCCAGTTTTCCCGGCCGAGCCCTTATTTGCCTTTCCGGGTGCAAAACCTGCACAACAAGGCCGGAATTCTTCGTGAAACACACCGATATTGCGATCATCGGCGGCGGCCTCGCCGGTTCGACCGCGGCCGCCATGCTCGGGCGCGCGGGAATTTCGACCGATCTGATCGACCCGCATCAGGTCTATCCATTCGACTTCCGCGTCGGAAAAATCAGCGGCGCCGAGCAGCTCGGCCGCTTCTACCAGACCGGAACCGCCGATTCGGTGCTGCGCTCGGCCACCTCGGCGAAAACTGGATCGCGCGATTCGGCTACCGAGCCGCCAATACGGTATGATGTGTGACGCGCTACTCGGCGCGGTCCGCGCCGAAGGCGCATCGCGGCGGATGCGCAAGCGCGCCTGCGCGCGGTCAAACCGCCCTGCTCACTCCTCGTCGTCGTCCTCATCATCGTCGTCGTCTTCGTTGTCGGCGTCGGCCTGGGCGGCGGCGTTATACGGCGTGTGGCCCTGGTCGTCCCAGAGCTTGCGATAGACGCCGTTGGCCGCGAGCAACTGCGCATGCGAGCCGCGCTCGATCGCCTTGCCGCCTGAAATCACGATGATCTCGTCCATTTCGACCACCGACGTCAGGCGGTGGGTCGACCAGACCATGGTGCGCCCTTCCGCCACCTTCATCAGCGTGCGGTTGATCGCGGCTTCCGTGGTTTGGTCGAGCGCCGAGGTCGCCTCATCGAGCAGCAGCAGCGAGGGATTGCGGATGATGGCGCGCGCGATCGCGATGCGCTGGCGCTGGCCGCCGGATAGCGTGTCGCCGCGTTCGCCGACCGGCGTGTCGTATTTCTGCGGCAGGCTCATGATGTAGCGGTGAATCTCGGCCTTGCGCGCGGCTTCCTCGACCTCCTTGTCGGTGGCGCCTTCCTTGCCAAGCCGGATGTTCTCGCGGATCGACATGTTGAACAGCATGTTGTCCTGGAACACGACGGCCATGCCTCCGCGCAGCGACTCGCGGGTCACGCGGCGGATATCGACGCCGTCGATCGCCACCCGCCCCTCGTCCGGCGTGTAAAGACGCAGGATCAGGTTGAGCAGCGTGCTCTTGCCCGAGCCGCTCGGCCCCACGATCGCGATGCGCTTGCCGACATCGAGCTTGAGGCTGAAATTGTCGAGCACCGGCGTCTCGCTGCCTTCGTAGGCAAAGGTGACGCGGTCGAAGGTGATGTCGTTGGTGATCGGCGGCAAATCCGGTGCCCCCGGCCGATCGGCGCCCCTTGTCGGCTCATCCAGCAGTTCCTGCATGTGCCGCACGGCCGCCGCCGACTGGATCGACACCGGGATGAAATGCATCAAATGGGCGATGTTGTAGGACACCTCCCAGAACGCGCTCTCGAAGGTGACGAAGGTGCCGATGGTGATCTGGCCCTTGGTGGCCAGATAGGCGCCGATCGCCAGCACCACGAGATGCAGCAGCAGCACCGAAATGGTGACGGTGCGCTCCACCATGGTCGACAGGAACACGGCGGACGCCGTCTTGATGCGTACATTCTGGTTGCGCATGGTGAACCAGCCGAGCGTGCGGCGCTGCAGGCTGAATGCCTTGATCACGGCCTGCGCAGCCACGTTTTCCTGCACCGTGCCGAGCAGTGCCGCTTCATTGAGCTTCTGCTCGTAATTCGCCTGCACCGCCTTCGGCGTCAGGATCCGCGGCCCGATCAGCGTGATCGGGAATACCAGGAGGGCGACCGCTGCGAGTTGCCAGTTCAAAAACAGCATCAGGATGATGCCGGCGATCAGTTCCAGGAACGGCAAAGCGGCGCTGTTGGCGAACGTCTTGACCGAGCCCTCAAAGGCCGCGAGATCGATCGAGAAGCGCGAGAGGATTTCGCCGCGCTTGGTACGGGCAAAATACGACGCCGGCAGGTTCTGGACGTGCTCGAACAACCGCGTCCGCACATCGGCAATGACGCATGCTGCCAGCCGCGCATCCCAGCGCTCGTACCAGACCGCGATGATCGAGGTGATGATACCGGCGACCGCGAGCACGCCGAGGATCTTGTAGAGCGCCTGAAAATCCTCTTCGCCCAGCGCGTCGTCGATCAGGAATTTCAGGCTCAACGGCATGATGACGTTGAACAGTGTCTCGACGAGAACGCCGAAGGTCACGAAGACGAGCAGCTTCCTGTAATTGCCCAGATACGGCTTGACGAAGCCGTAGATGGTCGCCATCGCGCCGGCGGCTTCCTTGGCGGTGAAAACGACGAGGTCCTCGTCATCATCATCGTCGTCGAGCTCGATCTCGTCCTCTTCGTCGTCCTTGTCAGCGTCGGGGATGCCGGCCGCCTTACCACCGGCAACGGGCGCAGCGGCAGCCCCGGCCGCGAGCTTCTTCGCAAACTCGGGATCGTCCGCCGGCGCGGGATTCTGATCATCCGAGGACGGAGGCTTGGGCGCCATGAAACCAACCGATGCTGCACGGCCGGCATGACCGCAAATCGAACGCGGCAGCGGCGGGCGCTACCGCAAGGATTCTATGCGATCGGGATCAATTCGGCAAACATTGGCGTGACCGGCTCTGCTTCAGCAGAGCGGTCACGCCCAATACAACCAGTCGGTGCTCAATCGTCTGATTCGACCTTGTCAAAAAACGAATAGCGCAGGCTGTCGGCGTCGGCATACCACTGCCCTGGCCCCTTGTTGGCAGCCAGCGTAGCTGCCCAAACCGCATCGGTGCAGTCGCGCCGGTGCATCGAGAGGTCGAATCCGTTGCCGAAGAATAATTCAGACCATTCCCACCAGGTGCCGAGCTTCTTCACACCGCGCAACAGATCGTAACGGTCGATCAGTGCAGGCGCCATGTCCGACGTCACCGACCCGAACACCAGGCCGGTCTTCACGACGCGGTTCAGTTCGCGCACCGCCCGCGGAACCTGCTTCTCGGCGACATGACACAGGCTGGTCTCGAACACGAAATCGAACTCGTCGTCCTTGAACGGCATGTCGACGATCGAGCCGAGCTTGTTGAACTTCTTCAGCGCCTTCGGCGTCTTGGCGTGGATCGCCCGATTGTTCTCGATACCCCAGGCATCGATGCCGCGCTCGCGCAGCGCGCCGACCAACTCCCCGCTGGCAGAGCCGGCGACCAGCAGCTTGTAACCCTTGGCCCTGCTCCAGACGATCTTGATCAGTTCCGTCAGATAGGCCGGATCGGTAAACTGGCTCCAGACTTCGCTGTAGGAGCCTAGCCCACGGTAATTCTCGAAATAGCTGCGGTCGATCTTGTCGGGCAATACCTCGCCCTGTTGCGCGCGCGCGCGGCGCAACCGCATCATCTCGGTCAGAATGATGTCGGTGGCGGCGTCGGAGGAATCGAGCAGTCCGTTCAGCGTCGAATCGAAAAGATAGTCGCCGACCACCACGATTCCCGGATGCTGCTTCGGCTCCGGGCGATGGTTGGTCATGACGTCGCGCACCGGCAGGCCGCCGGGCAGCGCGTTCACCGACGATAGCCAGCGGTGAATCTTGCCTTCCAGGAAATAATCGCGGGCGTTGCCGAACGAAGCCGGCAGCGACTTGATGGCGGCATCGATCAGTTCCTGGTCGCTGAGATTGGCAAATGCCAGCGCGTCCGAGCCCGCGATCAGCCAGTTGAGCACGCCGTGCCTGCCGACGTCGTGGCGGGCGCCCTCGTTGTAGACGCAGCAGCCGCCGAACGCTTCCGACATGAACCAAGCACCGGGAATCTTCTCGCCCCAGAACGGTTCGTCGAACAGGATCGAGACCCGCAAGTAATGCGCCGGACGGTCGAAATAGGCGACGTGCTTGACCATCGACTTGCGCAATTCCTCGCCGTCCCAGCCCATGGTGGCGAGCCAGGAATGCGGCAGGCACATCAAGACCAGATCGAAATCCCGTGTCTCGGGCCCCTTCCCGTTCATCATATTGAGCTGATAGCGGCCGGCAGCGGTTTTTCCGACCTTCAGCACGCGGTGATTGAGCTGGATGTCGGCGTCGACTTCCGAGCGCAGGCACTCGATCAACTGCTCATTGCCGTTCTGGATCGAGTACAGGCCGATATAGCCGTCAATATCCATCACGAAGTTCTTCAGCGCATTCAGGCCGTTGGTGTTGTGGGCCTCGGTTGCGATATCCGAGCGCGCCATCACCTTGAAGAAGCGTTTGGCCGTGGGATCGTCGACTTCCTTGTCGAGCACTTCCTCGCAGGTCATGTAGGCCCAGGGATGCTCGTTGTCGTGGGCGCCGACGCCCTCGTAATATTCGATCGGCGACACCAAGTCGGCGCAGCGCTTGCGGAACGCCTCGATCGCAGCCGCGGTCTTCTCGCCATACTTGCGGCGCATGCCCGGCACGTCGTTGAGCAGCACGCCGTCGAGGTGCACCTGCTCGGCGTCCATCGGAATCGTCTGCAATCCGAAATGCTGGATCAGCTCCCGTAAGGGGTCCGGGCCGGTCATCGAATAATCGTAGATTTCGGCGACGCCCGCCTCATACATCGCCGGCGCGGAATCGAATTTGCGCGAGACGATCTTGCCCCCGACCCGGTCGGACGCCTCGTAAATCGTGACGCGGCAGAGATCGCCAAGCTTTTTCTTCAGGTACCAGGCGCTCATCAAGCCGCCTGGGCCGCCCCCTACAATTGCAAGATCCAACATGTCTTTTCCGTCGCCCTCCGGCTCCCCCTGCCTTTAGTAAAGCAGCCGGTCTAAACCGCTAGCAAAAGCCCTTTTCACCCTGAAGGGAAGATGAACAAAGCAGGCCCTCGCAACGCAGCAATGAAAGAAAGCAGCAAGAAGGCCGGCTTGCGCCGACCTTTTGTCTTCGCACCGTATTCTTGCGGGTACCTATTCTGGCAGCGGCACGGTCGGCCGTTTCGACTCCAGTGCTGCGCGGCACGGTTGTCTATCCGCCACGGAACGCCTTGCCGGCGAGCAGGCTGACAAGCTCCTGCTGGCGTGACAAGCCGGTCTTCGATAGCACGGCCTTGAGCTGGCTGCGCACCGTCTCCCGATTGACGCCGGTTGCGTCCGCAAGGGCATCGATGGTGACAGCCTGGCCGATGCCCCGCGCCACGCGCGCCTCCGCCGGCGTCAGGTCGAACAAGCCTTGCAGGACTTCCGCCGTCGGCACCACGGCGCGATCGACCGGCGTCACCACCAATAGCGCGGTGGCCTGGGTGAAGATATCGCGCGCATCGCCGCGCACGGGGATGACATGCAATACCATCGGCACGCGGTCTGCCGTCGCAGCGACCGGTATCGACCTGACGGTGCGGCCGCCGGCAAGAGACCGCGGACCGAGCGCTTCCGCAAGCAGCGCGTCCGCCGTGACATCCGTCATCGTGACGCGCTCGATACGATCCTGAAACAGCGAAGGGACCAGCGCTTCGAACAGGCCGTTTGCGGCGAACACCCGGCCGCGCCCGCGCAACACCGCGCCCGGCAGGCCCAACACCTGCAACGCGTCAGCCTGCGCACGGGCGCGCTCGAAGCCGATGCGGTTTGCCGCAAGCGAAGCCCGGGCCAGATGGGGACGCAATCCATCCAGCAAGGCGACGACTTCGCGCGGCACCGGGCCATGATCCTGATGCCGCGGCATCACGATCGCGATTGAATCGCCGCTCGGCATCGGAATGATCGTCCCGGCGCGGTAGCCAAGGCCGTGTTTGCGGTAAAAGTTGCAATAGACGTCGTTGGTCGCAATCTCCTCCTCCGAGAGGAGATCATAGTCGGTGACGAAGCCTGCATGATTGAGGGCAATGGCGCGCGGTAGATTTGGATCGCGTTCGCTCCATTCTCCCAAGAACACGGGCATGAGCTGGTCATATTCGACAGAATTGACCGCGCTCGTGTAGCCGTCGCGCACGCCGAACAGAAAGCCGCCGTTGCCGCCGATCGCTGCGCTGAGTTCGCCGAGCACAGCCGGCCAAAGCGACGGAATGAGCCCCGCCTCGTAGATGCGGTCGATCAGGGGTTCAAAATGAGCCGAGCCGCTCATGGGGAATTGCAAACATTACCGTTATGGCAGGAGGCCATTTCCTGACTTGATAGCAGCGGTCACCCATCCGGGTGAAGCAATATCCTCGTTCGTAAGAAGAATTCATAAAAGAAAAAGCCGGCTTCGCAGCCGGCTTTCCTGTTGATTGGCGTGGAACCCTTACTCCGCCGGCGGCAGCGCCAGCGGTTCGGCTTCCGGAGCGGTCGGCACGATGGCCGCCTGCTTCTCGCGTTCGTCCAGAATCAGCTTGTCGCGCTTGACGGCGACTTCGCGGATCTTGGCCATCGAGGCGCCGGTGCCCGCCGGGATCAGCCGGCCGACAATGACGTTTTCCTTGAGGCCTTCCAGCGGATCCACCTTGCCGTTGACGGCGGCTTCGGTGAGCACGCGGGTGGTCTCCTGGAACGAGGCCGCCGAGAAGAACGAGCGGGTCTGCAGGCTCGCCTTGGTGATGCCGAGCAGAACCGGCGTTCCCGTGGCGGGCTTCTTGCCCTCTTCCTTTGCCTTCAGGTTGAGCGCGTCGAACTCGATCTTGTCGACCTGCTCGCCCGAGATCATGTCGGTGTCGCCCTGGTCGGTGATCTCGACCTTCTGCAGCATCTGACGGACAATCACCTCGATGTGCTTGTCGTTGATGAGCACGCCCTGCAGCCGGTAGACCTCCTGGATTTCGTTGACCAGATAGGCAGCGAGTTCCTCGATGCCCTTGATCGCCAGGATGTCGTGCGGCGCCGGATTGCCTTCGACGATGAAATCGCCCTTTTCGACGATGTCGCCGTCCTGCAGATGGATGTGCTTGCCCTTCGGGATCAGGTACTCGCGCGGCTCCTCGGTCTTGTCCATCGGCTCGATCGAGATGCGGCGCTTGTTCTTGTAGTCGCGGCCGAAACGAATCGTGCCGGCGATTTCCGCGATGATCGCCGCGTCCTTCGGCTTGCGGGCCTCGAACAGTTCGGCCACCCGCGGCAGACCGCCGGTGATGTCGCGGGTCTTGGCGCTTTCGGTCGAGATACGCGCCAGGATGTCACCGGCCTTGACCTTCGCGCCGGTATCCACCGACAGGATGGCGTCGACCGACAGCATGTAGCGGGCATCGCCGCCACGCGCGAGCTTGAGCACCTTGCCGTCCTTGCCCTTGACCACGATGGCCGGACGCAGGTCGGCACCACCGCGCGACGCACGCCAGTCGATGACGACGCGCTTGGCGATACCGGTGGATTCGTCGAGCGTTTCCGAGATCGACTGACCCTCGACGAGGTCCTCGAACCCGATGGTGCCCTCGACTTCGGTGAGAACCGGACGGGTGTACGGATCCCACTCCGCGATGCGCTGGCCGCGCTTGACCATGTCGCCCTCGTCGACGTGCATGCGCGCGCCGTACTGAATGCGGTGGGTCGCACGCTCGGTTCCGTCGGCATCGACGATCGCAACGACCATGTTGCGAACCATCGCGATCAAGTGACCCTCGCTGTTTCGGGCGATGGACTTGTTCTTGATGGTGACCTTGCCCTCGAAGTTCGACTCGACGAACGACTGCTCGTTGATCTGCGCCGCGCCGCCGATGTGGAACGTGCGCATCGTGAGCTGCGTGCCGGGTTCACCGATCGACTGGGCGGCGATGACGCCGACCGCCTCGCCGTGGTTGACCGGCGTGCCGCGGGCCAGATCGCGGCCGTAGCACTTGCCGCAGATGCCGTTGACGAGTTCGCAGGTCAGCGCCGAGCGAATCTTCACTTCCTGGATGCCAGCCTGCTGGATGGCGTCGACATGCGTCTCCTCCATCAGCGTGCCGCGCTTGACCACGACCTTGTTGGTCGCGGGATCGCGCAGATCCTCGCCCGCAGTGCGGCCGAGAATACGCGAGGCCAGCGAAGCAACCACCGTGCCGGCATCGACGATGGCGCGCATCTTGATGCCGAGTTTGGTGCCGCAATCGTCCTGCGTGATGATGCAGTCCTGCGCCACGTCGACCAGGCGGCGGGTCAGGTAACCGGAGTTCGCGGTCTTCAACGCGGTGTCCGCGAGACCCTTGCGGGCGCCGTGGGTCGAGTTGAAGTATTCGAGCACCGACAGACCTTCCTTGAAGTTGGAAATGATCGGCGTCTCGATGATCTCACCCGACGGCTTCGCCATCAGGCCGCGCATACCGGCGAGCTGACGCATCTGGGCCGGCGAACCGCGCGCGCCCGAATGCGCCATCATGTAGATCGAGTTGATGTCGGCGTCGGCGCCCTTCGGCGTCTTCTTGGTCGAGGAGATTTCCTTCATCATCTCCTTGGCGATTTCTTCGGTCGCCTTCGACCAGGCGTCGACCACCTTGTTGTACTTCTCGCCATGGGTGATCAGGCCGTCGTTGTACTGCTGCTCGAAATCCTTCGCCAGCGTACGCGTGGTGTCGACGATCTTCCACTTGCTGTGCGGCACGACCATGTCGTCCTTGCCGAAGGAGATGCCGGCCTTGAACGCATTGTAGAAGCCGAGCGCCATGATGCGGTCGCAGAAAATCACGGTCTCCTTCTGACCGCAGTGGCGGTAGACCTGGTCGATTACGCCGGAGATTTCGCGCTTGGTCATCAGCTTGTTGATGATGTCGTACGAAATCCGCGGGTTCTTCGGCAGCACGTTGCCGAGCATGACGCGGCCCGCGGTGGTTTCGATCCAGCGCTTGGTCGCCTTGCCGTTCTCGTCGGTGCCCTCCCACCGGTACTTGATCTTGGTGTGGAGGTGGATGACCTTCGAATGCAGGGCGTGCTCGAGCTCGGCCATGTCGCCGAAGATCTTGCCCTCGCCGGGCAGGCCTTCACGCATGATCGAGAGATAATAGAGGCCGAGCACGATGTCCTGCGACGGCACGATGATCGGCTGACCGTTCGCCGGATGCAGGATGTTGTTGGTCGACATCATCAGGACGCGCGCTTCCAACTGCGCTTCCAGCGACAGCGGAACGTGCACGGCCATCTGGTCGCCGTCGAAGTCGGCGTTGAACGCCGCGCAAACCAGCGGATGGAGCTGGATCGCCTTGCCTTCGATCAACACCGGCTCGAACGCCTGGATGCCGAGGCGGTGCAGCGTCGGCGCGCGGTTGAGCAGTACCGGATGCTCGCGGATCACCTCGTCGAGGATATCCCAGACCTCGGGACGCTCCTTTTCGACCAGCTTCTTCGCCTGCTTCACCGTGGTGGACAGGCCCTTGGCGTCGAGCCGCGAATAGATGAACGGCTTGAACAGTTCGAGCGCCATCTTCTTCGGCAGGCCGCACTGATGCAGCCGCAGCTCGGGACCGACCACGATCACCGAACGGCCCGAATAGTCGACGCGCTTGCCGAGCAGGTTCTGCCGGAAACGGCCCTGCTTGCCCTTGAGCATATCGGCCAGCGACTTCAGCGGGCGCTTGTTGGCGCCGGTGATGACGCGGCCGCGGCGGCCGTTGTCGAACAGCGCGTCGACAGCCTCCTGCAGCATGCGCTTTTCGTTGCGGATGATGATGTCGGGCGCGCGCAGCTCCATCAGCCGCTTCAAGCGGTTGTTGCGGTTGATGACGCGGCGGTAGAGGTCGTTGAGGTCCGAGGTCGCGAAGCGGCCGCCGTCGAGCGGCACCAGCGGACGCAGGTCCGGCGGGATCACCGGCACCACGGTCAGGATCATCCACTCCGGCTTGTTGCCGGAATAGCGGAACGCTTCGACGATCTTCAGCCGCTTGGCGAGCTTCTTGTGCTTGATGTCGGATTCAGTCTCCTGCATCTCCGCGCGCAGGGACTGCTCGAGCTTTTCGAGCTCAAGACCCTTCAACAGCTCGCGAATAGCTTCCGCGCCGATCATGGCGGTGAACGAATCCTGGCCGTATTCGTCCTGTGCCTTCAGGTACTCGTCTTCCGACAAGAGCTGACGGTCCTTGAGCGCGGTCAGGCCCGGCTCCAGCACGACGTAATATTCGAAGTACAGGATCCGCTCGAGATCCTTCAGCGTCATGTCGAGCAGAAGGCCGATGCGCGACGGCAGCGACTTCAGGAACCAGATGTGGGCAACAGGTGCCGCCAGTTCGATATGGCCCATGCGCTCGCGCCGGACGCGTGACAGCGTCACTTCGACCGAGCACTTTTCGCAGATGATGCCCTTGTACTTCATCCGCTTGTACTTGCCGCACAAGCACTCGTAATCCTTGATCGGCCCGAAGATGCGGGCGCAGAACAGGCCGTCGCGCTCCGGCTTGAAGGTCCGGTAGTTGATGGTCTCCGGCTTTTTGATCTCGCCGTAGGACCAGGACAGAATCTTCTCCGGGGACGCAATCGAGATCCGGATCTGGTCGAAGACCTGGGCCGGGGTCGTCGGATTGAAGAGATTCATAATTTCTTGGTTCATCGTCTTCTCCTCGCGTGCCGGTCGTCACCGGCAGCAAATTCGAAACTCTTATTTGGTGCGCGCCCCACTCAACGTCCGAGCGGAGCGCGAATGCCCGGCCCTTTTGCGCGAAGCTTGCCTCGCGCTTTGGGCCGGACATGGAATCTCAAGCGTTACTCAGCCGCCTCGGACGTCGGCGCCGGTCCCATCTTGGAATTGTGCAGGTCGACGTTGAGGCCGAGCGAGCGCATTTCCTTGACCAGCACGTTGAACGATTCCGGAATACCCGCCTCGAACGTGTCGTCGCCGCGCACGATCGCCTCGTACACCTTGGTGCGGCCGGCAACGTCGTCCGACTTCACGGTCAGCATTTCCTGCAGCGTGTAGGCCGCGCCGTAGGCCTCCAGCGCCCACACCTCCATTTCGCCGAAACGCTGGCCGCCGAACTGCGCCTTGCCGCCCAGCGGCTGCTGGGTGACGAGCGAGTACGGACCGATCGAACGCGCGTGGATCTTGTCGTCGACCAGATGGTGCAGCTTGAGCATGTAAATGTAGCCCACCGTCACCTTGCGATCGAAGGCGTCGCCGGTGCGGCCGTCATAGACGGTCGACTGGCCGGAGGCGTCGAAGCCCGCGAGCTTCAGCATCTCCTCGATGTCGGCTTCCTTGGCGCCGTCGAACACCGGCGTCGCGATCGGCACGCCGTGGCTCAGATTGCGGCCCAGCTCCATCAGCTCGTTGTCGTTCAGCGTCTTGATGGTTTCATCGTCGCCATAGATCTTCTTCAGGGTCTCGCGCAGCGGCTTGAGATCCTGCTTCTGATAATAGCCGTCGATGGTCTGGCCGATGCGCTTGCCGAGGCCGGCGCAGGCCCAACCGAGATGCGTCTCCAGAATCTGGCCGACGTTCATGCGCGAAGGCACGCCGAGCGGATTGAGCACGATATCCGCGTGGGTACCGTCCTCGAGGAACGGCATGTCCTCGATCGGAACGATCTTGGACACCACACCCTTGTTGCCGTGGCGGCCGGCCATCTTGTCGCCGGGCTGGATCTTGCGCTTTACCGCGACGAAGACCTTGACCATCTTCATCACGCCGGGCGGCAACTCGTCGCCACGCTGCAGCTTTTCGACCTTGTCGAGGAAGCGCTGTTCAAGGCCCTTCTTCGATTCGTCGTACTGCTTCCGCATCGCCTCGATTTCGGCCATCAGCTTGTCGTTCGGCGACGCAAACATCCACCACTGCGACTTCGGATACTCCTCGAGCACGGCGCGCGTGATCTTGGTGTCCTTCTTGAAGCCCTTCGGACCCGCGATGCCCTGGCGGTTTTCCAGCAGCTCGGCGAGGCGGCCGTAGACGTTACGGTCAAGGATCGCCTGCTCGTCGTCACGGTCCTTGGCCAGACGCTCGATCTCTTCCCGCTCGATCGCCAGCGCACGCTCGTCCTTGTCGACGCCGTGGCGGTTGAACACACGCACTTCCACGATCGTGCCCTGCACGCCCGGAGGCACGCGCAGCGAGGTGTCGCGGACGTCGGAAGCCTTTTCGCCGAAGATGGCGCGCAAAAGCTTTTCTTCCGGCGTCATCGGGCTTTCGCCCTTCGGCGTGATCTTGCCGACCAGGATGTCGCCGGCGCGGACTTCGGCGCCGATATAGACGATGCCGGCTTCGTCGAGGTTTTTCAGCGCTTCTTCCGAAACGTTCGGAATGTCGCGGGTGATTTCCTCAGGTCCGAGCTTGGTGTCGCGGGCCATCACCTCGAACTCCTCGATATGGATCGAGGTGAAGACGTCGTCCTTCACGATCCGCTCGGAGAGCAGGATCGAGTCTTCGAAGTTGTAGCCATTCCACGGCATGAACGCGACCAGCACGTTACGGCCGAGCGCGAGCTCGCCGAGATCGGTCGACGGACCGTCGGCAATGATGTCGCCCTTCTTGACGATGTCGCCGACCTTCACCAGCGGACGCTGGTTGATGCAGGTCGACTGGTTGGAGCGCTGGTACTTCATCAGCCGGTAGATATCGACGCCCGACTTGGTCGGGTCGAGATCTTCGGTGGCGCGGATCACGACGCGGGTGGCGTCGATCTGGTCGATCACGCCGGAACGGCGGGCGGCGATCGCGGCACCGGAGTCACGGGCCACCACGCCTTCCATGCCGGTACCGACGAACGGCGCCTCGGCGCGAACCAGCGGCACCGCCTGGCGCTGCATGTTCGAGCCCATCAGCGCGCGGTTGGCGTCGTCGTTCTCGAGGAACGGGATCAGCGCCGCGGCAACAGAGACGAGCTGCTTCGGCGACACGTCCATATAGTCGACCTTGTCCGGCGTGATCGGCAGCACTTCGCCGGCGTGACGGCAGACGATCAGGTCTTCGGTGAAGCGGCCCTTGGCGTCGAGCGGCACGTTGGCCTGCGCCACGCGATAACGGCCCTCCTCCATCGCCGAGAGATACACGACCTCGTCGGTGACGCGGCCGTCCTTCACCTTGCGGTAGGGCGTTTCGACGAAGCCGTACTTGTTGACGCGCGCGAACGTCGCCAGCGAGTTGATCAGGCCGATGTTCGGACCTTCCGGCGTCTCGATCGGGCAGATGCGGCCGTAATGCGTCGGATGCACGTCGCGCACCTCGAAGCCGGCGCGCTCGCGGGTCAGACCGCCCGGTCCAAGCGCCGAGAGACGGCGCTTGTGGGTGATCTCCGACAGCGGGTTGGTCTGGTCCATGAACTGCGAGAGCTGGGACGAGCCGAAGAACTCGCGCACCGCGGCAGCCGCCGGCTTGGCGTTGATCAGGTCCTGCGGCATCACGGTGTCGATGTCGACGCTCGACATGCGTTCCTTGATCGCGCGCTCCATGCGCAGGAGGCCGATGCGGTACTGGTTCTCCATGAGTTCGCCGACCGAACGCACACGGCGGTTGCCGAGATGGTCGATGTCGTCGATCTCGCCCTTGCCGTCGCGCAGGTCGACCAGCGTCTTGATGACCGCCAGGATGTCTTCCTTGCGCAGCGTGCGGTGGGTGTCGGGCGCATCGAGTTCGAGGCGCATGTTCATCTTGACGCGGCCGACCGCGGAGAGGTCGTAACGCTCGGCGTCGAAGAACAGCGACTGGAACATGGTCTGGGCCGAATCGATCGTCGGCGGCTCGCCCGGACGCATCACGCGGTAGATGTCGAACAGCGCGTCTTCACGCGTCATGTTCTTGTCGGCATGCAGCGTGTTGCGGATGTAGGCACCGACATTGACGTGGTCGATGTCGAGCAGCGGCAGCTCCTTGTAGCCCTGCTCGTTCAACGCCTTCAGCGACTTCTCGGTGAGCTCCTCGCCGGCTTCGGCGTAGATTTCACCGGTCTTCGGGTTGACGAGATCCTCGGCGAGATAGTTGCCGATCAGCTCTTCATCCGACAGGCGCAGGGCTTTCAGGCCCTTTTCCTGCAACTGGCGCGCCGCGCGCACGGTCAGCTTCTTGCCGGCCTCGAGCACCACCTTGCCGGTGTCGGCGTCGATCAGGTCGTTAATGGTCGAGTAGCCGCGGAAACGGGCGGCGTCGAACGGCACGCGCCAGCCTTCCTTGGCGCGCTTGAAATTGATCTTCTTGTAGAAGGTGGACAGGATCGTCTCGCCGTCGAGACCGAGCGCGTACATCAGCGAGGTCACGGGGATCTTGCGGCGGCGGTCGATGCGCGCGAACACGATGTCCTTGGCGTCGAACTCGATGTCGAGCCAGGAACCGCGATACGGAATCACGCGCGCGGCAAACAACAGCTTGCCGGACGAATGGGTCTTGCCCTTGTCGTGGTCGAAGAAAACGCCGGGCGAACGGTGCATCTGCGAGACGATGACGCGCTCGGTGCCGTTGACGACGAAGGTGCCGTTCATGGTCATGAGCGGGATATCGCCCATGTAGACGTCCTGCTCCTTGATGTCCTTGACCGACTTGGCGCCGGTTTCCTCGTCGATATCGAACACGATCAGGCGCAGCGTCACCTTCAGCGGCGCCGCATAGGTCATGCCGCGCTGGCGGCACTCGTCGACGTCGTATTTCGGCGGCTCGAATTCGTAGCGGACGAATTCCAGCATCGAGGTGCCGGAGAAATCCGAGATCGGGAACACCGAGCGGAACACCGCCTGCAGGCCCTCGTCCAGCCGGCCGCCCGGAGGTTCATCGACCATCAGGAACTGGTCGTAGGACGCCTTCTGAACCTCGATCAGGTTCGGCATCTCGGCGACTTCCTTGATGTGTCCGAAGAACTTGCGGACCCGTTTGCGACCGGTGAATGTCTGCTGCGCCATCGTGGCCTCTCATTTTCGTCGCCTTAGTAGGCGAACCTTCCGAAGCGCGACTGCCATCGCCCCCGGGTTGAATTGTCGAATCGCTCAAAAGGAACAAAGCCCACTTTCAGGAATTAAATCCTGAACCCGCACTTTAGACCTTCAAAACGCAAAACGACGCGCGGGCGCATGACTGCACCCGCCCGTCATAACTGGTGGTTTCACGGACTGAAAAAGCCCGAAATCTGACTGTCTCCCAACGGGTTACGCCGGGGACCCTGCCGTCCCCGCCGCCTTACCGCGCTTTCCTGCTGCCGACCCGATATGGGGCGGCAATCGTGGAGATTCGAGGGGTAACCCCGCGAATCCCCACACTTTTTTGTGTACGCCGTGCTCCGGGCTACCCCACAGCACAAACTTTGCAAGCTCCGGCCATCCACGCCGCTGGCAGGAGATCCCGGGTCGCGCTGACGCTCGCCCGGGATTTCGCCAAAGTAACTTGCGTTACTTCAGCTCAACCTTGGCGCCAGCCTTTTCGAGCTGGGCCTTGATCTTGTCGGCTTCTTCCTTGTTCACGCCTTCCTTGACCGGCTTGGGCGCGCCTTCGACGAGGTCCTTGGCTTCCTTGAGGCCGAGGCCGGTGATGGCGCGGACTTCCTTGATGACTTCGATCTTCTTTTCGCCGGCGGAAGCGAGAACGACGGTGAAGTCGGTCTTTTCCTCAGCCGGAGCGGCGGCGGCGCCACCAGCGGCCGGGCCGGCAACCGCAACGGCGGCAGCGGCGGAAACGCCCCACTTTTCTTCGAGGAGCTTGGCGAGTTCGGCGGCTTCGAGCACGGTGAGGCTCGAGAGGTCGTCGACGATTTTCTGCAAGTCAGCCATTGATCTATTTCCTTAAACGTTTGGTTTCGAACCAGTTTTGGGATTAGCGAAGGGTCAGGCCGCTTCGCCCTTTGAGGCATAGGCCTGGACGACGCGCGCGAGCTTGGCCGCGGGCGCGGTGGAGAGCTGGGCGATCTTGGTTGCCGGCGCCACCAGGAGGCCGACAAGCTTGCCGCGCAGTTCGTCCAGCGACGGCAGCGAGGCAAGTGCCTTCACGCCGTTCACATCCAGGACGGTTTTACCCATCGAGCCGCCGAGAATGACGAACCGCTCGTTCGTCTTGGCGAACTCCATGGCAACCTTCGGCGCCGCTACCGGATCGTTTGAAGTCGCGATCACAGTCGGCCCCTTCAGCAGGGAACCGATGGCAACGACGTCTGTGCCTTCAAGAGCAATTTTGGCGAGACGGTTTTTCGAGACCTTCACCGATGCGCCCGCCTGCTTCATCTGCGTACGCAGCTTCTGCATCTGGGCCACGGTGAGGCCGGAATAATGGGCGACGACTGCAACGCTCGTGGTCTTGAAGACCTCGTTCAGCGCCTCAACCGCGTCCTTTTTTGCCGCTCTTTCCACAGCAAGCTCTCTCCGGTTGGCGGCCTTCGCTTACGAGCGAGACCGCCGGGTTGCACCCATCGTCTCGCCCAAAACCTGACCTCTAGACACCAGTCTCAAGGACACGCCGGGCAGACGACATTTGAAAAGCCTGCCCTCCCGAACCAGATGGCGCGGGGTGTCGAGGTTCGAACCAAATCAGCCATGGCGCCGCGCAAGGCGACGCTAAAGCGAAATCCGGTCTTCACCCGTCTATGCAGGCTGTAAGATTAAGCCGTTGAGGAACTTGCGTTTCTTCGCGGGCGCCTGCAGTCTCGGACAGGATCGGGGCCATTCGGCAAGCCGAAGGACCCCTGCCGCATTCCACGAAACGATGAGTTTTCGTTCCTTTCGAGCAATCCATGCGGATGTCCTGAAAGGAATGATCTCCTACCGTAACGGGTTTTCGGAATGCGCGCACAGACGTGCCAGCAGCTACGGCCAGCACGCCTGGAAGCCGTTGTTTAACGAGTCTTGCCCGGCTTGCCAAGAGCAAAATTCACACCAGTTCACGAACCGGCCGGACAACAATTTTCGTTCCGAATCTCGAAATTTCTTTGACGGTTCCGTCACACCGGCGACGCCCGCCTCGTCTTGGCCGCAGGAGGTTCCCATGCGGCGTCAGTTGGCAGCCATTCTTGCGATACCCACGATTCTGAACGGGTTGGCCATGCTCGCGGCCGGACCGCTCTGGTACGAAACCGTGCCCGGGGTGCCGGACACCGGCCCGTTCAACCCACATTTTGTTCAGGACATCGGTGCGGCGTTCCTCGTGGCCGGCCTGGCGCTGGCCGCGCGGGCATGGCGCCCGCGTTATTGGCCGGCCGCGGTGGCAGGCGCCGGCTTCCTCGCCGCGCACGGTCTGATCCACCTGGTGCTGATTGTTAGCGGGCACGCCCACAACGCCGCGTTCGATCTTCTTGCCGTGGTCCTGCCCTCCGCACTCGCCCTCTATTCCGCCTTTCCCAACCAAGGAGAACAACATGCGTAATTGGATCGCCCGCCGCAGTTTGCGCGTATTCGCCAAACGCTACGGTTACGACGTCAGCTATCTCGAAATGATGCTGAACGAATCGCCTGCCGCCTTTTTCAAGTTCGCGCCCATCATGAAGGCGGCCGCGCACCGCGAGGCGGTCCCGACCGATGCCAGCTTCGCTGCCAAAATCGTCGGCGCGCTGGCGGAGGATTGCGGCCCCTGCACGCAACTGGTCGTCGACATGGCGCTGGAAGCGGGTATGGCCAAGGACCAGATAGAAGCGGTTGTTCGCCGCGATCCGCGCGCGATGAATGATGCGACCATGCTCGGGTTCCGGTTTGCCGACGCCGTGGTGCGTCGCTCCGCGAATGACGACGAGTTTCGCGACGCCGTCCGCGCCCAATGGGGCTCGAAGGGCGTGATAGACCTAACGATGGCCCTCCAGCTCGGCCGCATGTTCCCGATGGTGAAAGCCGGGCTCGGCTATGCCAAGGAGTGCCGCCGCGTCTCGGTGAATGGGCACGATGTCGATGTCGTCGGACAGGCTGCATGACGGCGACCCGCTGGCGCCCCATCGCGGGCGCCTGCTCGGGCTCGCCTATCGCATGCTCGGCAGCCGCAGCGACGCCGAAGACGTCGTGCAGGACGCCTATCTCCGCTTTGCCGGCGCCCGGGATATCCGCAACGCGGAAGCGTTTCTCGTCACCGTCGTGACCCGGCTTTGTCTCGATCGCCTGAAGAGCGCGAAGGCGCAGCGGGAGATCTATGTCGGGCCCTGGCTTCCGGAGCCGGTGTTCGACGCGGAAAGCCTGTCGGCCGAAGCGGCCACCGAACTGGCCGACGATCTATCGTTCGCCCTGTTGCTGGCGTTGGACCGGCTTTCTCCGATGGAGCGCGCGGCCTTCCTGCTGCACGATGTGTTCGACACGCCGTTTTCCGAAATCGCCGCGATGCTCGACCATAGCGAGGCCGCCTGCCGTCAACTTGCCTCGCGCGCGCGCCGAGCGGTGCGCGACAACCGCCCGCTACCCGCGGCCGCGCCGGACGACCACGCGCGCCTCCTGCGCGCTTTCAGCGAAGCGGTTGCCAGCGGCGATGTCAGTCGGCTGGCCGAATTGTTGCGCGAGGATGCTGTTGCGATCACCGACGGTGGCGGCCGCAAATTCGCGGCGCGCAATCCGATTGTTGGGAAAGACAAGGTCGCCCGCTTCTTCGTCGGCATCGCCGGCAAAACCGCGGGCCAGGATGTCCGTATTGAGCCGGCTGTCATCAACGGCGCCATTGGCGCGCTACTCTATCTCGATGGCGAACTCGACCTCACCTTGAGCATGGCGATCGATGGCGAAAGAATCGCCGCGATCTATGTCGTCCGCAATCCCGACAAGCTGCGCCACATCCCGCCCGGCACGGCACACTGAAGCGGTCAACCGAGCGTCACCGGGTAAGGCAGGCGCTTCCCGGCAAAAAACGCGTCAAGATTGGCCAACACGCAGTTCTGCATCGCCACATGCGACTCCAGCGTATGGCCGCCGATGTGCGGAGAGAGCACGACGTTGGGCAGCGCCGTCAGGGCGTCCGGCGCATGCGGCTCCTTCGCGTAGACGTCGAGGCCTGCGCCGGCGATGGTCTGATCGGACAGCGCCGCAATCAGCGCGGGCTGGTCGATCACCGAGCCGCGCGAAATATTGACGACGTAACCATTCTTGCCGAGCTTGCGCAGAATATTGGCATCGACGACGTGATGGGTATCGGCGCCCGCCCGCACCGCGACCATCAGGACACTGCACCATTCGGCCAGCGCATCCAGGCTCGGAAAATACCGATACGGCACATCGTGCTGCCGGCGGCTGAAATAGCCGACCTCGGTCTCGAACGCGGCAACCCGCGCGGCGATCTTGCGGCCGATCTCCCCCATGCCGTAGACGCCGATCTTGCGGCCGAGCATGCCCGCCTGAGGACGCATCATCGGCGACGGTTTTGCGGCCGCCCAACTCCCGCCCCGCACATAGTCGTCGGCCGCGAGCAGCCGCCGCGCGGCCGCCAGCATCAGCGTGACCGCGATATCGGCGACTGACGCCGCATTGGCGCCCGGGCTATGACCGACGGCGATATTGCGCTTCGCCGCCGCCGCCAGATCGACGCCGTCATAGCCGGTGCCGTAGCAGATGATCGCGCCGAGTTTCGGCATCATGTCCATCGCGTCGCCACGAAGCGGCGTGCCGCCCGCCGTGATCAGTGCGCGAATGTCGGCGAGCTGATCGGCCGAGAACACCTCGTTGGGCGCCTTGCCCGCGGCGTTCAGCAGTTCAAAGCGTTCGCCAAAGCGCTCCATCTGGGCTTTCGGGAAACGCGAATAGATCAGGACTTTCTCGGGCATTGTTCTTCCTTCTTGCCAAGTCCGACGGGGCGACGATCGATTACGCAAACGCGATTTCAAACGCAAAGGGCGGAATCGGTCGCCCGATTCCGCCCCTGCAATTCACTTAAACCGCCACGAACTAGCCGAGCAGCGTGCCCGGCTCGACCTTGACGCCCGGGCCCATGGTGGAGGAGACCGCCACGCGCTGGATGTAGGTGCCCTTGGCGCCGGCCGGCTTTGCCTTTGCCACCGCATCCGCCAGCGCTTTGACGTTCTGCACCAGCTTTTCCTCGGAGAACGACGCCTTGCCGACACCGGCCTGCACGATGCCGGCCTTCTCGACGCGGAATTCGACCGAGCCGCCCTTGGCGCCCTTCACGGCTGACGTGACGTCCATCGTCACGGTGCCGATCTTGGGGTTCGGCATCATGCCGCGCGGGCCGAGCACCTTACCGAGGCGGCCAACCAGCGGCATCATGTCGGGGGTTGCGATACAACGGTCGAAGTCGATCGTGCCGCCCTGAACCTTCTCGACCAGGTCTTCGGCGCCGACGACGTCAGCGCCGGCAGCCTTGGCTTCGTCCGCTTTGGCGCCACGGGCGAACACGCCGACGCGCAGCGTGCGGCCGGTGCCGTTCGGCAGGTTGACGACGCCGCGAACCATCTGGTCGGCGTGGCGCGGGTCGACGCCGAGATTGATCGCGATCTCGATCGTCTCGTCGAACTTCGACGTGGCGCGTTCCTTGACCATCTTGATGGCATCCGCGAGCGGATAGAGCTTCTCGCGGTCGATGCCCTCACGGACCTTCTTCAAACGTTTTCCGATTGCCATGGTCCGTTACCCCGCAACTTCCAGACCCATCGAACGGGCGGAGCCCTCGACCATCTTCATGGCCGATTCGACTGAGTCGCAATTGAGATCCTTCATCTTCTTCTCGGCGATCTCGCGCACCTGCGCTTTGGTCACCTGGCCCGCCTTGTCGCGGCCCGGGGCTTTCGAGCCGGACTGGATCTTGGCAGCCTGCTTGAGGAAGTAGGACATCGGCGGCGTCTTCATCTCGAAGGTGAAGGAACGGTCCGCATAGATGGTGATGACCACCGGGATCGGGGTGTTCTTTTCTTCCTTCTGCGTCTGCGCGTTGAACGCCTTGCAGAATTCCATGATGTTGAGGCCGCGCTGACCAAGCGCGGGACCGATCGGGGGCGACGGATTGGCCGCACCGGCCGGGACCTGAAGCTTCAGGTATCCGGTCACTTTCTTTGCCATGTATCACTCCTGTTGTGCCGGCCGGGGCCGGCGGTTTCAGGGTCCGTGGTTCGGTTGAAGCGCGGTTGGCGACCGCCCTCTCCCTCCCACGGCCTTAGTTGACGCGAAGACAAGCTTCGCGCCGCTCCGATCAGACCTTCTCGACCTGACCGAATTCCAGTTCGACGGGCGTGGCGCGGCCGAAGATCGACACCGCGACCTTCACGCGCGAACGCGCCTCGTCAATTTCCTCAACCACGCCGGAGAACGACGCAAACGGACCATCCGCCACGCGGACGTTCTCGCCAATTTCGAACGACACCGACGCCTTCGGACGTTCGACGCCTTCCTGCACCTGGTGCAGGATCCGCATCGCCTCGGACTCGGAGATCGGCATCGGCTTGTTTTCGGCGCCGAGGAAGCCCGTCACCTTCGGCGTGTTCTTGATGAGATGGAACGCCTCGTCGGTCAGTTTCATCTTCACCAGCACGTAGCCCGGGAAGAACTTGCGCTCGGCGTCGATCTTGCGGCCGCGGCGCACCTCGGTGACCTTTTCGGTCGGCACCAGCACCTGGTCGAACAGTTCCTCGAGGCCGCGCTGCTTCGCCTGCTCGCGGATCGATTCCGCCACCTTCTTCTCGAAATTCGAGTAGGCGTGAACGATATACCAGCGCTTGTCCATCGTAAGGGTTCCGGTGCTCATCATTGGACGCCCAGCAGGAAGGTGACGACGTAGCGGATGATCAAATCCGACAGGAAGAAAAAGATCGAAGCCAATGCAACCATCACGAAGACCATGATCGTGGTGATCGTCGTCTCGCGGCGCGTCGGCCAGGTGACCTTGGCGGTCTCCGAGCGCACTTCCTGCAAGAATTTGAACGGGCTGAAAGCCATCGTTGGTTACCGCGTCCTTCGTGAGACGATTGCGATTTAAAGCGAATTCGAACAGCCCTCTAGTGCCCAGCCCTCTCTCGAAGGATGAGCCGCCAAGCGGGCTCGATTGTTCGGGGGAATTCAAAGCCGCGCCGGATATCCGCATCTCAACGGGCCGGCAGCAGGTGGCGGGTATCTACTGCCGCCCGGGCAAAAGGTCAAGGTACGGGGTGCCGCGCCCTGTCGGCTGGCTGGCGGCCCAGCTGAACGGGGCGGAGCCATTGGTTAACCCGCCGGTACCGGGTCGGCTCAAATGCACACGAGGCCGCCATCCTGATTTTAAAAGCTCCTGGATATCCTGTTTGCTCCACTGGGAAGTGAGACGACCATGGCACTGTTGGGCCAAGACCACGAAAGACCTTCGGGCGAGACCGCCTGGACCATACTCGACGCGGCACACGACCTCGGCGACACCGTTACCGTCGATGCCTGCCGGCGGGTGATCGATGCCGATCTGCGCGGCGACACGCCGGCCATCTCGGACATGGCAGTCCTCTCCGCGTTCTTCGGCTAGTTGCCGGGCAGCGCCAGGAATTTCCACCAAGCCATTGACTGAACTGCTCATTTTAGTCGTGTACCGGCGAGATCCGGCCAACGACCGCCGGCGTGAGGATCGATCCGTTTCTGCACCGCGGCTGCGGGATTCCGAAGTCGATTCCGGCATTTGACATGGCTCAACAAGCCCCGCCGCACCGCTCCCTATCATTTTAGGCCATGCGCGCGCCCTGAGAGCCTCGCCTCCGAGGCGCACCGGGTGCGGCCGAAATCTCGACTCCTGTCAGAGGTGGGCTGGAACAAAATGAGCGTCGAACTTGCACTTCCACCGTCGAAGCGGGATTTGCGGCTCGACCTGTTTCGCGGCCTCGCCAACTGGCTGATGTTTCTTGGTCACGTCTCCACCAGCGTGCTGGCCTGGTTTTCGTTCCGAAACTACGGCTTCAGCGACGGCGCCGATCTGTTCGTGTTCATTTCCGGCTACACTTCGGCGCTCGTATTCGGCAGGCGAATGCTTGAGGGCGGCTTCGTTTTCGGAACGACCAGACTGTTCCGGCGCGTCTGGCAAATCTACGTCGCCCACATTTTGCTGTTCGTGTTCTATCTGGCTTCCGTCCATTTCCTCACAAGCAGGTTCAGCGCGCCTGATCTCGTCGATCGATTCAATGTCGCTCCCCTGTTGAACGCGCCGGTCGAAACCATCACGCAAGGGCTGTTGCTCCGATACAAGCCGCTGAACCTCGACGTGCTGCCGCTCTATGTCGTCCTGATGGCCGCTTTTCCGCCGGTGCTCTGGCTGATGCTCAGGCATCGCAACTGGGTCATGCTGGGATCCGTATTGCTCTACATCACCGCCCGGCAATTCGGCTGGAACCTGCCCTCCTATCCTTCGGGAGTTTGGTACTTCAACCCATTCACGTGGCAGCTTCTCTTCGTGCTCGGCGCATGGCTGGCGCTGGGCGGGGCCAACACGCTGCATTTCCTGGTGCGCTCCAGAGCGGTCCTCGTGTTCGGGATGGCTTATTTGCTCTTCGCCGCCGTCATGACGCTCGCAGGGCTGATACCGGAGCTTCAGAAGGTTTTTCCGCGCGTTCTGTTCGAAGCCTTCAACCCGAACGACAAGACCAATCTGGCGCCGTATCGCTTCCTGCATCTGGCCGTCGTGATCATCCTGGGCGCGCGATTCATACCGATCGATGCGGCGGGACTGCAGGCCACGATCTGGAAGCCTCTGGTCAAATGCGGCCAGCAATCCCTCGAAGTGTTTGCGGTCGGCATCTACCTTGCGTTCATCGGATATTTTGTCCTGACGATGACTTCGGACGGAATGATCCCGCAACTGCTGGTTGGAACCGCCGGTATCTCCATCATGACGGCTGTCGCCTACTACCGGTCATGGTCGAAGCGCGTTGAAAAATCAGCCCACGCCCATGCTATTCCGCCGATCACGGGCAAATCCCAACCAATCGGCGGCGAGTTGGCTCGGCCGGCTGAACGATCAGCGGTTGGCGTTGCATAATCTCATGCTGCGCAAAGGCAGGGTGGCGCGGATCGATCCGCGAAGGATCGCCGGCCTGTCGAAAATCAGCGTAAGTATTTGATTTAGCTGGCAGGAGTGGCAGGGCTCGAACCTGCGACCCCCGGTTTTGGAGACCGGTGCTCTACCAATTGAGCTACACTCCTGCAGGGAACCGCCGCATGCGTCGGTTCGTGCCGTTTCAAGCATAGGGCATGCCCCGATTGCAAGGGCGAAGCGGCTTACCGCCCTACCCAAAGCACGCCTTCTGCGCCAGACTTGGTCACCACAACAACAAGCGCAACGGGAGAGACCATGAACGCGCAGACCGCCGCCCGGCAAACGTCCGCCCCCCAGACCCCATCGCTCCCGCAGGCCAAACCCGAAACCATCGGCCTCTCGAGCGTCCGCCTGCAGCGGATGTCGGACGCTTTCAAGCGCGAGGTGGACAAGGGAACCCTGCCCGGCGCCACCGTGATGGTGGCCCGGCGCGGCCAGATCGGCTGGTTCGATGCGATCGGCCGCCAGAGCCCGACAGCCAGCGCGCCGATGGCGCATGACAGCCTCTTCCGTATCTTCTCGATGACCAAGCCGATCGTCTCGGTCGGCATCATGATGCTGGTCGAGGACGGCCACTTCATCCTTGGCGATCCCGTCGCCAAATTCATTCCGGAGTTTGCCGACCAGAAGGTCGGCGTCGAGAGCAACGGCAAGCTCGAGCTGGTGCCGGCGAAGCGGCAGATGACGGTTCAGGACCTGCTGCGGCATACGTCCGGCCTGACCTACGACCACACCGGTAACGGCCTCGTCCAGCAGCTCTACCAGCAGTCGCGGCTGCGCAGCCGCAAGATCACCAACGCCGAGCACGCGACCATGATCGCCGGCATGCCGCTGATCTGCCAGCCCGGCGCGGAATGGAACTACAGCCGTTCGACCGACGTGCTCGGCCGCATCATCGAAGTCGTCTCCGGCAAATCGCTCGGCGCGTTTCTGACTGAACGCATCCTGGCGCCGCTGCAGATGGCCGAGACCGCTTTCCATACCGCAGAAGCCAACGCCGGTCGCCTCGCCGAACCGTTCGCGAATGATCCGTGGAATGGCGACAAGGTGCAGCTCTTCAACATGCTGGAGAAGCCCGCGATGGAATCCGGCGGCGGCGGGCTGGTCTCGACATCAATGGACTATGCGCGGTTCTGCCAGATGCTACTCAACGGCGGCGCGCTCGACGGCAACAGGATCATCGGCCGCAAGACGCTGGAATTGATGGCATCGGATCATCTCGCCCCAGGCGTGAAGGTGGACTCGCCACTGATGCCGCCCGGTCATGGTTTTGGCCTCGGCTTCGCGGTCCGCACTCACAGAGGCATCGCGCCGTTCCCGGGATCGCTCGGCCAGTTCTTCTGGAGCGGCATGGCCGGCACGTTCTTCTTCATCGATCCCGCGGAAGACCTGTTCACGGTCTTCATGATGCAGGGCCCCGGCCAGCGCGAATACATCCGCAACATGCTGCGGGATTTGGTCTACGCGGCCATCGACTAGCGTCATTCCGGGGCGGCCCGCAGGGCTGAACCCGGAATCTCGAAGTTGTGGAGCGAGATTCCGGGTTCGCGCTCCGCGCGCCCCGGAATGACAGCCAAGACTCAACTGATCGTCGCGCCGCCGTCGATCACGATGGTCTGCCCGGTCATGAAGTCGCCGGCCTTCGATCCCATCAGCACCGCAGCGCCCGCGATTTCGTCCGGCACGCCGATGCGCAGCAGCGGCGAGCGCGCGGTGGAGGCCTTGAGCGTCTCCGGATTGTCCCACAGCGCCTTGGCGAAATCGGTCTTGATCAGGCCGGGCGCGATGCAGTTCACCCGGATATTGTGCTTGCCATATTCGCAGGCCAGATTGCGCGCGAGTTGCATGTCGGCCGCCTTCGAAATCGCGTAGGCGCCGAGCACGGTCGAGCCCTTCAACCCGCCGATCGAGGACACGATGATGATCGAGCCGTCCTTGCGCTCGATCATCTGCGGCACCACCATGTTGATCAGCCAATTGTTGGCGACGATGTTGTTGTCCAGGATCTTGCGGAACTGTTCATCGGAGATGCCGCCGAGCGGGCCGTAATAGGGATTGGACGCGGCGTTGCAAACCAGCACGTCGATTTTGCCGAAGGCGCGGTTGGACTCGTCGACGAGGTTTTGCAGGTTTTCCTTGCTGGAGATGTTCGCAGCGATCGCGACCGCGGTCCCCTTGCCGAACTTGTCGTTGATTTCCTTGGTGACCTGGTCGCAAACATCCTGCTTGCGCGAGGAGATCACGACTTTCGCGCCGTGCTCGGCCATCCGCTCGGCGATGGCGCGGCCGATGCCGCGCGTCGAGCCGGTGATGACGGCGACTTTCCCGGTCATATCGAACAAGCTCATGTCTCTCTCCCGATGTTGATCCAGCGCGATGCCGGTTTCGTCTTCAATTCGAACTAAGCAGCCTTTGCGATCCTCGACAACTTCAAGCGTCACGCGAGTTTCGTCGACGGCGGCTCGACCTCCGGCCCGGCCGGCTGATGCATGGCGTTGTGCGAGGCATCCGCGATCCATGGCTGCTGGTTGACCATCGGCAGCCGCCAGCGGCTGTGACTGGCGCTGGAGAGGTGATCGAGCCGCGTCACCGAGCAATTGTCGATATCGAAGGCCATGCCCTTATCGGGATGGCCGCCGAGCGCATGACCGATGGCGGCTCTAATCGTGCCGCCATGGGCGACGACGATCACGTCCCTGCCTGCCTGTTCGGCATTGATGCGTTCGATAGCACCGCTGACGCGGTTGTAGAGGTCCATAAAGCTCTCACCGCCAGGCGGGACCTCGTCGATTTCCGCAAACCAGTGACTGCCGAGCGGACGGCTGGCGAGGAACGCCACGCGATTCAGGCCCTGCCACTCACCGAGATGCTGCTCGGCGAACGCGTTTACGTGCGGCATCTCCGAAGGCTTGGGAAAGCCTGCTTCCCAGATCGCATACGCGGTCTGGTGCGTGCGCTTCAGATTGCTTGCATACCAGACTGCGTTGCGCGGCAGGATTTTTCCCACCGCCTCGAACACGATCCGATCACTGCAGTCGCAGCCGAGATCCTTCTGCCCGTAAATGCAGCCGTTATCTTCGCGAACCGGCGCGTGGCGCACCCACCACCAGCGCGTGCTCACCAGTCGCGGATTGTCTGCATTGGACATCGCCAAGACCCTTCAATACTGTTCGCTGTCGCTGTACGTCAGAGCACGCATCGCCTCAAGTCACTCTGACGTTTGAAATCTTGTTTGAATTCCGCAAGGCGGCAGGCGCCGACCGCATAACATCACAAGGGAGAAGCTCATGGGCCGCCTCGAAGGCAAATCCGTCGTCATCACAGGTGCTGGCAGCGGCATCGGGCGCGCCGCGTCGCTGCTGTTCTCCAGGGAGGGCGCGAAGCTCGTCATCGTCGACCGCGCTGAGGGCGTGAAGGAAACCGCCAAGCTCGTCAGCGATGCCGGCGGCACCGTCGAGGCTGTGATGGCCGATGCCGGTTCGGAAGCCGATGTGAAGGCGTTCATCGACAAGGCGGTTTCGAAATACGGCCGGCTCGATGCGATCTGGGCCAATGCCGGCGTCAGCGGCGGGCTGGTGCCGCTGGCCGAGCAGACCGTCGAACATTGGCAGGAAGTTTTGCGCATCAATCTGATCGGGCCATTTCTCGCGATCAAGCATTCGATGCCGCACATGATCCGGCAGCAGTCCGGCTCGATCGTCTGCACCGCTTCCGTTGCAGGGCTTAAGGCCGGCGCCAGCGGCCATCCCTATGGCGCGAGCAAGGCCGGCGTCATCAGCCTGGTGCAGACCACCGCCTATTCGCTGTCCGGTACCGGCGTGCGCATCAACGCGGTCTGCCCCGGCCTGATCGAGACCGGCATGACCAAGCCGGTATTCGACCGCGCCAAGGAGCGCGGCACCTCCGACAAGATCGGCCAGCTCAATCCGCTGAAGCGTGCCGGCCAGCCGCACGAACTCGCCGCGATGGGCCTGTTCCTCGCCAGCGACGAGGCTTCCTACGTCAACGGTCAGGCAATCCCGGTCGACGGCGGCCTCACAGCCTCGATGCCGTATACGGGTAAGCCGATCTGATCGCCACGGCTTCATGATCACAACCCGTCCGGCGGCAGGCCGGATGACTCTGCCGCCAGAGCGCGGTGGCGGATGCGCTCGCGGTAGAAGGCGTAGAGGCCTGACACCACGATGATCGAGGCGCCCAGTACCATCATCGCGTCGGGCACGTCGCCGAACACGAGGTAGCCGAGCAGCATCGCCCACAGCAGCGCGGAATAGCGGAACGGCGCCACCGCCGAGATATCGCCGGAGCGCAGCGCCGAGATGATGCATTGATAGCCGATCAGGAGCAGCACAGCGGCGAGCCCCTGCAGGCCGAGCGCGCTGGCCGATGGCGGCGTCCAGCCGCCGAGCGGAACGAGGATGGCGCCGCCGGCCGCCGTGACGGTCACGGTGGTCAATAAGGTGATGAACAGCGAGGGAATCTTCGCCGGGATTTTCCGCGTTGCGAGATCGCGCAGCGCGCAGAACGCCACCGACACCAGAGCAAACAGCGAGAACTCGCTGAAGCCGGCAAGCCCCGGCCGCACGATGATGAGCACACCGACGAAGCCTGCGACAATTGCCGACCAGCGCCGCCAGCCGACCGGCTCGCCGAAGATGACAGCGGCGCCGAGCGTGATCGCGAGCGGCAGCGCCTGGAAGATCGCCGAGGTGTTGGCGAGCGGTAGATGCACGAGCGCCGCCATGAACGAGATCGTGCCGCCGATCTCGCCCAACACCCTGAGCGCCACCGGTTTGAGCATCAGCGTGCGCAGCGGACGCAGCGCGCCCTGATAGTACGCGAACGCCGCGACCAGCACGATCGCGAACAGCCCGCGCACCAGCATCACCTGGGCGAAGTTCATCTCTGACGACACCGCCTTGGTGATGGAGTCGTTCATGGTGAACGCCGCCATGGATACCGCCATGAGCAGGCTGCCGCGGATATTCGGGGAGAGTGCCAACTGGATTCCCTCATGGTGAGGAGCGCGGAACGCGCGTCTCGAACCATGAGGCCCCATCTGTGGCCTACATCCTTCGAGACGCCCGCTTCTCGCGGGCTCCTCAGGATGAGGGTTTTTGAGCAGCTATGACGCAGTAGGATTAGGTCGCGCCGGCCTTCTGAGCGTATTCCCAGGAAGACTTCGACAGCGGCACGGTGCGCGCCGCCGACTCCAGCGCCTTGGCGTTGGCCGCGGTGCCGTCGCGGATCCGTCCGGCGATACCCTGCGTGATGCCAGCGAGGCGGAACATGTTGTAGGCGAAGTACCAGTTGAGGTCGGGCACTTCCATGCCGGTGACGTCGCAGTAGATCTGCGCGGCCTCTTCCAGGCTCGGAATGTTCAGCGCCTCGAGATCGACGTTGGCCAGCCCCGGCATGGTCCACTGCATCAACAGATAGGTGAAGTCGGCCATGGGATCGCCGAGCGTGGACAGCTCCCAGTCCAGCACCGCCTGCACCCGCGGTTCCGTCGCGTCGAAAATCATGTTGTCGAGCCGGTAGTCGCCATGGACGATCGAGACGCGCTTCTGCTCAGGCACCGTGCGCGGCAGCCATTCGGCCACCTTTTCAAATTCCGGAATGTGCTGGGTTTCCGAGGCGCGGTATTGCTTGGTCCAGCGGTCGATCTGGCGCGCGAAATAATTGCCCGGCTTGCCGAAATCGCCAAGCCCGATCTGCTCCGGATTGAAGACGTGGAGTTTCGCCAGCGTCTCGATCTTGCTGGTGAAGATTTTGCGCCGGTTGTCCGGCGTCTGGCTTGGCAGCGTCGGGTCCCAAAATACCCGGCCGTCTTCCATCGACATGATGTAGAAGGCGGCGCCGATCACGGCGTCGTCGGTGCACAGCGCATAGGCTTTTGCGACCGGAAAGCCCTGTTTGCCGAGCGCTGCAATAACGCGGAACTCGCGATCCACCGCGTGCGCCGACGGCAGCAATTTGCCGAACGGTTTTCGGCGCATCACGTAGGATCGGGCCGGTGTTTCAAGCTTGTAGGTCGGGTTGGACTGGCCGCCCTTGAACTGCAGGACCTTTAGCGGCCCCTGGTAGCCCTCGACATGCTCGCGCATCCAGCCGTCGAGGCTCGCCTCATCGATCCGATGGCGCTCCTCGACTTCCTTGGTGCCCGAGAACTCTTCGTCTTTCCTGACGCCGTCCGCCACGATGACGCTCCCTCTACTTTATTGTCCGTCATTCCGGGATGGTCCGAAGGACCAGACCCGGAATCTCGAGATTCCGGGTTCGATGCTTCGCATCGCCCCGGAATGACGGTGTGGAGAGCGCCACGCGCACTCTCCCCCATTTTTAATGCGTGGGAGAATTTGCATACTTCCGAAGTTCAAGTCTGGCAATGGCGCGGTTATGCACCTCGTCCGGACCGTCCGCCAGCCGCAGCGTGCGCACATGCGCGTAGTCCACCGCCAGTCCGGCGTCATCGGAGACGCCGCCGCCGCCGAACGCCTGGATCGCGTTGTCGATGATCTTCAACGCCATGTTCGGCGCCGCCACCTTGATCATGGCGATCTCGAGTTGCGCGGTCTTGTTGCCGACCTTGTCCATCATGTCGGCGGCCTTGAGGCACAGCAAGCGGTTCATCTCGATGTCGATGCGGGCTTCCGCGATGCGCTGCTCCCAGACCGAATGCTCGATGATCTTCTTGCCGAACGCGGTGCGCGACGAGAGCCGGCGCACCATCTTCTCCAGCGCTTCCTCGGCCTTGCCGATGGTGCGCATGCAGTGATGGATGCGGCCCGGACCGAGACGGCCCTGCGCGATCTCAAAGCCCCTGCCCTCGCCGAGCAGGATGTTCTCCTTGGGAACGCGGACGTTTTCGAGCAGCACCTGGGCGTGGCCGTGCGGCGCATCGTCGAAGCCGAACACCGGCAACATTTTTTCCACCTTGATGCCGGGCGTGTCGAGCGGAACGATGATCTGCGACTGCTGCTGGTGACGCGCCGCGTTCGGATCGGTCTTGCCCATCAGGATCGCGACCTTGCAACGGGGATCGCCGACGCCGGACGACCACCATTTGCGGCCGTTGATGACGTAATGATCGCCGTCCTTTTCGATGCGGGTTTCGATGTTGGTGGCATCCGACGATGCAACCGCCGGCTCGGTCATCAGGAAGGCGGAGCGGATTTCGCCGTCCATCAGGGGACGCAGCCATTTGCGCTTCTGCTCCTTGGTGGCATAGCGCATGAACACTTCCATGTTGCCGGTATCGGGCGCGGAGCAATTGAACACTTCGGAGGCCCAACTGATGCGGCCCATCTCCTCGGAGAGCGGCGCGTATTCCAGATTGGTCAATCCCGCGCCACGGAATTCATCGTCCTCGTGCGAGGACGGCGGCATGAACATGTTCCATAGGCCTTCAGCGCGCGCCTTCTTCTTCAGATCTTCCAGGATCGGAATCACCTTCCAGCGTTCACCTTGCGAGTCCTGCTGCTTGTAGATCGGCACCGCGGGACGGACATGCGTGTTCATGAACGCGCGAACGCGGTTCAGCCATTCCTTTTGCCTGTCTGACATATCGAAATTCATGGGACGCTCCTCGGCTCTCGGCTTCTGAAATCGTTTGGCCGCACTGTCTGCCCGCCACTCACGGCCGGCAAGCCGTTTTGCGAACCTGACAGTCCGGTCGGCTGGAGATGCGACACGTTCGCAAGCGGTGTTGACATTTCCGGCTCTTCAAACGATAGTTTCATACAACTGTTTGAATTGCAACTCCCTCGCTGGCCGTCATTCCGGGGCGACGCGCCAGCGTCGAACTATGGTGCGCAGTTGCGCACCTGAGAATCTGGAGATTGTGGCGCGAGATTCCGGGTTCGCGCTGCGCGCGCCCCGGAATGACGGAAAGAGGCTGTAGCCATGTCGAGCGATCGGACCCGGTCTGCCATTCTCGCCGCCGCTGAGCGGCTGTACGCCGACCGCGGCTTCGGCGACGTGACGCTGCGCGACATCGTCGCGGAAGCGAACGTCAATCTTGCCGCGGTGAATTATCATTTCGGTTCCAAGGATGAATTGATTGCGGAACTGTTCGTCACGCGCAGCCTCGCGACCAACCGCGAGCGGCTCAACGAGTTGAAGCTTGCGGAGGAAAGAGGCGGCGGCCGCGCGCCGATCGACGCCATTTTGCACGCGCTGGTAGGCCCCACCCTGCGCGGCTGCCTCGGCCCGGACCGCGAAGGTTCGACCGCAGCGCGCTTCATGATCCGCGCATCCATTGAATCGGTCCCGCCGATCCGCCGCATCAAGAACCGCGAGGTCGATCATCTGCGGAAATTCATCGCCGCAATGCGCCGCTCGCTGCCCGGCCGCGACGACGCCGAGCTCTATTGGGGATTGCATTTCGCGCTGGCGATGTCGCATCACACCATCCGGGAAAAAGAGCGGCTGTCCAGATTGTCGGAAGGACAATGCGACCTCAACGACGTCGATGCCATCGTCGACCGCGTGGTTTCGGTCTCCGTGATGGCGCTGACCGGCGGCGAGACGCCGGCGAAGAAGTCACCTGTTCGATCGGCGATGCCGCAAGGCAGGCTGACACGGCAGGATTTGTGAGCTGGACTCGTCAACGCGCTAAGTTCTCGTAGCACGGCTCTCTCCACGTTATTGCGACCCACACACTATTGTCATCCCCGCGAAGGCGGGGATCCAGTACGCCGCGGCCTATCGGTTTAATCACTGGCGTCTCTGGAATACTGGATCACCCGCCTTCGCGGGTGACGACAGTTGAGTATGCGATCGCGATCTCGCGGCATGAACAGCCCGAGGTTTGCCTAAGAATCTTCCGCCCTCTCCAATCTGAGGGCGCAGGGAAGACCGGGTGCTTGCTGCACCCGCGGTCTCGTGTGCAATTGCGCATAGCAAAAGCGCACACGAGCATACAGGTACAGCGGGAGCATCCCGGCCTTCCCTGCGCAATGGCTTTACGGCTTACTTCGTGCTCTCCCCGGAGAACGGCTCTTTTGCCTCCGTCGCCCGCAAGACGCTTTCGCACCTTGAGGACTTAACGCCAGCACCGCGGCGCCCGAACCACACGACTTCGCCGTACGCCTCCAGCACGCAACGTCTATCGCGCATTCAGCGTCCATCGCATCTCACCGCACGTTCGTGACGATGGCCAACGCCCCTCATCTGCCGTGAGACGGGCGGAGTTATGCCGGTAATTTGCGTGAGAAGTTAAGCGGAATATTTTTGATTCCGGGGCTTGACGCGACTTCGGAAAATCAGAATTGATTTGCCCGTCGTGCCAGTTTGTCGCACGCTGCTGCATGAAATCATACTTGCACGCGAGGCAAATCAGTTCGCAGCCCGTAGGGCGGGCAAAGCAAAAGCGTGCCCACCGTCAAGCAGCGCGCTCGATGATAGGGTGTGGTGGGCACGTCGCTAACGCTCCTTTGCCCACCCTACACGACTAACGCGCTGTTGCACGCAAGCTGGCCGTTCCGGATCAGACGATCAGGAAATCCTGAGAGGTAAGCGCCAGCTTGGTCTGAAGCTCCGCGAACTGGACTGCGGCCGCCGAGCCTGTTCCGTCCGGATCGTAGCTAAGCGCGCCGGTGTCGCTGTTGTAGATAATCCGGTCGGTCGAATCATGGGCGGCTGCGCCGGCATAGAATGCCGAAGAGGACATCGTGCCGTTCCATCCGAACGCCGTGAATACCGCATTGTCCAGCCGGATCGTATCGTCCACGGTCGAGAAGTCCGTGATCTTGTCGATGTTGGAAGCGCCGAGACTCGTATCGAAGACGAAGCTGTCCTGGTTCGCGCCGCCAGTCAGGACATCGCGGCCGGCTCCGCCATAGAGACGATCGTTTCCGTCGCCGCCGAGCAGCGTGTCGTCTCCCGTGCTGCCGTACAGGTAGTCTCTCCCGGTGCCGCCCTCGAGCCGGTCATTGCCGCTCTGCCCATAGAGCCGGTCGTCACCACCGAGGCCCTGGATCGTGTCGGCGCTGGCCGTACCATTGAGAGTCTCGCTTGACGCCGTGCCGGCGATCACGTCCGACGCGGGTGGAGGTGGTTCGGAAGGCGGCGGCTGTGAGCCGCCGCTTGTGGCGGGATCGATCAGATCGAGCTTGACGTTCTGGCTGCCGATCGTCGTCTGCATGCTGGTAGTTTGAATGCCCGCCCCTGAGAACGTGACCGTGTAGGTCGCGGGCGGCAGCGCGAGATCATAGCCGCCGGAGCCGTATGTGGTCGTGGTGTAGGTTGCACCGGTGCTGCTCACGGCGGTCAACGTCAGACCTCCGAGCTGCTCGCCCACATCGTAGAAGCGGTCGCCATCCTTGTCGTCGAACGCTACGCCGGTGAGATACACGCTCGAACCGGACTTCGCGAAATCTTCGGTGACGAACGCGCTATCGCGGCCACCGTAATCACCTGTCTCGAAGCCAAGCCCGACTTCGCGATAATTGGCGTTGAGGATGTTGGCCCGATGGCCGGACGAATTCATCAGATTTGTGTGCAGCAGGAGCACTTCGTCCTGCAGCCCGGTGGGCGATCGCGTGGTTGCCCATGCGATGTTCTCGCCCCAGCTCCAGGAACCGGTGAACGCATAGCCCGCGGCTGTCATGCGCTGACCCGCGGTCGATCCGCCTGAGCCTGTATGCGAGAACGTGTCTGTTCCGATCATCCATTGGCTGTGGCCTTCACTGGCCTCGTTGAGATCGCCATCGAAGGCAAGCGGCTGAGCGCCCACCTTGGCTCGCTCGGCATTAATCAGTTCAAGCAAATACTGCTCATAGGTACTCGGCTGCGCCATGACGATGTCCTCGCAGGGTGATGACTGATGACGATGTGCTGAAGGACCATTCGCGATCGATCAGATCGCTGCTATTGGCCGACTGTGATCAGTCGTTGACCCAATCGTGACCATTTATGGGAATGGTCGTGCTCGATTGAGCGACCTCCGGGTTCCAAGCAATCTCGATCGGTCGACGTTCAATCATACTCAGCGGATGCGAGGGATAGCGACGCACACTCGACTGTCATCCCCGCCAACGGGTCGCGCGAATGCGCGCCCGATGACAGGCTCCGGCGGGGATCAAGTACGCCGCGGCTTCTCGGTTCAATCATTGACGTCTCTGGGATACTGGGTCACCCGCCTTCGCGGGTGACGACAACTGAATATGAGGCGACATTCTCGCGACGCACCTGCGCGCGCGAGGTGAAGGTAGCGCACCTCGAATGGCTCGGAACGCTGGGGCTCGCTCGGCAGTTGTAGCGTCGAGGCAAGTGGACGCCTCACTACTGGCGAAGATCACCGAGAGGAATGCCGATGCCAACCCAGCCGACCATCGCGCGCATCTGGCGCGGCCGCACGCGGCCCGAGATCGCGGATAGCTATGAAGCCTATATCAAAGCCGAAGGAATCCCGCCGCTGGAGAAGACCGCGCTTGGCGTCCAGCTATTTCGCGAAGATCGCGAGCATGAGAGCTGGTTTACGACCATCTCCTATTGGCCCGACTTCGAGTCAATGACCGCCTTCACCAAGGGCGAACCAACCAAGGTTCACCATCTCGACCGCGATCCCGAGTTTCTGATCGAGCTGCCGGAATTCATCCAGATCCATCAGATCCTGGTCGACCGGCAGGGCCTGCGCTGAATCCGACGCAAGTAAGCCCCTCCCAATCGTCATTCCGGGGGCGTGCGAAGCACGAGCCCGGAATCTATTTCGCCCCCAAATGTGCGGCCGGATGGATTCTCAGATGTGCAATTGCACATCATAGTTCGCGCCAAGAGGCGCGCCCCGGAATGACCGAGAAGATCAGACGATCTTCTTCTCCTTCAGCGCTTCCACCTTCGCTTCGTCGTAGCCGATCGTCGCCAGCACGTCTTTGGTATCCGCGCCGAGCAGCGGCGGGGCGCGATAGTCCTTCACCGGGGTGCCGGAGAATGTGATCGCGTTGCGGATCAGCGACAGGTCGGACTGCAGCGGATGGTTGACCTTGACCTGCATGCCGCGCGAGCGGACATGCGGATCGGAAAACACCTGCGAGAAATCGTTGATGGGACCCGAGGGGACGCCGGCCTTCTCCAGCTCTTCCAGCCAATAGGCAACGGGCTTCTTCAAAAACATCCCGGCGAAGATCGCCATGATCTCCTTGCCGTGGACGACGCGGTCGTTGTTCTTGACGAAGCGCGGATCGGTGGCGAGTTCGGGCGCGCCGAGCACGGCGCAGGTGCGCTGGAACTGGCCGTCATTGCCGACCACCAGCATCAATTCGCCGTCGGTGCAGCGGAACACGCCGGCCGGCATGCCGCCATTGCCCCAGGTGCCGCGCCGCGGCGGGGTCTGGCCGTTGACGAGAAAGATCTGCGCGTAATGCGACAGCGCGGCGATCACGGTGTCGAACAGGCAGACGTCGACATGCTGCCCCTCCCCGCCATTGACCTTGCGGTGATAGAGCGCGGCCAGAATGCCGATCGATGAGTTCATGCCGGTCATGTAGTCGACGATCGAGGGGCCGACCTTCATCGGGCCGGCGCCGGGCTCGCCGTCGATATGGCCGGTGACGCTCATCAAGCCGCCCATTGCCTGCAGGATCGCGTCGTAACCGGCACGCGGCGCGTAAGGGCCGGTCTGGCCGAAACCGGTTACCGAGCAATAGATGATGCCGGGATTGATCGCCTTGATCGATTCGTAATCGAGCCTGTAGCGCTTGAGATCGCCGACCTTGTAGTTCTCCATCATCACGTCGCAGCTCTTGGCGAGCTCGCGAATGATCTCCTGGCCCTCCGGGGCCGCGATATTGACGGTGAGGGATTTCTTGTTGCGGTTGGCGCAGAGGTAGAACGAGTTGTTGTTGTTCTGCTTGCCGGCGGGGTCCTTCAGGTAAGGCGGACCGAAGGCGCGAGCGTCGTCGCCGCCGCCGGGACGTTCGATCTTGATCACCTCGGCGCCGAGATCGGCCAGCATCTGCGCCGACAGGGGCCCAGCGAGCACCCGCGTCAGGTCGAGAATCTTGATGCCCGAAAGTGGCAGAGCCGACATGAACTTCCTCCGAAAATTTTGGCGTGGTGGCGCGGGAAACAGGTCCGGCGCTTTGATGCTTGCCGATACACCATTTTGTGACGCTGAGCCCTGCATTGTCGGCATGTAGGTATCCATCGCTGGGAGCACCGACGAGCGCTCCGATCGATTGCGCTCCTTCTCGCACGCAACAATTGAATTGGACCACTAATTGGTCTATTCTTCTCAAGCCACCGATAATCGAACAAGGCACCTCATGCGCATCCCCGTCTCCGAAGCCAAAGGACAATTGACCGAACTGGTGCGACGCGCCGAAGCCGGCGACGAAGTCATCCTGACCCGTCATGGCCTGCCGGCCGTGCGTCTGGTTCCGATCGCGGCAGCGCCGGACCGGAAGGCGCGTCGCGCCTTGCTTGAGGCCGTGCGCGCCAGCGGCGCGACAAAGGCGGCGGCCGGACCCGGCGCTGCCAGGAGTCAGGATTTCCTATACGGCGATGACGGCCTGCCCGGATGATCACCGTCGATACGTCCGCTCTGATGGCTGTCGTGCTCGGTGAAGCCGAGGCCGACGCCTGCATCGCCGCGCTGGAAACAGAAGACGAGATATTGATCTCGGCGGTAACCATCGCCGAAGCATTGATTGTCGCGGACCGCCGAAACGTCGGCGACGAGATGGGAAGCCTGATTGACGGGCTTGGCCTCAACACCATTGCCGTTTCGCTGGCCTCGGCACGAAGGGCCGCGCAGGCCTATGCACGATGGGGAAAAGGCATTCACGCCGCCGGCCTCAACCTCGGCGACTGCTTCGCCTATGAGGTCGCGAAACAGCATCGCTGCCCCCTGCTCTTTGTCGGGAGCGATTTCGCGAAAACGGACATCAAGGGTGTTCTGTGAACCGGACGATCCCGGACGCCCAACCTCACCGCTAGCCTAACAGCGAAACGGGCGGCCCTACCGAAGGAGCCGCCCGCTGCGATTGTCGAATCGTTATTTGCCGATCGCCTGATTACCTGTTCGCGCCGGCCTTGGCGCGGCTGGCACGCCACTCCAGGAATTCGCGGTACAGGGGGTCGCGCTCCTGCGGGGAAAATGCGGCGGCGGCTGGCGCGGCAACCGGCGCCGGCACGGCACCCGATGCTGCCGATACGGCCGCGCCCGGAGGCATGTTGCGATCGAGCCATTCCTGCGCCGCCTTGAAGCGGGTCCAGCCGGACACCGTCGCCCGCGGCGCCATTTCCTTCCACTTCGGATGGAACGGCGGACGCTGCAACTGCGCGACCTTGTCGAACATCGTATCCACCAGCAGCGACAGGCGGCGGTAGCGATCGCTGTTCGGCGCCCAGTTATACGACGCCAGCACCGCCTCTGCCGCAACGGTCTCGACGTAGCCGCCATCAGGCACAAGGCCCGGGTAGTCCGCCGAAGAAAGCTTGGAAGGCAGATATTCCTCCTGCAGCGTCTTGGCGTAATCGACCGGGACCAGATGCAGGTTGCGATCGTTGACCTGGTTCAGCCATTGCAACGGCTTGCCTTCGATCGCAACGATCGCGTCGACCTCGCCCTTGCGCAGCATGTCCACCGCCAGTCGCGGCTCCTGGTAGATCAGATGCGGCCTGATCCCGAGCCGCTCGAACACGTTGATCGCGGTCACGAAGGTCGAACTGTCGGGCAAATCGACCACCACGGTCTTGCCGTCGAGTTCCCGCATGTTGGTGATCGTCCTCGGCGCAAGGACGTGCATTTCCTCGTTGAACATCTTGGCCACGTAGACGAACTGGTTGCGGATGTCCTTGGCGAAGTCCTTGCGGTCGAGATAGGCGAGCGTGTCCTTGCGCACGATGCCGGCGTCGACGCCCCGCAGCAGCAGAATGTCCGCCACCGCCTGCACCGATCCGCGGCCCATGACCGGCAGGATCCGCAGCGCCGTGCCATTGTCGAGCACGGAGGCGAGATCGGCGCCCACCTGCGCATAGGTGGAGCCGAACGAGCCCGTCATCAGGCTCACGGTATTGGCGTTGAGCTGATTGGCCAGATCGCGCTTGGTGGCGGTGCCGTACTTGAAGATCGTCTTGAACGAATCAGAGACCGCGCCCGGATCGATGCCGCTTCGCACCGGACCGAAGTGCTGCCAATTGCCATTGGTAAAGCGCATCATCCGCATCTGCTCGATCGGCGCATGGTCGGACGGGCTGGTATTGATCTGGATGCCCTGCACCATCATGGGAAGCTGGATCCCCTTGATCGCGCGGGCCTGCTTCATGATGTTTTCGCGCGAGAGATCGTCGCCACAGTTCTTCAGCACCTCGACCGTCAACTTGCTGACGAGGTAGCCGAGCACGGCCTGGCCGTTGGCCTTGCTCACGCTCGGGACATAGCGCTGCATGAAGGCGCTCCATTCGCGGAACGCCGCGTCACCGGCCGCCGCCGCGTCTTCGCCCTCCAACCTGTATGCCGCCGACAATATGCCTTCCGCATTTTGCGGGCCCGCCGGCTGAATCACGGCCGAGTACGAATTGGCGATCGATGCCACGAAATGGTTCGGCCTCCAGCCGAGTTCGACGCTTCGCCGGATCGCCATGATGGCGAATTTCGGCGTGGTGAACTCAATGAAGACGTCGGCGTTGGACGCCTTCAGCTTCGCCATCTGCGCATCGATATTGGTGTCGGTGACCTTGTAGGGAGCCTCGGCCACGATCGCGACCTTGCCGCCCAGGCCGTCCTTCAGGCCTTTCAGGTATTCCTTGCCCATACCATCCTCCTGATAGAGGACGGCGATCCGGCTGCGGGGATGGTTCTCCAGGATATACTGCGCAAAGATTTGCGCTTCAGCCGTGTAGGTCGGCAGGAAGCCGATGGTCCAGGGAAACTCGCGCGGCTGGTCCCAGGCCGCCGCGCCCGACAAGGCAAAAAGCTGCGGGACTTTCTTCGAGTTCAGATAGGGCTGGATCGCCGCGTTCGTGTTCGTACCGATGGTCCCCAAGGTGAGGAGAACCTGGTCGTCCTCGACGAGCTTGCGGGTCATTTCCATGGTTTTGTTGGGGTCGTAGGCGTCGTCATAGGTGATCATATTGACCTTGCGGCCATTGATGCCACCCTCGGCGTTGACCTTGTCCAGATAGGCCGAGATGACCTTGGCGATGACGCCGTAGGCGGAAGCCGGACCGGTATAGGGAGCGGTGTTGCCGATCCGGATTTCATTGCTGCCCGGAGGCGCCGCGTACGCCTGATCGCTCATCATCGAGCCGGCCATCGCGGCCAGCACCAGCGCCGCTGCCGCATTGCGCCGAGGGATGATGTTGAGCCGGCGCATGGCGTCGCAGGCCGAAGCCCAGGACAATTGTTCCATTCGCCAGCGAGTGATGCCGATCGTAGCTCCCATTACAGTCCCCCTGTGAGCCCATACTCTGCAAAATAATAATCGCGTGATGCGAGCGGGCACCGTTTCAACCCTACTCGCCGACATTGTGTCTCAATCGGATTGATTTTGTGGCGAGTCCAGGCGTTCCGTAAGGCATGGTTACCGAGCGCGTATTTTCGCCCAAGAAATGCACGGAATTGCCGTTAACTCGCCACACGCGCAATCAGCGCGTGTCCGTGTAAGCCACAGATGCCTGCGGCGCATCACCTTGCGGACACGCTGTCAGGGACAATTTTGATTAAATTTTGACCGACCACAGCTAGATGCCGTTCCCATCGGCCATCGCCGGCCGCGAAACGACATAGACGGCACAAGCAAGGAACATGACCGCCACACCTACGGCAAGCGGCAATGACGGCTCGACGCTGTACCAGAACACGACAAACCCGATCGTCATTCCCACGCAAGCCATGGCCTTGGCCGACCGCGGGATGGCGCCGGCGGCGCGCCAATCCCGCAGCGGTTTGCCAAATGTCGGATGATCCAGCAGCCATGCCTCGAACCGCGGCGACGAGCGCGCAAAACATGCCACTGCAACGATCAGGAAAACCGTCCCCGGCATCAGCGGCATCACCAGGCCGATCACGCCGAGCACAACCATCACCCAACCGAGGCTGAAGTAGATGATGCGCATCAGACCTGCCGCCTGTCCTTCCCGTCAAACAAAGACCGCTCGCTTCCCGTTCATGCCACGGCTTGCCTAGCCGTAGCTCGCGGCCACGAGCCCGCCTTCGCCCGCTGGGCTTCGGCGCGGCAGCCTTCCCTCGCTTTGCGAGCGAAGGCTGGAGCGGGTGAAGGGAATCGAACCCTCGTATTCAGCTTGGAAGGCTGCTGCTCTACCATTGAGCTACACCCGCGCTGGCGTTGCCCTAACACGATGCGCAGGCGGCCTCAACCGCCCCGCCGACCCTGTCCGCATGTCCTGTGCGGACCTTACGACGAGGTCCGCACCCCTTAACAGGGGCCGATTCGCCGCTTATATTCGGATTTCCATCAACAACGAAAGGAGGTGATCCAGTGTCTTATACTAAGCGCTGTCACCTCGCTGGGATCGCCCGCTAGGCTTGTCTTTTGGCCTGGCATCGGGGCGCTCTCAGCCCTGGACCAGCGAGCACAACAGTTGGGGCGCGACGGGAGTTCTCCCGCCGCGCCTTTTTATTTCTTAAACGTCTTATTTCTTAAACGTCCTCGAAAGGCAGCCAGTCCGGTCCGCCATAAAGGAGAAAGCGATGCTCTACGCCATGCTGGCCTATCACGTCGAAGCCGAGGTCACATCTTGGACGGCGGAGGAGGACGCGGCCCTGATGAGCGAACTGCTGGCCGTGCATGAGCGGCTCAACGCCAGGAAGGTGCTCGGGCCGGCGGCGCGCGGCTGGGCGGCACGGCGGAAGCCCGCACCTTGCGCGGACCGGGCGCGGGAATGGTCATCGACGGACCCTTTGCCGAGACCAAGGAGCAGTTGCTGGGTCTGTACGTGTTGAATTGCGCCAACGAAGAGGAAGCGATCGCGATTGCCCGCGACCTGCGGCGCGCCAATCCATCCGCCGTCTACGAAATCCGCCCGATCAGGCTCTATCTTCCCGGCGAATCCTTGCCGGAAACCTCGAGCGAGCCCGGCTAGAGCGTTTTTCCAGCGAAAGCCTGCCCCGGACTTGATCTCCGGGGTGGACACCGGTTGCGTCAAGAAAACGCGTCAAAACAAAGACCTAGAGCCCGGTTCTGATTCAATCAGAACCGAAAAGGCTCTAGGGGCTGGCGTTTCACGTTGGCGATCAGGCTGCGGATGCGCAGAGGCACTGGCATACCACACCGCGGCGGACGTCAAGAACAAGCATAGTTGACTCGCTATCGGGGCCACTGACCCCCACATTGAATGCATTACCGACACAACCAGTGCTCGTAGGCGTCGGTGACTGAGAGTGTTGTGCTCCCGCCTGCAAAGGAAAGGAGATACGATGCCTCATTCAGCCAATCGTATTCTGTCCCGAGCAAGCCCTGTCGATCTCGAAGACCTTCGGCCGCATCTTCGCATTGTCGAAATGCAACGCGGCAAGGTCGTTGCGGAGAGCCGCGCGCGCGTCAATCAGGTGTACTTCCCGCACGGCGGCATACTTTCGTGTATTGTTGAGCTGGAAGATGGTTGGGCGATCGAAAGCGGCATGATCGGAAACGATGGTGCTTTCGGGGCTGCACAAGCGATCGATAACAAGGCGTCGCTGCATAAAGTGGTGGTCCAGGTATCCGGCCTTGCGAGCGTCGTGGATGCGGAGCACCTCAAAGCGGTTGCCCTGTCTTCTCCTGACCTGCTCGCGCTGCTCATCAAGTACGAACAATTCCTTCTCGGCCAGGTGCAGCAGACGACTGCCTGCAACGCGATTCACAGCGTCGAACAGCGGACGTGTAAATGGCTGGTCAGGATGTGCGATCTCGTGGGCACCGAACTGCCGGTGACGCAGGAATTTTTGGCGCAGATGATGGGGGTGAGGCGAACCAGCGTCACCAGTGTTGCCAGCCAGCTGCAAAAAGAGGGGCTGATCTCGTACAGTAGAGGCAAGCTAAGCATCCTGAATATGGAGCTCCTGCAGCGCCGCGCGTGCGAGTGCCACCGAACTGTTCGGGAGCTGTATGCTACGGAGTTCGACGACACTGAACGAGCAGTGCTTCCGGCCCGACACAGCGCCTGTCCTTGAATTTCGAGTCTTGGCCGAGGCAGCCGAGTACGCCAATGTGGTCGATGCCTATGTGAGGGCATACCACGCTGCCGAACTGGGTGAGCGTGTTGCGCGGGTGGAGCAGCTGACCGATGCGGAGTTGATGCGGATCGCAACATCCAATCTCCCACAGATTGAGTTAACCACTCCGCGCCCCAACAAGGATGGTGGGTAATCCTGAACGCGCCCGACCATTTCCGCGCGAGTTTTTTGTCTTATGAGAGTTGGCGCGGATTAACGCAAAAATGATCGGCACTGCTGCTGTTGCCGACGATTTTGGAAGCTTCGAGATTGCCCTGAGGGCCGATAGAGGAAGAGCAGACGCCAGCCTGGGGTCCAATTTCAAAAAAATTTTGTGAACAGCGCAACGGTGAAGGTCACTAGTCCGACCATAAGCACGGTTATCGCAATTGCAATCTTAAGGTCGGGTCCGGCTTGATAGATTCTGGGACGGTTTTGATTGAGCTTGAAATGGTCTTGTTGAAAAAAAAGGGGTAAGGATAGATTGGGCTCGGGTTCGTCTTGCTTAAGTTCGGGATCGGGTAGATTGAGCTCGGGATCGTCGTCTTGATCAAGTTCGAGATGAGGAGGCGGATCGTCTTGATTGAGTTCGGGACCGTGATCCTGGCTTGCGGCAAGCGCGTCTTGCTCGGCGCGGACCATGTTGAGAAGAATGTTCGCTTCAACGATCTCGTCCGTTCCCGGATAGGCTTTTATAAATTCATCCAAATCGTTCTCATTCTGCTTCTGTACCTTTTCCCAATTTTTAGTTGCTAGGAGCTGCAGTGCTTCGCGTGCAAGTCTGCCCAAACGGGTAGTGCCGAAATCGGCGAGAAACTCGCGCAATCGACGAGGGTCCGTCGTTCCTTTGACCGCCTCCCAGTATTCGAGCGCTAGCCGGTCGAGGAGCGCCTCGTCTGATCCGGGTGTACGTCCACTTGTGTTTGCCAATGCTATCGCTGGGTTGTTGGCTGGCAATTCACAAAATCGGAAGTTCTCGCGTAGACTCGATTGGTCCCACGGCTCCTGGCTGCCGTTTGTCGCCTTGAGGACGTCCTTGCGAACGGCAATCATCAAGTCGTTGATCGAAAGGCCGGGCGTCGTCATATGATTAGCCAAGGCAGCCGTGAATGGACTATTCTTGCCGCTTCCATCGCGAGCGATATTGTCCGGCGCAGTCGCGAATGCAATGAACGATCCTCGTGACTGATGTACCTTAGCTAGACCAGAGCGCGTTAAGGAACGACTTTGTTCGTGGTCCGTCTGCGCCATCAGTAATGATCGCGCGAAGGGATTGTCTCGGCAAGCATCGAGAAAAACGAGACTTGACGTTCGCACATGCCTCATGAGGTCAAGAACCTCGTTTAACGAGAAGGCGCGGCGTCGCAGATGAACCTCTTGGCGGATGTCAGCATCAACTGGTATCAAGTAATTTGTGCCGCTCACTTGCAAGCCATGACCCGCATAAAACAGTAAGGCTGTATCGCAACTGACAAGTTCGCGCTCAAATTCTTCGAGGGCCCCCTCCATCGCGTCACGGCCCACATCGAGCGCAAGTGTGACGTCAAAGGGGGGAGACCCACTTTTCAGCTTCGTTGCAAAGAGCTCGGCGTCATTCCGAGGGTTCTTCAGCGGCGCAATTAGATAGTCCGAATTTCCAATAACAAGCGCAACACGTCGCTCAGCCGCGGCCGATGAGATCGGCGGTGGGTATCCCTCGTAGGATTTGCCACGTTCAACCATTCCGTCCTCATGATTGAACGCCATCGCTTAGCACAAGGATGATCCAGACGGATCAAAAGACGTCAGCCTGCTTCCGCCACTCTTCCCACGTAATAGTCGGACGATCTGGAAACCGCTTCACGAGACGTCTTCCCCCTGCCGCTTTTTCAACAGCGTTCTCCTCCCAAGCTCTACCTCCAAATACGCGCACGCCCGCCCAGATAACGTTCCGCGTGACAGTATCTACACCCATCTCGACCATTGCGCGGTCAAAGACTAGATCAGCCGTCTCGCGCGTGCAGGTCTGTTGCCAATAGAGGTAGTCGTGATAGATGGCAGCGTTGCCATACCGGCCGGTCTTTTGCAGAACTGCCCAGAGGAAGGCGGGCACAGAAGCGAGGTCCGTCACGAAACCGCGAGGCACGTCCACGCGCACGACGCCTGCTCCGTCGGAGGAGTCCGGTATCCAGCCGATGTCGTTATAGACGATCCACCAGAATTGGTCTGCGAACGGTAGAAGGATGGTCGCACCACCATGGAAAGTGCGTCCGCTAGGATCGGTGCCGTTACGGCTTTCTAAGTATCCCGTCACCCACTGACGTTTGTCTGCGGCGGCATTCTCATCGTGCCGCGGCCTCCCAAAAGTATCTGGTAGAAACTTGTTCAGCAGTCGAGCAATAAGCCCAAGCCGCTTTTCGGGATCGAGGCGGGGGTACGCCTCCATCAGCTTCTCGCTGTTGACGAGGGCCTGGACTAACAAGAGACGATCCTGCCGGGCGCTCCAGATTTCTATGATAACCTGAGCGCATTGCACCAGAAAGCCGCCAATCGCCATCGCCTCGGTGACATTAAGGGCGCGGGCGCGATCATCCGAACTTGCTACTTCGAGGGATGCCAGCACCTCAGGCCCCAAATCGGCTGCAACCGCGTGGGCGAGGTCTTTCTCATTCACAGGATGTTCTCCGGCAATGTTACTATTCTGATCCACCCTTGCGTAACAAAGCAAGCGCATCGACACGCTCGAACCAGACCTATCTGAATGTTCTCCGCAAAATATGCGCCGACGCGAAAGCGCGGGGCGTCTACAAGGGACGCAAGGCCACCATTGACCCTGAGAAAATTCGGAAGATGAAGGCGGGAGGCATCGGCCCTTCGGCGATTGCCAAAGCACTCAAGATCGGCCGCGCGTCAGTTTATCGAGCACTGGGAAGCTGAGGCCACCGAACCACTCCGGGTCGTTTTCTGTCTGGCCTCCGGGGAGGGAAAATCTTCCAGAAAAAGAATGCTTTTCGAAGCAGGGAACCAGAGTTCGACATCTGAAGCTAAGTTCGCTGTTACCCCGGACGTTACCCCGGAACCGCCCTTGGTGGGCCGGCTCCCTCCGAACAGATTCAAAAACTCTTGCAATCGCAAGATGGTGGGGAAGGAAGGACTCGAACCTTCGAAGCCATACGGCGGCTGATTTACAGTCAGCCATCTCGGCAAAACTACCCGTCACAATCCATCGCTCAAGATTTTCTTTTTATATTTATCTTCAATAGCTTGCTGGCTATAGTGAGGCAATGTTACTAACTCTTGCCCCCCTACCCTAACGCCAATTTCCCATACCCCAGCCCATACCCCGGAAACGATCAGATGCCCGTAAAGCTCACGGACCCACACGTCCGTCATGCCTCCCCAAAGGACAATCGATATGAGATCGCTGACAGCCAACAGCCGGGGTTGCGGCTGGTGGTCCAGCCATCTGGCGCGAAGTCCTGGGCCTATCGTTACGAGCGCGAGGGCGGGAAACCTGTGAAGGTCACGTTGGGGCGCGCTGCCGGCCCGGGGGCGCTTTCCCTGGCCGAAGCGCGCAATGCGGCGAACGACGCTAGCCGCCTCCGCTCCATCGGAGGCGATCCGGCCGACCGACGCAGGGCCGAAAAGCGGGCTGAGGCCGCCCGGATCGCGGCGGAGGAACGGGAGGCGCGGCGGAAAGACGACACGGTCGAGAATGTGCTGGCGCGTTACTACGCCGACCATGTTGACGGGTTGAAGTCTGCCCGAGAGGTACGTCGGGTTCTGGGTCGGGAATTGAAGGACTGGGCCAAGCGGCGGGTAGACGACATCCAGCGCGGAGACGCGATCCGCTTGCTGGACGCGGTGAAGGCGCGCGCGCCGGTCCAGTCGAAGCGGCTACGTGCCTATGGGCGCCATTTTTTTGCGTGGTGTGCGAGCAAGGAACTGACCGGAGCGAATCCGTTTGAGGGTACCGCCGTCGTGAAGGAGGTGCCGCGCGACCGTGTTTTGACGGACGATGAATTGCGGCTCTTGCTGCGCGCAATCGAGCGGCTGGAATGGCCCCGGCGGCAGTTCTTTCATCTGCTTTTGCTGACGGCGCAGCGTTTGAACGAGGTGGGCGCAATGGAATGGTCAGAACTTGATCTGACCAGCGACACGCCGACGTGGGTGCTGCCCGGCTCGCGGTCGAAGAACGGCCGATCGCATACCATCCCCCTGTCACCTAGCGCGGTCGAAATTCTGACCGGCATGGACCGGCTCGCGAACTCGCCGCGCGTATTCGCGTCGTTCTCGGCCGCTCGTGCAAAAACCGCGATTAACGACGCCATGCTTGCGGTGGTGCGCGAGGAAGCGGAGATGCGCGGCGACGATCCAGAGGCCACCACTGTCGCACCTTGGCGGTTGCATGACCTGCGACGAACAGCGGCCACAACGATGCCCCGGCTTGGTGTGGACGTGGTGACGATCGAGCGCGTGCTGAACCACCAGATGCGGGGCGTGATGGCCGTCTATCAAAAATATAGCTTCGACCGGGAGAAGCGGCGCGCCCTCGAATTGTGGGCTGACTTCCTCAACAATCTAACCACGGCTCGCGAGTCGAATGTCGTTCCCCTCAAGAAAGCGGAGGCGTGATCGATGACGAAGCTGCCTTCCGCGCAAGAGCTTGAATTGAGCGAACTCACTGGCATCTTTTTGGAGACGTGCAATCCGGCAGCCGCGTGGCTCGCTTATCATCTCGCGAGAAAACACAATCTGCCGGTGCCAGACATCATCACCGCAGAGATCGACCGTTTCGCCGCCGAGGTGGCAAAGCCAGCACTGGCGGCTTGGCAAGGCGACCGCCGCGCGAAAATCGAGGCAAAGGCGGTTGCGCAGGCGTGGGGCTGTACACGCGGCAAAGAACCTGCGGAAGGCTTGCTACTGAGTCGTAGAAATAGCGACATTGTTTGCAACTATTGGGAAAAAGTGCGCCCGGCGGACGGTTTGCGCCCCACTGATGCGATTGCCGAGCTCGCTAACGAATACAATCTAAGCCACAAAGAGGTTGAGCGCATTCTGACCGCATCGCGAAAGGTATTCGACAAGAACGATCCCGCTCGTTTCGACGGATGATCCGTCGCGAAACCGGCTTTAGACCGTCTCGCGAAATCGCCGTTTTGACGAGGGCGACAACTGCCAAGGCAAAGAGTTAGCCTTTGTGTATAAATTAACAGCACAAGGGCTAACATCAGTGGCTAAACATCTCCTGTCTTCGAGCGACGTTTGCGCTCTTTTCGGTAACACCAGCAAAATGACTCTGTGGCGTTGGCTGCAAGACGATTCGCTCGGCTTTCCGAAGCCGACCAAGATTCGGCAGCGGCGCTATTGGGATGCCGACGAAATCGAGGCGTTTCGTTCGCGTATGCTGAACAGCGCGATAGGCAAGCGTGCGGCGTGAGGTGATGGCGATGACCGATCCCGACCTGGACCAACCGACCTACGCAACTGAACTCGCTAAGGTCCTCGACCACGCCGAGACGACGGCAGAGATTACCCTGAGCATTACCGACGCTAAGCTCGCAGCTACGGCACTGCGGCACTATGCGGATTGGCTCGAAGCCAACACCTGATCGCCGTCCGGCGGTCCTACCTCAACAATACCTCAACACCGACACGCGGTGCCTGCCGCGTGTTCGGCGACGTTTGCCTTGAGGAAGAGGATTTTCGTTAGGGATACCCAAACACCCCCGACAAACCCACCGTAACCCTTCAAGACTAATCACTGTCCCTCACAGCAGATCGGAGCAAGATCGTGGGCATCAATCTTCTGACCGAAGCCGAAGTCGCTGACTTCCTTGGAAAATCAGTCATCACGCTCGCACGTTGGCGACGCGAGGGCTACGGCCCTGCCTATGTTCGCATCGGACGCTCGCCGCGGTATCGGCGTGAAGACCTTGCGCTCTTCATGCAAGCCAACTCCATAGTGCCGGGCGGTGCGAGCGCCTCATAACCCACACATGCAAAACCCGCCGTTGGCGCGGCGGGCGATGCGAAACACGAAAGGAAAGTCCGATGAAGCCCGATTTTTATAGCCCCGACTCGAAGTGCGAGCAAGCATATAAGCGCTGGGTCGCGTCTCCTATGTACAAGCCGATCAACGCTGACGCCGTTCTTGCAGCGGCGCGGCGGCACGAAAAATATATGCGCACGGCCTTGCACCGCGACTACGAAATGCGCGTATTCGAGGACGGCAGCGTGTTCTTCCGCAACACCGAAATTCCGGGTTTGGAACGGCTGTTCTCGTTCGAACAAATTCAAGAAGCAACGCGCGACCTGTTCTGGTCGGACCCCCACCGCTCACTTTGGCAGCATATCGCAGCGCTCTGGCTCTGAGCGATGGCCTCACCTTTTGCTCTGACGGCCCCTTGGCTGATCGCGCACGGCTACTCGCCGTTGCCGATTGCACCGACTGGCGATGACGATTGGGCGCCGAAAGGGAAAGAGCCCGGCGCATTTGAGGTGCGCGACGGCGAACCTGTGTGGCGTCGCCTCAAGAAGTGGGACGTGTTCTGCCTGCGGCAGGCGCATCCCAAGATCATCGCACATTGGTCAGCATGGCCCGATGCCGGTATCGGCTTGGGCTGCGGCTACAGCGGACTGGTAGCGGTCGATATCGACGACGACGCCCTTGTCGAGCCGATCCGCGCAGTTCTGCCGCCGGTCATGGTGGCGAAGCGCGGACGGAAGGGCTTCACCGCGTTCTACCGGTCCGCCAAGCCGCCGCCCTCGAAAAACTATCGCACCGCAGACAAGCGCGGCCTTCTCGATTTTCTGAGTGTCGGCAAGCAGACGGTGTTACCGCCGACGGCGCACCCGGCCGGAGGTCGGTACGAATGGATCACCGAACGGACGCTTCTCGACACATCGATTGCAGAGCTTCCCGAAATCACTGGCGCGCATGTCGCCGCGATGGAGGCCGTTCTCCGCTCTCACGGTTGGGATGCCCCCGCTGAGCGTCCCGGGCATCCTGAGAGGCCCGTAGAACGGCCTGCGCGCAGCACCGCGCCCGTCGCGTGGGGCGACGACGACGTGAACGCGGCGGCGCTCGCGAACCTGTCCGCGTGGGTGCCCGACCTTGGCCTGCCAAAGCTCCGCCGACATGGTGCTGGTTATCGTGCTGTTGCGCCCTGGCGCGGGTCCGGCACCGGTCGCGGGATTGCTGCGCGCGCCGCAAATCTCGGTATCCATCCGACCGGCATTCGGGACTTCGGAAGCGACGACACCTTCAGCGCCGTGACGCTGGTCGCAGAGGCGAGCAACCTAGACTATAGCGCCGCCGCTGCGTGGCTTCGTGACCGGCTGGGACTGACCCAAGAGCCGATTCTACATCTGACCACGCGCCTCAAGCCAACCTACCGGGACAACCGCGTCCCGCTCGCCGATGCCGCCACCCGCTTGCGGGCGCTCACCGGTGATGAATTTGCCGACGCCATCCTGACCGGGATCGCGGTTCGCAATCAGGGAAAGATCAAGCCGCCGCTGATCCACCCGTCACACCCGGTTACGGTGGTGCGGGTCGAGGCCGGTGTCGGCAAAACCCATACGGCGATTGAAGCCATTGCGAAGCAAGCTCGGCTTGGCCGCCGATTCGTTTACGTTGTTCCTCGCCACGACTTGGCGGATCAAGTTGCAAAGAGCTTCGAAGAACGTGGCGTCAAGGCCGAGGTCTATCGCGGATACGACCGCCCCGACCCGCTCACGCCCGACCATCTCATGTGCCGCAATCTGCCTGCCTATGAGGCCGCGCGCGCCCTTGGCGTCGGTGCACGGGATGCCGTCTGCCAACGGCGCATTGATAACGAGACCGTTCGATGTCCACTCGCCAATGTCTGCGGATTGGAACGCCAGCGCGACGCTCGGCCGTCCGTTTGGGTTGTTCCTGCGGCGTTGCTGCACTCAAAGCGGCCGGACTTCTTTTTTGAGCCCGACGCTGTCGTGATCGACGAAGGGTTCATTGACAACGCGATCGGCGAGCCGGTGGCGGTTGACGTCGCTACGCTGCTCAAGGCCAAGATCGAAGCTTGCAATGACGAGGAACACGAAGTGGTTGAGCGCTTTCGCCACCGTCTTGCCTCCGCGATCAAGGCGAACGGCGACGGGCCGCTGTCCCGCGCCGCGCTGATAGACCACGGGATCAACGCCGAAGACGCCTACGCGGTCGGCTGGCTTGAGCAACGTCGCGTCGGTTCGTCGATCTTGCGCCCCGACATGCGGGAAAGCGAACTCAAGACCGTTGCTTATCGCCATGCGGCACGGAACAAGTTCGCTCGCGCTGCCGGGGTGCTGTGGCATGAGATCGCGGCCTTTCTTGAGGAATGGAAGATCGAGTCAATCCTCGGCGATAGATCACGATCAGGGCGGATCACGGTGACGGACGGCAAGGTTTCTGTGACGCCGTTGCAGCCTATGCATCCGTCGTGGCGCGCGCCGACGCTCGTGCTCGACGCTACCGCGCCTCCGGTGTCGCTACTCGCGATTGCGCTCGGTGAGATCGAAGCCCCTGGCTGGCCTCCGGTTGTGACCGAACAGCCGGACGTTTCTGCTAAGTGGCCCGATCACGTGCGGGTGCGGCAGGTTGTCGGCGCGCCGGTCAGCATGTCGAAGCTCGGCCTCTGGAAGGACGCCAAGCCGCGTAACGTACGTGACGTGGTGCGTTACATAGCGCTTCGCGCCGCGCTGGCTGCGCCCGCGACGGTCGGCCTGATCACTTACAAGGGATTGCGTGAGAAGATCGCGGACCTGCTTCCAGCAAACGTTGTCGCGCGGCACTTCGGAGCCCTCGCGGGCATGAACGACATGCAGGGCGTTGCGGGGTTGATCGTTATTGGGCGACCCGCTCCCACGCGCGCCGCCGTAGAGGCCGCTGCATCTGTGTTCGCCGGTCGGCCGCTCTCCGGTGGTGAGGGGCATTTCTTCGATCAAAGGCAAGGCGGCATCCTGCTTGCTGATGGCTCTGTCATTGCGACCACGGTGGATCGCCACCCCGAACCGATTGCAGAGGCGCTGCGTTGGCGGATCACTGTGGGGGAGTTGCTTCAGGCGGTGGGCCGATTGCGCCCCCACAGGCGCGCCGAGCCGTGTTGGCTGGACGTTTTGTGTGACGTGCCGTTGCCGATCACGGTTCATGAGATCGCACGCTGGGGAGACGTAGCTCCGGGGGGCCTCGCTGACATGGCGGCGGAGGGCGTGCTCCTGACAAATGTTCAGGACGCCATGACGGCATTCAAAATGACGGAATGGGACGCCCGAGGAGTCGGTGGTTTCTCTATAGAGTCTCTTATTAGAGATTCCACCGACTCCTCTCCCATCCGAAAGTTCACCTACCAGAAGGCAGGACCCGGCCAGAAGCGGTACACCGGCTACTATCTCCCCGGTGTCCTGGCCGGTGGCACGGCCGCCCTCCGGGTGTGGCTAGAAGAATGGCTGGGGCCGCTGGCGAGCCTTGAAGTTGAGCGGATGCCGTCGCGCGCCGCCTTCGTCAAGATCGCTCGGGAGGCAGGCCACTTGAAGTTTGCGAACATTTTTTCACTGGTGCTGGAATCGATCGAGACGTTCTTTGACGATCTTGAACCGATCACGTAGGGCCTGCGACCATGAACCTGCGAGAGCAGATTGCCCCGGATCAACCGGGATCAGGAAGAGGCCCGGCAATTAGCGATCCAGCAGCGCGCTTTGATCGCGAAGGATTCGCTCGCTCTGGCGCTTCCCCCTCGGCGGGATGGTCGCTAGCTCGGCGCCCGTTCGGCGCTGGCACGGCGTTCGCGAAGCTGATGGGTACGCAAATCTTCGCTGTCGGAGGGTTGGCTCCTGCCCAGCTTTTTCGTTGCGATCTCGCGCGCGGGTCACTAAAGTAGCGGCATTATAAGAATAAAACTTTGAGGCATTAATTAGATGTCTGCTGACGCGCGCAAGCTTATTTCTAGCGCCGAAAACGCAATCGGCACCGATGCATACCTAGTTTATCCAAACAACCTGCGCCAGATTCCCGAAGTGGTGATCTGGGGTTTTGCCTCCGCTTGCGTGCTGGAGTTTGTGAAGGCGTTTGTGGATCTGAAGGGGATCGGCGAAGCGGCTCGAGAATTGATTGCTGGATTGTTGAAAAGTTTGAAGGAGCGCAGCTCGTTCGAGGAATACTGTCGCACAGAGGGCCTGGATGCCGCGGTGCTGAGCGCAATTGCAACGATCCCCGAAAGGATCGATGAAAAGCAGTTTGAGGTCGGCCCCGTAGGCTTGAAGTCCGTCCTAACTCAGCTTGGCCTTCCCGAAGATGAGGCTGCAACACTTTCCGGTAAGATGGGCAACGCGATCAGAACGCACAGCGTTAAACGCTAGTATGTCACTATTCAGCGGGCACATATTGCCTTCGTCGTCCTACGTGGCGCTACAGCGCGTAGCCCTCGCATTCAACATCGGCAGTGAAGAGATCCTCGACCACACAAGGCTAGTAGCCTACGCGGCGCTGTTGGCACCGAAGGAGGGGACAACCTCAAACTCCAACGGTCGAACCTGGTGGCACGCCAAAAAATTCGAATGCGAGTATTGGATCAGCATAAATCCCGGAGAGTTTAGGACGGAACCACCGGAACAGCCTTGTAGTATCAGAGAGATACCTGACGACTTTCCGTTCGTCCCGATACGGCAGATGTTGCGAGATGCGTTGGCGGCGTGCTCGTCGGTGTTGCCAGTTCATGAACAAGAGTTGCGCGTCATGGCGCTAGCCGCGCGCCTACTCGCTAGGGACCCAAAGCCCTCTTTGGTGCCCATATTGGACGACATCGCTCGCAATCGCGCACAAATTGCAGACAAGCACGCCTTCGATACTATGCTTGCTCGCCTTTATCAGGAGTATCTGTTCGAGGGAGTTTGCACCGTTGCCGATTTTTCGATTGTCTTGCTGCTCTTTCAGCTTCCGTATCAGACCGGAAGGGGCTTCGACTACGCTGAGGTAGCTCATCCAAGTTCTTTCCTAGCAAACTACATCCGACACATGTTGAGCGGCCCAGAAGAAGTGAACGTAAGACTTCGGTTCGCCAAGATGGCAAGCCGGTTTAGGGCGAACGGGCGCGAGATGATCCGCACTGCATTGGACGGAACAATGTCCGGCATGTCCAGCAAGCTCGGTTTGGCAATTCACCTCTTTATGAGTGCGAACGCTATCGTTGACGGTCTGCAAGATGCTGGAGTCAAAGACTTACCGTACCCACCCAATTTGGGCTCCGAGTCTTTCGCCTGCACCAGTTCAGCGATCAACGTCGGCGCAGAGTTCTTTTTCGCCGCTCCCGATGGCTTCGCAAAGCTCCTTCAGGCGGAAGTCATCAATGGCAGGAGAACGCTCGAGTCGCTGGAGAAGCATCATAGCTCGGAGTTTGAACCAACCTTTACCCGAAATTTCGCCAAGATACTCACTGCTCAGGCAGAAACGCTTTCGGACGACAGAATAGATATAAGGCGAGGTGCCGGTGCGCTGAAGGCGTTCTTAGACGAACACCGAGAGGATGCGGAAATGGATATGGAAACTGAGTGGGCGGAACATGCGCTTTGTAAGGCCTATCTCAAGCTTGGCGAAAGAGACGCGGCCGAACAAATCTCCCTTAGGATTGCTAAACGGCGATTAGAGCGGAGTTTTGGTTCGCCCAGCAACTGATAACGCAACGGCAAGCGCCCCTCTTGGGTCCTAAGACCTACCCCTGCCGAGCGGGTGACGCGCGACCTCCCGCCTCCGGTAGATACAAAATTTCAAAAGTGACTTTTTGTTCTCGGAGCGTTTCGCGCTGCGATGCGGAGCCCCGCGCTAGGGCGACTGCAATGGGCTGTAGCGCAATAGCTCTTCGTCCAATCCTGAAAGCAATTTCAATCGCCTCAGGATGCCGCCGATGCCCGCCCCCCAGCTTTATCCCACCGAATTTCGCGCTGCGCTAATTCCCTCCGCCCGAAAGCGGCGAAGGAACCCTCGCACCGTCACGATGCCCGAGCGCGTCGGGCCGTTTGTGAGACTCGTCTTCGCCGAGATGGCGAGACAGCGCGTGACCTACGACTCGCTGGAGGAGCGAAGTGGGGTCCGAAGGGCTTCGGTTAAGGCGTGGAGAAAGAAGAACCGGCCGGGTTTGGAGTCGGTCGAAGCCGTGCTGGCAACGCTTGGGTTTGGCTTTTGCCCTGTCCCCTCGCTCGAAGCGCTACCCGCCGAACTCGCTGGCGAACTCACCGCCCTCGCGCTCAAGCTGCGATTGAATATCCCGCAGACATGGGCCGCACTGATCGACATCGGCATAGCGCAGAGGCTAATCAGCATGCGCGCCGACGAACGCGCTGCTGTGCTGGCTGAGCATGACACGCGTCGATTGCGCCACGACAACGACAACACACCGCAACAGCGCACCAGCGAAGGCGAGGCCTCAGCGACTTAGGGCGTGGCTTCAACGTCTCCCCGCCCATAAAAATTGCCTTGGCGAGGTGTTTCAAAACTGCAACTATGAGCTTTGGCGAGGGATGGAGGTGCCCATGGACGAGGACGCCAAGCAACAATTTGCTATCGAGCGGGAGAAGGTAGTCCTCCAAACCCAATTGGAGCGCAAGAGGCTAACAGTCCAGAACGAATTGGAACGGGAGAAGCTAACCGTTCAAAAGGAATTAGAGTGGCAGAAGCTCGCCGATCAAAAGGAATTAGAGCGAGAGAAATTAACTGTAGATCGTCTCAAGTCTCGGCTAGACTTCAAAAAGTTCATCCTGGGAAGCGTATTCGTCGCCGTGGCGATAGCTGCAATCCCGCCGCTGTTTCAATTAGCGACAGCCGTTCTGGAATATACGAAATCGACCGCAGATCGGCTGGCGAAGCAGCAAGCCCTTCGAGACGACTACAATAAAGATTTCATAAACAACGCACTGAATCAAGATATCGAATTACGCATTCGATTCTCGCAATATCTCGCAAATGTCTCGAGTGAACCAAACAGGCCGGACTGGCTGCGATACCACAAAGAGTTAAAGGCCGGACGGGATACCATTCGAATTGAAATCGACAAAATGGAAGCACGTTGGCGCACGCTCTCGGGCGCGAAAGATAGGGACGAAATCGAAATAGCAAAGTTAGAGAGAAATCTCGATTGGGCGTACAAAGAAGTTGGATACGTTCCGAAAAATCGGAGTGCGGTTGTAAATCCACGCGCGCCCGAGCCTGCCATTGCACCAGCCACTCCGATCGCGCCTACCTCGACCCTGTTCATACAACCGCTGCTCGATCAAATGTACGTTGTGTCGAAGCCCTTCATTTGGGTTCCCAAAGCAGATCAGGGCAAGAAGTATGAGCCAGTGATAGTTCCAGCCGGGTTTGTACTTTCCCTAGATATCGTGCCCAAAGTGTTCTGGGCACTTTTGTCGCCGGACAGCAACAATGCTGCTCCAACGGTACTCCTTCAGTTTCTGTACTGGGATCAGAATAGGTCCCGAGAAGTCGCCGATGACATCTTTAGAATTGCTCTCGAAGAATCCGGCGCTAGTACGTCAAACGTAACAATTCTCTATCAATCTGTCAGGCGGTTCGGGCAAGCAGCTTGGGACGAAAACGCGAGACAAAAGGCACAAGGAGAGAAGCGTATTCTCAAAGAAATTCCAACAGAACCGGCTAAATGGGCAGACCTGAAACAGCGCCCTGAGAACTTCCAGTAACGTCGCCCCCTTTCCTCAACGTTCGCGTCCTCAGCATCTCGCAAGATCGGGTACCTTGCCAACAGGTCTTCGCCGCACAGCACACTTGCCAGCGCTTCCCTGCCCTTCATTTCAATGCGTACCATCAAGACATAGCTTCCTTAGAGCGCCTGCTTCGCTTGGGCAAAGGTCGTACACGGCCTGTAGACGCAGCCAGTGTGCCTTCTCCGAATGATCCGCTCTTGTTGACCCAACGCCGAAAACAATACGCTCAGGATAGATCAACCCTTGTGTGCCGAGCTATTTGAGGGAAGCCCATATCAGGAGATTCACGAATTGGGAGATAGGAAGGATTATAATGATGGCGAGCGTAGTGCTGAACTGTATAGCGAGAAGTGTTCTAAAACGAGAACCTCCATATTGTTGAACAATACACTCAGCAAAAATGGCGAACGAACATAGAGAAAAGACGAAACCAAGCGGCTCAACAACAAACATAACCTCACCAAAAGGGCCACCTTTCGACGCTTCATGGAAGAGACGTGGGATCGCGTCCCAAAATGAAAGGTTTAATGCTTTGACTGTGCTCATTATCGACAGAAGATTGGCCTGTGTTGGGATCGCCAAGAAACTAGAAATAGGCCAATAAACGCCCACCGTAGCGACGAACATCGCCAAGGTATCGAACAGGTTGGAGGATAACCTAAACAAGCGAAAGCCAAAGTGCACGATAGCGCCGATTAGCAACACATTGAGCGACATCGTCAGAACATAGGGCACCAGAAATCCCATATCAGTCCATTCTATTCGATACATTCGGAAAATCGGAGTCTGGAATAGCATCGTCAGAATCGCCGACCAGAGCCATAAGGCTATCAATCGTCCGGTCCTTGTTTCGCTGTCGGTTATAGAGAGAATGGCCTGCACCGATTGCGCGGGTGCCGCCGCCGCTTGGCACCACGTAATCAGTCCCTTCAAAAAAACTTCCAACGTCTCGATTATCGCTTTCATTGGTTCAACGTCGCTGTACTAAGCTCGCGCGGGCGCCAACGCTACTACGAATAGCACAAGCGCAATAACCAATGCCGTCAGACCGCTTGCGAACAATCCAAGGTGCGCAGTAAGCCCTATCTTGAGAGCTGAAGTAATGAGTAACGCTGCCAGTATGATCGTTATTAGCGAAGAGGCCAGGATACTCCATCTTCGCCTCTCGCAAATCTTCTTTGCCAAGTAAAGAAAGCCCAGTGCAAGAACCGCTCCTAGAACGATTATCGCCAGCATAAACAACAGGATAAAAACTAGCCCGTCATTCTGCACACCCACTCGCGCCGCTGTAACAACGCAAGCAATAGGTACCACTAAAACAAGTAGCCAGAAACAGAACAACAACAGAAGAGCAAACGAATTTAGAACCACGTCGGCAAACGTTATTGAGGGGGCCGGACGATTGTTGCGGAAGGCATCTGACATTGTTCATTCCCCTGAAAACAAACTTGTGTCGCGGGGATCGTTGCCTCCCGTTAGCGGCCGCCCAGTATGAGGCTGGCACCTTGCAAGTCGGAGGGTACCCAGACGATATAAGCATCTTGTTATGCACGCAACAGGTGCGAGCCAGTCGTCAACGCGGTCGGGGTGTTGGCCTCACGGCCCCTGCTGCCGCTTGCTGCCGCTGCGGAAGAGGCAATCGAATGAATGAGCGGGATGTCGCATCTGGCCCATCCCAACTTATTGCGCCGTCGCGCGAGCTTGATCGCTAACTGCGCAAGCGGACATACCGCGCCGGCTCCCGCCACCGGTACACCGCCTTAAGGGATACCGAAACGGGCCTGACGAATCTGAGCAGATTGCGCAAATTGCTCGCGTCACCATCGCTCTGACAAAGCAAGAACAACAAGTGCAGCGGGGCGCTTCGGCGGCCGAACCCCGCTGTGACTTTTGCGAGAGGTCGAAAATGTCTGAAACTTTTCTCTCCCGACGAAAGATCGCATCGCGCGGCGGTTTCTCGCCGAATACGCTCAAAAACTATGCCGAACGCGGGATTGGCCCTGAGTTCGTGAAGGTCGGTGGTTCTTACCGTTACAGTGTCGCCGCATTTGATGCATGGCTTGCGCAACACAAGGTCGGAGCCGCCCAATGAGCCGCGCCAGACTTCTCGCAGACCTTAAGGCTGCGACCACCGACCTCGCAGCGGCGCGCCAAGCGCTCGCTGACGAACAGTTCCGTGCGCGGCATGGCATGGCGCACAATCTCATATTCGCGGCGCACGTTGAGCACACGACTTACCATCGCTGGCTCCGGATCGGCGAAGCTCTCGCCAACTATCGCTGATCACCACCTCGCCCCGCACCATTTACGAAGGCTAACCAGCAATGAAGATCCTGAATCACATCTTCGGAAAGAAGACCCCAACTTCCACCGCCATCGCTGCCGAGATCGAAAAGGCGCGCGCTGAGCACGCCGCCGCCGTCGCCAAAAGCGGGGCCGCACTGGCCGGCCTTTCGACCATGAGTGATGCCGAACACGTCAAGGCGGAAGCCGAGTACCAGGCACAACGTCGCGCCGCCGACCGCGCCGAGGCTCGTGTTGCCGATCTCGAAAAAGCGCATGCCGAAGCGCTCGCGGCCGAAGCGGAAGCTGAGAAGCGGGCCGAGACGGAGCGGTTTCGCCAACGTATCGAGGCTGCGCGTCATGCGGTCGAGGTTGAAGCCGCCACTCTTCTTCGCTCCTACGATGAGCACGCCGCTGCGATTGCGGATGTGCTCACGCGTCTTGACGCGATGAACGCCGAAGCGAACGCGGTCAACGAAGCTGGCCGACATACGCCGGGCTTCGAGCCGGTGCGCAACACCGACGCGGCACATCGCAAGCACCCGGATCGGCTCCCGAGTGAACAGCGCGAGAAGCGGCAGTGCTGGGTCTTTAAGTACCCTGCCAGCCCGCCCGACACCGAACGGGTGAAGTATCAAGCGGAGGCCGCACGCGAAGAAGTAATTGAAGCGACCATCGGCGCAGATGGCAAGGCAATCCCGGTCCCGCCCGAGCGATACGACTACTACGGCCGCGTTCTTATCATCAGGCCGGCGCTTGAAACTCGCGAGATCGTTATCGAGCGGACCAACTTCAGGCCGGGCGTCGTCGAAGCGAGCCTGAACAACGTCAGCCTTCCGCCCGGCTTCACCGGTGGCGAGCCCCACTGGCCGCGCAAGTGAGATTCCGGACGGCCCCGAGAAGGCCTTGATGTTGCTGCTCGGGGAAATGTCCAAAAGGGCGACGGCAAACCGCGCGGCTAGCGATTTTCAGAGACCTCGGACATCGGCTGTTCGCCCGCGGGACTGCTAGATTCCAGTCCAACGAACGTCCTGATTTGCTCCAGGGACACCTGCTCTCGCTTAAGCTCTTCTTCCTGTTCGCGGAATGGCGTCAGCGGCATGCGTTGAAGGGCGGCTGAGGGCTTGCCGTCCAAGACTTGAGCGAGAGCTTTTGCGAGAGCAGCAACATCGGCCCAACGGAAAAGCATATGAAGCACACCGGCAACAAGATGCGTGGGAACCGTTACCGATTTATTCGTGCCCCTATTCTTGGGCGCGCCACAAACGATGATCTCATTGAGACCTAATCCTGTTCGCGCCTTCTCAAGCTTGCGAATCTGGTCGAGCAATTCAGTCAGCAGGTCGTAGGCGGGCGTTTGCTTGAAATTGCCTTCCGCCGGAACGTATTCCAGCAGCAAATCGGACCCCAGAGCCGTTTCTAGTCCCGCTTCACTCAAGGTCGTGTTCGGGGCAATCATCGCCAAGAAGACCAGCCTGCCAAACGTTTGATCTGTCAGCCACACCGTACTCGTCAGAGCGTCAGTCTTGAGGTCGATCTCCTTGGCGAGCTTCAAGATCGTGGGCGCCGGAATCATGGGCTTGCCGTTGATAACAGGCACGACGTCCCGCAGGAGGATGAGCAACTGATTTTGCAGCGCCTTGCGTCCCGCGGCGTGCCGCACGGACAGGCCGTTTAGGATCAAAGGATCGAGAACATCGCGAATATCGGAAAACCGGCTAAAGGTGTGAACCCAGTTGCCTACCGGCATCGATCCGCGTCCCTTGACGGCCTCGGCGGTTTCTTTGTTTCGCGAAATTTCGTCGATAAACGATACGATAAAATCGCTGTCACTGGCGAAAGCGGTCGGCCTGGCGCTGATCTTCTTTCGAATTTCGTCGTCGAGTTCGGACAAGCTTTCAAGATGCTTCGATAGTTCCTTGCTGCCCTGACGATGGTTCCAAACTTCTTCACGGACGAACGAGAGCAGCTTTATCTTTCCGTCCTGAGCGAGTTCGTACGCGGTCCGGTATTCCTGTTGCGTAATGCTGACGCGGTTGGGGGCGTCAAACCAGCCCCCGACGCGCGTTCCGACCAACAGCAGAAAAACATCCGCCTGCTCGATCGTGTCGAGGCAGGCCTGATAGGAGTGCTTATCGAGCGGCTTTGTGAAATCGTTGTACTCCGAGGCAAGAACTCTGCACCCGTTCTCTTCCAAATGGTCCTTGATAGCGCTCCGCATGTCGCGGAAATCGTAAATCGTCGATGAAATAAATATCGTCGGGCGGTCCATTTGATCACACTAATTCGGTTCAGGATGGTGGCTAACGCGCGCGGTAGGCTACAACCATAAATAGGGCGTGGCCGCCACGGCATCAAGGAATGAGTGACCGGGCTTGATCGAAGCGAACTGCGCCGCGATGCCGTCCATGACGGCTTGTTGCTGGTCGGTTTTTAAGAGATGGCCATGGCCGTCAATCGTCACCTGCAGGCTTGAGTGCCCGGCGAAGGCCACAGGTGAACCGGCTTATCCAAGGGAACGCGGGAGGTTCCAATTCGTGTGAAGGGACCAACCTTCTTGCATCCAGCCCGCTCCTAAGCTCGTGTGACACGCGTCCGACATTGCGCGTCCGCTGAGAATCTCCACCGAATGCTCTCGTCCGCTTGTCTGGATGCCCGCCAAAACTGGTCGCTGACATCGTGGCGAGCTATTGGTCTGATCCACATTCGCCAAGGGCACTGGCAAATCGCTTCGTCCACGTTGCCGGCGAGGTTCGTTTTCTACCAGCCTTGCAGCTAGGAGGCTCGGCCCAACAAATTACTTTGGGCGACGGCATTCCTGAATCGTCGGCGTAGTCAGGTTATCCACAGGCCGAGAACTGACGATCGCATTGCCAACCGCTGCCGCCCTGTTCTTAACTGATCCTAAGCGGGGGAGCGTCGGCGGAAATGAGTGCCAAAACCAAATCCGAGCGTCTTAGGCGTCTTGTCTCGCATGGCTATTTTGCGCCCGAACTACCACCGTGCTTTGTCTCTGAAGATCTCGCTAGGTCTCGCAGGTCGATCCTCGCCGGGATCGATGCCCTGCCACCCAACCGGCGGGGAAAGCCAGACCATTACGCGTTCGTCTCCGAACCGGCGTGGTTCTATTTCCCGCGCTTCGGGAAAGAGGATCGCCGGCATGGCGTGCCGAATCCCGTCGCCCACCTGCTGCTTTCGAGAGTCTTGGCAGACAACTATGTTGACCTGCGGCGTATCGCCCGCGCGTCCAACGTTACGCTTTCACCTCCCGTCTTCGACTGGTCAGGATCACGGGCCCTAATGCGCCCAAGCGTTGAGCTTAGGGACCACTTCCGTGTCAATCTCTCGTCGCGCCGAGAGGAATATGCCGCCGCGGACATCCGAGCCTTTTTTCACTCAATTTACACCCATGCCATCCCTTGGGCCATCCACGGCAAGGATTTCGCCAAAAAGAACCGCCGCACGGAACACTATGGGAATTTGATCGACCTCCTGTGCCGCAACGCTCAGGACGGTCAAACTATTGGGCTGCCGGTCGGCCCAGATACGTCGCGGCTCGTCGCCGAGGTAGTGGCGTCGGGGGTCGATGTTTTTCTCCAGCAGCGCTTGAGGATCGGAAAACGTGACGCTTCCCGCTACATCGATGATTACACGCTCAGCAGCCCCGAAGGGGCCAGCGGCGAAGAATTGTTGGCCGCACTGCGTCAATCAGTGGCCGCTTTCGAGCTTGAGCTAAACAACGAGAAGTCCGCGATCTACCCGACATCGCATCGTCAGAATATGGGCTGGCAGCAAGCCGTTCTCGCACACCTGCCGCGCCCAGCCCCACCGGGCAGTCGGATTGAGGCAAGCGCGCTACAGCATTTCCTCTATCAGCTCGCCCATGTATGCGCCGCTAACCCGGAAATGAATGTGGAGAAGTTCGGACTCCAACACGCGCGTTCGGCCCTAGTCAATGCAGATGATTGGAAACCGCTCCAATTCAGCCTGATTAATGCCTACCGTCGAAATCCAAGTCTGGTCTCGCTCTTGGTGGAAGCGTGCCTGCTGCGACAAGTGGCCCGCGGGGACGTGCAGATTGAGACCCTCGCGGAGTTTATCGAGTACCGAATCCCCGTCTTGGCGCGCGCCAACCGCACCGGCGAGATCATCTGGCTTCTTTTCCTGATGCTCCGCCTCGACCTGCGCATTTCGGCCCACCGGTTGGCGCCGCTATTCTCAATCGAGAACGCCTTTGTCGCACTTCTCGTCGTCTGCCTCGGCGCTCGGGGCTTTGTGAAGGGGAATATCGACCGCACTCTTTGGGACAGATCGCTGACATCGGATGGCTTGCGCAGCCCTATGTGGCTCTACGCCTACGAGGCCGTCAGCCAAGGGTTTCTTCCCGGAGTCAATGATGGCTTTATCGTCCACGATTCATACTTCGCGCTCCTGCGGGCCAAGCGCGTACAGTTCCTGGACATCTCGCGGGGCTATGCCTCCATCGCCACGATATTGCGCAGCCTGCGAAATCAGAACGAACGGGTGAGGCGCATGCGCGAAGCAATCGAGGAGGTTGATTTCGACGATCTAGACCACCTGGATGAGGGCGAAGAGGAGGAGGACATCGTCGGAATGACTGACATTTACTGAGTCCCGGCCCCTGAGTCGGCCCTCCGCTCCGAATCGTTCGTCACCCCGATCTTCAACAACACAGACTTGTCGAACGGTGGCTTCGGCTGTCCTCGAAACGCAAAGCCATCCTCGATCAGCCCGAGCATTCGGTCATGGGGGCCTTCCTCAGTCCAGCCGATGTAGCCGTCCTCCTCAGGACTAAACTCATAAAATGAGCGTAGCCAGATACGACGAGGTTTGACAGGAAGGCGGCTCATTCCGCCGCCTCCAGTTCGCGATCCTCAGCCGGCGTCAGCGCTTCGGCCAGCAGCGCGTCGAGCAGGCAACGACGGGTGACGACGGTGGCGGTGAGGCTCGCCTCTAGCCGTTCACAAAGCGCCATCAGCGCATCGACCTTAGCGACGATGCGACGCTGCTCGGCGATTGGTGGAAGGGGGAATACCAATTTGGCAAGCGCTTTTCCGGTGAAGTGCGGAATACCGACGCCCGTGAAGTACGTTTGCATGATTCCGGCGTCGAAATACACGGAGCAGCAATTTGCAAAGAAACGGGAATCAAGATGCGCGCTCGGCCTTACCCGGTGTAGCGCCTTCTGGAAAACCAGATTCTCGAAGCCGCCACCCCAAACCGCTGTTCGCCCGATCCCGTGTCCGCCCTCGCAAATCAGAACGTCGCCTCTCTTCAGCTGGTACTCTTCAAATTCGGCATCATCGAGTGGAATGGTTTTCAGGTCATCGAGCCGAATGTCGAACCAATGGACATTCGTATTACGCAGATACGGGTATGGTCGTCCTTTGTTCTTGGCTTTGTCGAGCATCTTCCCAAGTCGGGCCTCCGCTACATCTTCAACTCGAACCCATCGCCAGTTGGGCGGGATTTCAGTATCCAGTCGACCTTCAAGCTCTGGAGCATCGTATTGCACCGACGCCGGTTCGTCGTTCGCATCTTGCGGTACCAGCTTGCCGCGGACGGCAAGGTTGCGGATGGTCTGGCGCAATTGCTTGATCTGGTCGGCGCGAGCGGTGAGCGCCGGGAGAGCGTCGAGCGCAAAGCGGGCGTCTGCCTGAACGATCTCGGGATAGGGCGCGTCGAGTCGAGCAAATGTCGCCGCTGCGAACCGGTCGCGTACAGCCTCCCGGCTTTCCCGCGCCGCCTCGAGCCGGTCGCACAAGGCCATCAACTCATCGACTTTGGCGACGATGCGGTGCTGTTCGGCGAGGGGTGGGACGGGAACTACGAGTTTCTCCATCTTCTCCTTGGTCATATGGACCATTGAAATGCCGTGCCCGGCTTCTTTGATCTCGCGAGTCTTCTGGAGAAGAAAATTGTAGAGATACCGCTTGTTGAGGTCGGATTCGCTGTGAAGCGGAAGCTTCCAAATGTGATAGTGATAGATCACCTTCTCACCGTCCCAAATGAACGGACCAAACGAAGCTGACCAAGCGAAAATAAGATCGCCCTTTGCGCAATACTTGTCTTCGTCGAGTTGCAACGTCGAATAATACCATTTGTCGGACGTAAAAAGATTGCCTACCCGCAGAACTGGTGTTCCTGCGCTCAACAGTTCGTTCTGTTTGTAAGCACGACCATTTAGTACTGTGACTAGATCGGCCAGAGGGGCCAACGCCCAACCTTTCGGCATTTGGATGGGCTCGTCACCGCCATTGAAGTTTTTCGGCTCTCGTTTGGTACGCTCCTTCCGATCCAGTCGCGCTTTCTCCTCCGCGATCCTCTTCAGCAGTTCCGACGCCGGTTCGTCGGTCGGGTCTTGCGGCACGAGTTTGCCGCGTACGGCCAGATCGAGAATGAAGCGGCGCAGGCGGGCAATCGCGTCGGGCGCGTCGGCGATCTGCTCGTAGTGTGTCAGCAAGCGTTCAGCATTCATCGCGCGAGCGCCTCGGCGAGGATCGCCTTCAATTGGTCACGTAAGCCTGCCGTCTCGGTCTCGGCGCGTACCAGATCGGCCAGCAGGGTTTTCGGGTCGCCGTGATCGTCGGCCACCGCGTGCGGGTTCTTGATGTCGAGATTGTAGCCGCGCGCCTTTACCTCCTCAGCGGTGACACGCCACGCCTGCGGCGTCTCCTCTCGACCTTTCCGATCCTTGCCGCCCCACCAGTTGATGCACTCTTGAAAATGCTGGAGTTGGATCGGCTTGGTCATCGAATAGGCTTTCTGCCCCTCAGGCACGCGATGTTCGAAGAACCAGATTTCCTTAGTGGGCGTGCCCTTCTCGAAGAAAAGAAGATTGGTGCCGATCGAGGCATAGGGTTTGAACACGGAATTGGGCAGGCGGACGATAGTGTGGAGGTTACACTCCTCCATCAGATGATCCTTGAGTCGCGTCTTGATGCCCTCTCCGAACAGCGTGCCATCGGGCAGCACCACGGCTGCGCGCCCGCTCGGCTTCAATAGGCGCACGATGAGCGCGAGGAACAAATCCGCCGTTTCCTTAGTGCGGAAAGTCGGAAAATTGTTCTCAATGCCATCTTCCTCGCGACCCCCGAAGGGCGGGTTGGTCACGACGATATCGACGCGCTCGTCCTTGCTCCACGAAATAAGCGGCCGGGCCAGCGTGTTGTCGTGGCGCACGAAGCTTGGGTCCTCGATGCCGTGCAGCAGCATGTTGGTGACGCAGAGCATGTGCGGGAGCTGCTTCTTTTCTACTGCGCGCAAAGCATCTTCCATTTTCTCGCGCTGCTTCGGCGTCTTGACGTAACCGTTGTTCTCCATGTGGCGGATCGCGCAGGACAGGAAGCCGCCCGTGCCGCAGGCGGGATCGAACAGGATTTCTCCCGGATGCGGGTCGATGCGGTCAACCATGAAGGCGGTGACGGCGCGGGGCGTGTAATATTCGCCCGCATTGCCAGCCGATTGCAGATCGTTGAGCAGTTGTTCGTAGAACTCGCCGAAGTGCCGCCGCTCGTCGAGGTTGTTGAAATCGATCTGACTAATCTTGTTGATCACCTGCCGGATAAGGTGACCAGATTTCATGTAGTTGTAAGCATCCTCAAACACGTCGCGCACTACGCGGCGACGGTCTCCGGGTTTGCCGGTGGGCTTCAGATCCTTCAGCGCAGGGAACAGCTCGTCATTGACGAAATCGAGCAACGCCTGCCCGGTGATGCCCTCGGGGTCCGCCGCCCAATTGCGCCATTGGAATTTCTTCGGAATCGGCGAGCGATAGCCATCCTTAGTTAGGTCGAGTTCTTGATCCTGATCGTCGATGATCTTGAGAAAGAACAGCCAGGTGAGCTGGCTGATGCGCTGTGCATCGCCATCGACGCCCACGTCTTGGCGCATGATATCCTGAATCGATTTGACGGTGGTACGAACGATCATTCAGTAATCCTGGATTTTCGCAAAGACAGCGGCCTCAACGTCGCAAACCCGAAGCTGAGAATGATGGGGTGCTAGCAGTGCCAGACTGGCCCGGCAATCGTCGAGGAACTCTTGGTAGCCGTCTCGATTTTCTCGGTAGCCTAGCGCCCCGCGAATCACCTCATCAAGAATGACCGCGACGGCGGGATTCATAAACCGTGCGATCTTCGAAGCAAATGACTGCCCGAGGTATCTCAGCTGTTGAAGCCGAGAGACTGCGGCGGCCGCCTGCCCGATCTTCAAAAGAGCACTTGATTCTTGGAGGGCACTCGCAATTTGCTCGGCCGTGTTTTGGTTCAGCAGCCGCCCAACAAAACGTTGTCCGCGTCCCCAACGAACCACGGCCTCGACGAACTCCCTAGCTTCGACGACCTGAACGCCCGCTCTGATGAGTGCGGCACCACGTTGTTCGAGTGCAGCCGCACCGGGATATTTCTTGGCGTGCCTTTCCCGTAGCCCCGGAATCTCAGCAGGCGACAATTCAAGACGTACAAAAACAATCTGCTCATTGAGTGCAGCAATAGGCATAAACTAAGCGCTTTCCTGATAAATCGCATCTTGCATCTCGTGGACGGCTTGCTCGAAGCCTTCCCTGCCGCCGAACGCGTTGATGAGTTGGACGACGCTGCCCATCGTGGTGAATGGCGTCACCTTCAGCACGTTAGTGTCATCGAGATTAAGCACTCCGTCGTCCCGATACTTGTCGAGCAAAGCATTGAGCACGGCACGCGCTTGTGGGCCGTATTTTGTGAAAACATCACGCTTCTTGACATTGTCGGCCCGTTCGCGCCGCGTCAGCGGTTTCTTGTCAAACGCGACATGGCAAATCAGATCAAAGGGATCAAGGTTCTTACCGAGCTCCTCTGCAATCGTGTCGAGCGCGAGACCTTCAGTTTCCAGCTCCTCGATTATCGCCTGCTTGCGTTCGGTCGATCTCCAGCGTTTTAGGAAATCGTCGAGGCTGGCGAAGCGCTTCTTCAGTGCCGTCTTGGTGAAATCACGCAGTGATTCGGTGACAAGTTTGCCATTTTCGTCGAGGTATTCCACGCGCTCGGCAACGATGCGGGCGCTAACGCCATCGACATAAACCTTTTGTCCGTCACCATCATGAAGCGGCAGCGACAAGCCCGGTTGATCGACCAAGATTTCGTCCTCGCCCAGGGTTGGCGGGATAGCATCATCGTCCTCCGGCGCTTTGTCGGGCGGGGCGACCGGATCGCAGTCACCCGGCTCGTAAATCTGCACCGGATCGCCGTCGAAATCCGGATCGGCAAAATGGCTAGTCGCGCCGCGAAAATCGATCAACGTGAAGAAGAACTTCTTCGTGTCCTCGTGAACACGGGTGCCGCGCCCGACGATCTGCTTGAACTCGGTCATCGAGCCGACTGCGCGATCCAGTACGATCAGCCGACAAGTCTGCGCATCAACGCCGGTCGAAAGAAGTCGCGAGGTCGTCACCAGTACGGGATATCTCGATTCCGGATCAATAAAGTTACCGAGTTGGTCCTGGCCTTCCTTGTCGCTGCCGGTAATGCGCATGACGTAGCGTTGGTTCTCAGCGACCACATCGGCGTTTTCGTTGACGAGCGCCTGCCGCATACGCGCCGCGTGCTCCTCATCGACACAGAACACGATGGTCTTCTGGAAGCGGTCGCCGCTTTCCTTGAGGAACTCGGTGATCTTCTTGGCAATCAGCACCGTGCGATCATCGAGCACGATGTTCCGGTCGAAATCCTTGGCGTTGTAGATGCGGTCTTCGACCTCGTTTCCGTTTCGGTCGAGCTGACCGAGTTCGGGGCGATAGCCTTCCACGTCACGATCGATGTGAACTTTGATGACCTTGTAGGGTGCGAGGAAACCATCGCTGATCCCCTGCTTCAACGAATAGGTAAAGACCGGCTCGCCGAAATAGTCGGTGTTGGAGACGTATTCGGTTTCCTTCGGCGTGGCGGTGAGGCCGATCTGTGTCGCGCCGGAAAAGTGCGTGAGGATTTCCCGCCAGGCCGAATCCTCGGCCGCGCTGCCACGATGACATTCGTCGATCACGATCAGGTCAAAGAAGCCGGGCGAGAACTCACGATAGAGCTTCTGACGCTCCTCCGGCCCCGTGATCGCCTGATAGAGCCCGAGATAGACCTCGAAAGCGGTGTCAATACGCCGCTTCTTATCGAGCGCCAGCGGTAGATCGACGGTCGTGCCGTCCTGCCGCTCGATGGTCTTTGCGTTAGTCGATAGTTTCGCCATTACCGCGCCGAACGGGCGGAAATCATTCACCATCGTCTGGTCGATCAGTACGTTTCTGTCGGCGAGGAACAGGATGCGCTTCTTGCGCCCTGCCTTCCACAGCCGCCAGATGATCTGGAACGCCGTATAGGTCTTGCCGGTGCCGGTCGCCATGACCAGCAGCGCGCGGTCGCGGCCCTTGGCGATGGCTTCGATCGCGGCGTTGACGGCGTTAACCTGATAATAGCGCGGAACCTTGCCACTGCCGTCGTCGAAATAGTCCTGAAGCACAATCCGTTCGGCTTCAGCGTCCAGGCCCTTCCAGACACGATAGCGCGCCCACAGATCGGCCGGCGACGGGAAGGCTGCGAGACCAAGATTCGCCTCGCGCGGCGTGCTTCCGCCGGTGCGGTCGTGGAAAACAAATCCGTCACCGTTCGAGGTGAACACGTAGGGGATATCGAGCGTGGCAGCGTAGTCCAGCGCCTGCTGCATGCCGTCGCCGACGCTGTGAGAATTATCCTTGGCCTCGATCAGCGCCAGCGGGATGTTCGGCTTGTAGTAGAGGATATAATCAGCGCGCTTGGCCTTCCCACGCGTGACCAGTTTGCCGCGCACGATAATGCGGCCTTTGGTAAAGCCGACCTCCTCGCGAATTTGCAGCATTTCGTCCCACCCTGCTTCGCGTAGCGCAGGCGTAATGAACTTCGTGCAGATATCTCGTTCGCTTAATGAGCGTTTGTCCATGGGATTGCTGGATCATCACAAAGTGACATAGGCTGTAGAGCCAATGCTACGTTCCGGCACGCACCACGACAGAGACACTGCCGCCGATCTAGGTTTTATTGATAATCGATGTTGGCCCACGGCGCCGAAGCGAGAGCTGTGTTGCAGTTTGCGTTTGCGCCTTTCCGATCGAGCCCAAGCAAGAAATCGCCGGCTCCTCAGTTCGCCATCAATCGAAATCGGGCGCACTGAAGTGTGAGCACTGGAGGCAAAATCGGAACGCTCGCTCCAGCGGCCACGCCACATGAGAGGAAGAGGAAAGGTGCGGCTAGGGGTGAGCTGTTGCGACCGACGCTTCTCGCGTACCGCCTTTACTGCCGTTTTCTTCGCGAGCTGTCCCGGTGAACGCCACATCGCCGACGCAAACGCCGAACGCGGCTTCAGATGAACGTAAGCTTGCCCCAGACTCATCACGCCCCCCGGCCCACGCGCGAGAGTTGAGCACGAAACAACCAGATACTGAAGTCCCCGATTCTCTCCAACACCCAGACAGCGTCGCCAATAACTCCCCTTTGGAGACTGCGCCACTTTCAAGCGGAACGATCACCATACCCCAGCCCGCACCCCAGGGCAGGGAAACGAGATTCCGCAAGAAAAATAGACAGGCACTTCTATAGAAAATCCTGAATAAAATCAGGATGGTGGGGAAGGAAGGACTCGAACCTTCGAAGCCATACGGCGGCTGATTTACAGTCAGCTCCCTTTGCCACTCGGGACACTTCCCCGTCCAACAGCGTCACCGAACCGACCGCCCGAGTGGCGGAGGACCGGACCCAAGGATGACGCTGAGGCCGAAAGCGCGGATCGAACCGGCTGCGACCGGCGCGTTTATGGGCGAATGGGGGTGGCAAAGTCAACCAATGCGGACCACCAAAAATAGGTTCGATCAGGCCAAATTGCCATATTCGGCCCCCCGTGACACAAGCTCCCCATGAGCGATCGCGACCGAAAACCGCCGTTCCGCCGCGGCGGCGGCAAACCCTTCGAAAAAGGGCGGAAATTCGCCCGTCCGCCGGGCCGGCGCGACCGGGAAACAAGCTCCGACGGGCCGGCGATTCTCTATGGCTGGCACACGGTCTCGGCTGCGCTAGCCAACCCGGAACGGCGGATCCGAAAGCTGTTGCTGACCGAAAACGCCGCCCGGCGGCTGGCGGACGAGAATATCGATACCCGCGTTGCCCCGGAAATCGTGCGGCCGAACGCGATCGACCAGCGGCTCGGTCCGGACGCCGTGCACCAGGGGCTGTTGGCGGAGGCCGATCCCCTGCCCTCGCCCGATATCGATACGCTGCCGCAGGATGGCATCGTGCTGGTGCTCGACCAGATCACCGATCCGCACAATGTCGGCGCCATCATGCGCTCGGCGGCGGCCTTTGCGGTGAAAGCGATCGTCACCACCGCCCGCCACAGCCCGGAGGCCACCGGCGTGCTGGCGAAATCCGCCTCCGGCGCGCTGGAGCTGGTGCCGCTGGTCACGGTGCAAAATCTCGCCCGCGCGCTCACCGAACTGAACGACCGCGGCTTCTTGACGGTCGGGCTCGACAGCGAGGGGACCGAGGACCTCGCCGCCGTACCCTTGCAGCAACCGCTGGCGCTGGTGCTGGGCGCCGAGGGCAAGGGCCTGCGGCAACTGACCCGCGAAACCTGCCGCGCCGTGGCGCGGCTCGACATGCCCGGCGAGATCAAGAGCCTGAACGTGTCGAACGCCGCGGTGCTCGCGCTCTATATCGGCGCGAGCCGTCTCGGACTGATGAAATGAACAACGCCCGCTCGCGGGAAGCGAACGGGCGCTGAAGCTTTCAAACTACCGCTGTATCAGTAATAGCGGCGCAGTACGGGCCGACCGTGGTAGTAACGCCCCGTGTAACGGTAACCGTTGCGGTGGTAATAGCGGCGGTTGTAGCCATAGCCATAACCGGAGATCGAGCCTTCGCGGTAGACCGGATACGGCGCGAAGTTGCCCGGACCGGTATAGGTCGGGCCCTGGTTGATATAATAATACTGCTGCTCCGGATCAGGCAGACGCTCGCGGACCCAGCCGCCGCAGGGACCGCAGCCCACATAGCCGTAGCTCACGGCCGGTGCGACATAGACCGGCGCTGCGCACGGGGCGTAACCGCAGGCCATCGCGGGGGCTGCAGCCATGACGGCCACTGCCGCGATCAATCCTTTAAGTATCTGACGCATTACTCTCTCCTGTTCGTATTTGCTTGGTCTTCTTAACGTGGAAGGTGATGCGGCCATCGCCTGTCATCGCGCGGCGCGTAGATGATTTCGGGCGGATCGACGGGCACGTTGGACTGCGCCGGCAGCGGCGCCGACTGCGCCGACCAGGACTGATGGTAGCTCTCAGCCGGTTGCGGCAAGCGGCGGTTCGCCGGCGGCTCGATTTCCAGGCGCCCGTAACCGGGCATGCGGCCGGCGCTCGGATAATAATGACCGACGCGCGGGACCGGATCGACATAGCGGCCACCATAGATGGTCGGCTCGACATGGGTGCCCTTGCCGAGGCCCCAGTCACCCTCGACCACCGCATAGGATGCATCGACGCCGTTAATGATGACGGGAACGCCGGGACGGCCCGGAATCACGATCTCGAAGCCGCCGCCGGCAAAGGCGGTCGAATTCGTCGCGATGAAAAGTGCCAGTGTGACGCCAATGCGCATCGCTTGGGATCCGGTTTTTCTAACGTCCCAATTTAATCCAACATGCCGGTTCAGGGGTTAAGGCCGCCGGCCAAACTGCCGGTAAGGCTAACGCGCAACCGTGGATCGTCATTCAATTGCGAGAAATGGCGCTATCCAAACGTTAACGCCTCCGGGATCGGAAGGCCGACCCGGTGGTTTGGCCGCCCGCTCGATTGTCATTTGCGCTGACATATCGCACCATCCGGCCCCCTCCCAACGCCAGCCGAAATGCCTGAGATGACAGCCAAAACGCCTGCAAAGAACGTGCTCTGGATCATGTGCGACCAGCTTCGCTACGATTATCTCGGCTGCACCGGCCACCCTGTGCTGAGGACGCCGAACATCGACGCGATGGCCAAGCGCGGCGTGTTGTTCTCCAACGCCTATGTGCAGTCGCCGATCTGCGGGCCGTCGCGGATGTCGTTCTATACCGGCCGCTACATGCGCTCGCACGGCTCGCACTGGAACGGCTGGCCGCTGCGGGTGGGCGAACCGACGCTCGGCGATCACCTGAAGAAGATCGGCGTCCGCAACGTGCTGGTCGGCAAGACGCACATGGCGCCCGACCTCGAAGGGCTGAAGAGCCTCGGCATCCCCGCCGACTCGATCATCGGCGTGCATGTGTCGGAATGCGGGTTCGAGCCTTATGAGCGCGACGACGGCCTGCATCCGACGGGACGGCCGCGCCCGGCCTACGACAATTATCTGCGCCAGCATGGCTATGACGCGCCCAATCCCTGGGAGCACTGGGCCAATTCCGGCGCGGCCGAGGACGGTAGCCTGCAGAACGGCTGGTTATTGGTTCACGCCGACAAGGCCGCGCGGGTGCCGGACGAGCATTCCGAGACGCCCTACATGACGCGTCGCGCGATGGAGTTCATCGCGGAAGCCGAGGACGACGGAAGGCCATGGTGCCTGCATCTGTCCTACATCAAGCCGCACTGGCCCTATATCGCGCCGGAGCCCTACGCCAGCATGTACGGGCCACAGGACGTGCAGCCGGTGATCCGCTCGCAGGAGGAACGCGCCAACGCGCATCCGGTGTTCGCCGCCTATATGGACATGCGCTATTCCCGCAACATGTCGCGCAACGAGGCGCGCGAAAAGGTCATTCCGACCTATATGGGCCTGATCAAGCAGATCGACGACCAGATGGGCGTCTTGATGCAATTCCTCGAAGCGCGCGGCCTGCTCGAGACCACGATGATCGTGTTCACGTCGGACCATGGCGACTATCTCGGCGATCACTGGATGGGCGAGAAGGACCTGTTCCACGAGCAATCGGCGAAAATCCCGCTGATCGTGATCGATCCCTCGCCTGCCGCCGATGCCACGCGCGGCACGGTCAGCGATGCGCTGGTCGAAGCGATCGACCTGGCGCCGACCTTCATCGACTATTTCGGCGCCACGCCGCCGGATCATATCCTGGAGGGACGCTCGCTGGTGCCGCTGCTGCACGGCGCGCGGCCTGCCGATTGGCGCAAGGTGGCGTTCTCCGAATACGACTACGCCATGCAGGACGTCCGCGTGATGCTGAACCAGCCGATCGAGCGCTGCCGGCTGTTCATGGTGTTCGACGGCCGCTGGAAATACATTCACGCGTCCGGATTCCGCCCGATGCTCTACGACCTCGAAACCGATCCGCAGGAATTTGTCGATCGCGGCGCCGATCCCGCCTGCGCCGATATCGTGGCGCGGCTGCAGGCGGAGCTGTTCGATTGGGCGCTGCACCCGAAGATGCACATCTCCACGCCGAACGCGAAGATCGCCGCCTATGCCGCCCAGCAACTGCAGGTAAAGAACGGCGTGCTGATCGGCATCTGGGACGAGGCCGAGCTCGGCGCCATCAGAGAGAAGATCGGGATCAAGCCATAAGACCAGTGATGCGCATTGCACGACGGACTAGCCCAAGCAAAAGACGTCCGGCGTTCTGTCTCGGCATCAAGTGCACGTGAGACGTGAGGCAGCTCACATCTGAGAATCGCGAGTTGATTTAAGGCCGTCGCAAACCCGGCTTCGGGAGACGAGCCATGCCATTATTCAACAGCCAAATCGATTGGCAGGGAATGGGCACCATAGCGGTGGTCGGGCTTTTCACCCTGTTCGCCCTTACGTTCGCCGTTGTCAGCTACGTGGAATCGTCATCGAATGCCGACCTGGCCGAGTTTACGAGCACGACCGAGTCATCGGCATCTGATCCGAACCATTCCAACGAATCTACAGCGCAGAACCCGTCCGCCAAAGACCGAACGAACTGCCCCCTCGGTAACAAATCGCCACCAACTCAACTACTGCCCTTGCAGTAGTCTACACTTCAGACCAATTCGACCGTGCGCCTACGACGCATCGTGCGCCACGGGACGATTTCATCCACGGCCGATAAGGTCGACCGGAGTACGGTAGAGCTCGTTACAGTCTCCATCGGTGACACGCACAGCACATCCGGTGGAACGCAGCTCGGGGCGAACGATGCAAAGCTCGCTCGCGAGGCTTTCGGCCTTATCGATCGCGTTTTCTGTGTTTTCGAGATACATGCCGCCCTGGTTTTTGACCTCCGCGCCGATGACGAGATCAAAGTTGAAGTATGGCATCAGTGCCCCCTGCCAAATTCAAGCTGCACGGAATCTAACTGAGTCTGGTGGGTTCCCTCATTTCAATTTCTGCTTTTGACTTCTGATTATAGTCGTCTGTTGCGCTTCGGTACCGGGCGGCTAGCGCAAACCATTGAGGGGTTGGAAACCAGTGTTGCGGCGGAGACACGTCGTGTTGGTAAATTGCGGCCGCTCACGCCACGTTTATTGCAGTTCCAAGCGCGCGGGCGCTACGGTCGCCCGGCGAAGCACTTCGCAGCCCTTCGAGGAGCGCAATGAAGCCATATCGCGGTGATATCGGAACTGTCGGCTGGTTACCCTTTCTCTGCCTGGCATCGTTGCGTAGACTGCACGTGATAGCTATCGCGGCATTGCTGCTGGCGATCGGCGCAAGCCCCACGCAGGCAAGGAGTTCCGCGTCGGCAGCCTCGACTGCTCATGTCTACCTGCTCCGCGGCGTGCTCAATATTTTCTCCCTGGGCCTCGATGATATTGCGGTAAAGCTGCGGGCGCAGGGCATCCCGGTCACTGTCGCGAACTTTGCCTCCTGGTCGTCGCTCGCCGACGAAGCCGCCGCCGGCTACAAGAGTGGCAGGATCAAGACGATCATTCTGGTCGGGCATTCCTCGGGCGCGACCGCGCTTCCCGACATGGTCGCCAAGCTGGATCAGCTTGGCGCCCCCGTGAAGCTCGCCATCGGCCTGGATTCGGTGTTTCGCACCAGCCTCTCGGGACGGGTGGGACGCTATGTAAACTTCTACATCGCCAACGGCGCCGGCACGCCGGTTCAGAAAACCGGACAATTCCAGGGCAAGCTCGAGAATGTGAACGTGCAGAACGTGCCTGGCGTCGGGCACATGTCCATCGAAAAGAACCTGATCATGCAGCAGAAGGTGATAAGCGAGATCGACGCTGTCGTCTTCGGCCGATCTGTACCAGCTTCGGGGGCGCGGAAGCCGCGGCAGCCTGAAGCGGCAAGCGCGGCGAGGCCCGGCACGGCAAGCGCCGCGGCGGTACGTTAGTAGTTCGAACGCCGTCGCCGAAGCTACGAGCGCCGCAAATTCTGCCAATTCCTCGACGATAGATCACCCGCTAGAAGCGCCGGGTGGCGTGGCCGGCCGGCATTCAAGGTCCGGCACCTCTACGCCTTAATCGCGAGCGGAATGTACATGAGAAGTCCGACGCTGGTTGCAGCCGTGGTGATCCGTGCAGTCCTTTCCGTCTGCATCTTGTCGGCCGTTTGCAATCTGGCGGTCGCCGATCCGGTCGCACGCACGACCAATGCTATCGCAACCGTCGCTCCCGACACGCCGCCAGCCGCGACCCAGCCGCAGGCGCGCGTCTACCTGTTCCGCGGCGCGCTCGGCCCGATCTTTTCGCGCGGGATGGACCGCCTGACCAATCGTCTCCAGGAAGCCGGTATCCGGGCCGACGTCTACGAATTCACGATTTGCCGGCTGATTGCGGATCAGGCGATCCGCGATTTCCGGAACGATCCTGCTCCGATCGTCCTGATCGGTCATTCGATGGGCGGACTGTGCGCCTTGACGTTTGCCGGCATGCTGAAGTCCGAAAACATACAGGTAAGCCTTGTGGTCACGATTGATCCGGCTCAGGCAACCCCGAAGGTGCCGCTGAACGTCGAGCGTTACATCAACATTTTCCTGTCCGACAGCATATTGGGCGGCGGCGATGTGGTGGCGGAGCAGGGTTACCAGGGTCACTACGCGAGCTTCGATTTGAAGGAGCACGGGGAAGTCACCCACATCAACATCGACAAGATGGATTCCATCCACGAGCAAGTGGTGACTGCAATTGCGCAACTTGCGACGACGCCGGCCAAAGGAGAGGCGGTGCCGCTGCGCTACGTCGTTCCTCCTGATGCCCCGCTGGAGCTGTGGGACAGCGGCACGCAGCAACTCGCCCGTCCGGGCGATACCTTGCAGAAGCTAGCGGCACTGAACCATGTACCGCTGTGGTCACTTACCCAGGCCAATCAGCATTCCGACAGTGCACCGCTGTCAGTTGGCCAACGCGTCCTGGTTCCGCGACGTCTTGCTCCACCTGTCGCGCCATCAGCGGCGTCGCGACGGAAACGGTAGGTGCAGAGCGACGTCAGGTGCGCGGCAGGAACGGAATCAGCATCGGAACGCGACGGCAATACGATCCATAGGCATCCGCACCGAGTTCCGCCGTGAGGAAGCCCTCCTCCATGCGGGCCTTCAACCCCATCCCGAGCGAGATCAGCGCCGCACCCAGCATCGCGGTCACTGTTCCGACCGCTATGCCCGTCACCAGCATCCCGGCGATAAGCCCCGTATAGATCGGGTGGCGCACCATCCCGTAGGGGCCGGTGTCGATGACCTGATGGCCTTCCTTGTGCGTGATCGCGTTCGACCAGAATCGTCCGAGATGAATTCTCCCCCACCATGTGAATGAGATCCCCGCAAGGACAAGGCACGCCAGCACGTAGATGCCAAGGCTGCCGAACTGCCAGAGCGGCTTTTCGCCCAGGACCTTGCCGGTCAATGGCAGGAAAAGAATGGCCCCTACGAGAATGGGAAAGCGGTATTTGAGCGAGTCCCAGGTCATCACGTGTTTCTTCGTTTGACCGGACCAGAACGACGCCAAAACCCAGCTCGTGACCCACAAAATCCAGATGATGGCGAGCAACTGTGTCGGCCAGGTAGTGGTCCAGCCACTCAAGGCGAAAGCCAACCATTGACCAGGATCGTTCAGCATGTCGCGGACCATCTTAAGCGATTGGATCTACCGCCGAACAGGCGCTCGACGTGAAACGAGTGCTCGGCACTGAGTCCCATTCAGGTTGGTTGTGGCCGGCACCAAGCAGATGCGCAATGGTTTCACGCAATACGGGCTCGACGGGACCCGGCGCATAACCCAGCTCTCGTTGCGCTTTTTCGATCGACAATGCCCCCGCCCGCAATGCGATACGAACGCCCTCGGCCGTACCGGACGGAGGCCGGCGCGTCACGTGATCGGCGATGAACTCCAGCGTTGCAGTAACCATTTCGGCGACCTTGCCGTTCACTTGAATGCAGCGGATGCGACGGCCGCTGATATCAGCTATGAGTTCGAGAATCCGTCTTAGCGGCATGCTTTCGCCACCGAGAACGTAGCGATGTCCAGCGTGTCCGCGCTCCATGGCAAAGATCAGCCCTTCGGCGGCGTCGCGCACATCGACGAGGTTCACGACAAAATCAAGATGCAATTGGAGACGTCGGTTGAGAAAATACCGCAGCATCGCCGTCGGCGGGGTAACGTTATGGTCATAAGGCCCGACGGGCATGGTGGGACAGCCGATAACCACCGGGTATCCGGATGCGGCCGCCTGCATAGCGAACCGGTCGGCGAGCATTTTCGAGCGCGTGTATGGACCCGGCATGTCGTCCGGCAGGAGCGCATCGTCAGCGACAGGAACCGCCGATGGCGAGGCACGGAACAGAATGGATTCCGTCGAGCAGTGCAGGAAGCGGTTTATGCCGCGCTTGCGCGCCGTCTCAATGACGATCTCGGTGCCGCCGAAGTTGACGGTGTGAAAATCGGCCTTCCGCGGCAGCCACATCCCCGGCAAGCCGGCCAAGTGGTAGACCTCGTCGACCCCGTCCATCGCGCGGTCAACCAGGTCCCGATCAAGCACCGATCCCCTGACGTACTGAACCTGAGGCAACGCGCGAGGGGGTGGCTGAAGATCGAGCACCCTCACCTGCCGACCTCGCGCGATCAGCGCAGAGACGAGGTGTTTTCCGATGAATCCGCTGCCGCCCGTAACCAGTATGTGCGTCATGCTGCCGATGAACTCAAGCTGAAGTATTTGAGATCAAGATGCAGCGCCTTGCGGATGCACCTGGATGATGGTGGCGAGATCGCGCCGAAAGCCCAGCGCGATAAACAGCTTTGCCATGACAAACATTGGGCCCAGCAACAGGTGAGTCGGATTGTCGACCAGCGCCGGCTGCCGCCGCTCGAACACGCGGTGCCCAATAATCTGCGAGGCGATGCCGACGACAATCAAGATGGCCGTAAGTGACCACATGCCGGCAATCGTCGCATGACTAACGATCACGGCAGCAGCCGAAAGCAACACAACCGCGGCTCCAAGGATTCCGGCGCCAAGCGCGAAATCGAGCAGGAACCAATAGACGATCACCGGTATGACAGCGATGGTCGCCGCGCTGGTTTCGAACCCGAACACGGTGATGGACCACAGACTGAGCGGAAGGATAGCGGCCAGGAACAAGAACACGATGCCGAACACATGCATTGCGCAGTTCCAGGGGTCACGATGATACTCGACGTAGTCAGCGAGCTGCCGCCGAAAATACGAATTCATGCGGTCTTATCCCCCTGCTATCGGCAGACGCGGCCAGACGGGTCAACCAAAACCCAGCCCACCTGATTCGATGCCCAACTTCCATCAGAGACAGAATGGTAGTTAAACTAGGAAATCATCATCAAGTCAAAACGCGGACGCGGGACGTTTGACACTCCCTCGAGCCCGCTGCCAACGTTGACAAATCATGCCGTAATTCAGACGATTAGCATCGTACAGGGTCTCGGGAACCGCCACGAATTGCGATAGTTTTCCCGCAGGTGTTGCCGTTCAGCCAACCTGTCACAATCGTTTCGTGAACCCTTTACCCTACGACGCTAAGCGCCAGCGCCATCGCGCGCCTACTCCGGCGACATCTGCGTCTGCCGCCAGGCGGCCGGTGGCGTCCCTACCGTTCTGCGAAACGCACGATTGAAGGCGGCTTCGGAATCGTAGCCAACCGCCTCCGCTACGCGGGCGATCGGATCGCTTCCAGATGCCAGCAGACCGGCAGCGAGTTGCATGCGCCAGCGCGTCAGATACTGCATCGGCGGTTGCCCGATCAGGTGGGTGAACCGCTGCGCGAACGTCGATCGCGACAGCCCTACGGCCTTCGCGAGCTCATCCAATGTCCAATCCGCCGCTGGCTCGCCATGCAAGAGATTCAGCGCTTGACCGACGTGCCGATCGGCCAAGCCGGCAAACCAGCCGGTCTGTTCGGGGCCAAGCGCTTCGATATGGCATCTGATCGCCTCGACAAAGAGCAGTTCGCCCAGCCGGGCCAGCACGCCCTCCCCGCCGGTCCGCCGCCCCTCCGATTCAACCCGTGCGGCATTGATCAGGTAACCAAGTCCCGAATTCTCCCGATATGAACTTCCGCGCAGATGAAGGACGGCAGGCAGCGACTCCAAGAGTGGATTGAAAGGACGCGCGTCGCAGCCGAGGAATCCGCACAGGATGCGCGCGTCGGTGGGTCCGTTGTCGCCGAGGCGGACCTTGTGGGGAAGCTGGTCGGCGGTCGGCCGATGATAGTAGCTCAGGTCAGGGACCGCCTGCATGCCCGGCGCACTGGAAAGCACATGCGCTGAACCTTGCGGAAATGCGATGATATCGCCCGCGTCGAGCCGTACGGATGGCTCATCGATCAGCCCGCCCCAGCAGCAACCATCGACAATGACGTGATACTCGATGACATGCTGCGCCCCCGGCAACACGGCTGAAGCGCAGGCGGACGATGCCGGCGCCGCGGCCACCCAGGGTGCGCGGACGTCAAGATGAAAGAACATCGCACTGCAAAGTCGTACGGCGCGCAACACATCGGACAGGGCATCCGCCCCCATAGTCGCAGCTCCAATCGGACGCTCGGCCACGCGTCTCGGACGAACGGCAAAAATAGGAAGGATTCAGACGCTCAGTCAAGCCATCCGGCAGTCCGGTCATTTGCCGCACCCCCGCGAGGACCTATGTCCCATCGCGCCAAAGGAGGCAGCAATGAACATTTTGGTCAGAGAATTAAACGAGCAGAAGCTGGAAGTATTTGTTACGCGGATATTGGGCGATCTCGGCGCCGCCATGATTGCGCCGCTGGTGCGCATTGGTGACGAACTCGGATTGTACAGCGCGCTCGCCGCGTCGGGACCGGTGACGCCGGAAGAACTGGCGCGCCGGACCGGAACAGTCGAGCGCCTTGTGCGCGAATGGCTCAGCGCCCACGCCGCCGCCGGCTATCTGGACTATGACGCTACGACCAAGCGCTTCTCCATGAATCCCGAACAGGCCATGGTGTTCGGCAATCCTGACAGTCCGGTCTACATGCTGGGCTCGTTCGAGGTTTGCCAGGCCGTGATGGTTGACCAGCCCAAGGTGAGCAAGGCTTTCCGCAACGGCGCCGCCGCCGGCTATCACGAGCGATGCAATTGCCTGTTCAGCGGAATGTCGCGCTTCTTCGGCGTGAGCTACAAGGCCCATCTGGTGCAGGAATGGCTCCCCGCATTGGACGGCGTGGTCGAAAAACTCGGCCGCGGTGCGCGGGTCGCGGATATCGGCTGCGGCCATGGCATCTCAACCATCCTGATGGCGAAAGCGTTCGAACAGTCGAGATTTCTCGGGATCGACAACCACGAAGATTCAATCGCCTGCGCCCGCGACGCCGCGAAACGCGACGGCGTAGCAGCCAGGACGGAATTTGATGTCGCCACGGCCAAGAATTTTGTTGGCGGCAATTTCGACCTGATCTGTTGTTTCGACGCGCTGCACGACCTTGGTGATCCCGTCGGCGCGGCGAGCCGCATTCTGCAGGCCCTCGCCCCTGACGGCACGTTCATGGCCGTGGAGCCGCTTGCAGGAGACCGGCTGGAGGACAACATCAATCCGGTCGGCCGCCTCTATTATGCCGGCTCCACCATGATCTGCACGCCGGTTTCCCTGGCGCAGGAGGTCGGGCTCGCCCTCGGTGGGCAGGCAGGACCAAAACGGTTGGAAGCGGTTCTGCGCGAAGCCGGGTTTAGCCGTGTCCGGATCGCGGCCGAGACACCCTTCAACATCGTGCTCGAAGCGCGGCGATAATTCTGACCGCGTGTCGTTTCTTACGCCACCGGGAGCACTGCTCTCCGGTGGCAAAGGTGCCTGATCATGACGCAGACGTTACAAGCAAAACAAGGCAATCGAGGACTTGGCCAGGGAGGACTTGGCCAGGCCGGCTGGATCCTCGACCATTGGATCGCCTCTTTCCTCGCAGCGGTAGAGCGCGCTATCCGTCATCAACGCGCGAAGCATCGGGGCGTTCGCAGATGGGTCCGCGTCGCGCCGAAAGCGGGCGTGACCAGGGTTAGGTCCCTGCCCGAGGCCCGACAACGACAAGCTGCCGTTCGGAATCAGGAATGACCCTTGTTCCGAACATCCGACATCTCCCATCCAGTGTCTGCTGGATCCATTCGATGTCCTGCCGCGATGGAATGGAGAGACGAAAGTTCTTGATCTGCAGGGGAACCAGTTTGAGCGCATGGAGGCTTCCGCTGGTCGGATCCAGGTCGGCGAAATACATCAAGGCAAGGTCGTCACGGTAGCGCTCGTAACCACTGATGCCTTCATAGTCGTTCAGGAAATCACCGCAGCCATAGAGGATGAGGCGGTCTCGATAAATCTCGATCGCTCGCGGATGATGCGAGGAATGCCCGTGAACGATCGACACGCCTGCCCTGTCGATGAGGGCCCGGGCCAGAATTCTCTGCTCTTGGGGAATGTGATATCCCCAATTGGATCCCCAATGGATCGAAACGACGACGAGATCGCCCGGCCTCCTGAGCGCCATGACCTGGTCGGCGACCTCTGACGCACTCTCCTCGGAGAGGTCCGGCAGCAAGTTGACGCCCGGAGTGTCTGACGTCGCAGCCCATTCGAGCGGGATGCCGCTCGATGTCGATCCAAACGAAAAGATCAAGAGCCGCGCTTTGCCAAGGTTCAGCACTGCGGGTGCGCGCGCTTCATGATCGTTGCGCCCCGCGCCCGTTGTCTTGACGTTGAGTTTTTGCAGAGTAGTCAGCGTCTCCAGCAAGCCGGCGCGGCCCCAATCGAGCACATGATTGTTGGCCAATACGCAGCAGTCGATCTCGGCCGCCGCGAGGCATTCTGCATTCTCGGGGCTCATGCGGTAGTTGATGCCCTTGTTCATGCGGTCGTTGCTGCGGGTCACTGCCGTTTCGAGATTGATGATCCGCGCATCGGGCTGCATGCGCGCCAACTGGTCCAGCGCAGCGCCCCAAACGTAGGACGGCCCGTTGCGCCGCGGAATGGGTCCGTTCGCCTGCTCGGCGAGCAGCACGTACCCCTCCGCCGATCGCACGTAATGTTCGTAAATCTCGGGGCTGCAGGGGTGCGCCAACACCTGGTCGATGCCGCGGCCGCACATGACATCTCCGCATAGAAAGAGTCGTACCAATTTCCGATGTCCAGCCCGCAAACGTCTTTCCTCGAGCATAAAAATTCCGCTCAGGTTCTTGCGTCAGATGTGGGCCCCCTGAACGCCGTCGTCACCTCGGCCAGCATCTGCTCCTCCTCTCCCGCATAGCGCGGAGAGAAGTGAAACGGCTCGACACGGCGTACATTGGCTTCCCGCGCAATTTCTCCGGCAGCCGTCGTTGTGAGATGGCCCCGGTCCCTCGCCAATGCGGCATCTGTGCCTGCGAACGCCGCCTCAATGAAGAGGATGTCCGCATTCTGAACGAGCGCCACGATGGCGGTGCGATTGGCCGGCGTATCGACAACGTCGGTAACATAGGCGATTTTCTGGCCGGCAGTGACCGTCAGGAGGTCACGCAGGTTGCCGAGCGGCTCGAGGCGACCGTCCGAAGCCGCCGCCCCATCGATCCGTATCAAATGATCGTCCGGCCGGCCTTCCACAACCGCCTGCTTGAGCCACTGCAACCACGGACCGACCGGAAGCCCGCGCTCGGATAGTCTATTCTTCCAAATGTTGACATGGGCCGCCTCCTGCAGGGCAAAGCCCAGGCAGGGCGTGCCGTGCTCGAGGATGGCGGCTGAAACCCGGCAGGTCCGCTCGTCGGACAGGACGCCGTCAAGAATTGTCTTCGACACCGGCGGTTCCGCGGCAAAGGCCTTCTTCAATCGGAACTGCCTGGTCGAGATCGAGTTCGGCGTCTCAAGTTCGCTGACAACGAAGACCAGATCGGCGCCGTAGCTCTCGACCAGATTCCATCGATAGGCCTGAAGCTTGTGAAAGACGCGCTCGGCAAAGCCAGCCGGGCCGTAAAGATGTACAGTTTTCTCCAGTCCTACGTGCAAACGGAGCAGATGATCGAAGCCCACGAAATGATCGATATGCGCATGCGAGACGAAGATCTGATCGACGCGTCGTATCTTCCGCGGTGACAGTGAAGCGATTTCCCCGAGATCGAACAGCACGCTGTGCGTCTTGAACAGCGTCTCCACATAGACGGTCGGGTCGCCGTAGCGACCGTTGACCAGACTCGGATGGAAGATCGGTCGCATGACAAGCTATGCAGCAGGTTTTTCACGCGGCGTGTGCGTCGCTCTACCTTCACTGCCCAAGGAACCCTCCTTTGTGTGCCAGCTTGATTTTGGTCAATGCTCCATCAGCTTCCAGATTAAAGCAGACTTTCGGCCTTCGCACCGGCTAGATCGAACGACGGCGCTGCAATCTCATCACGCTCGTGGATTAGGCGACGCGTTCGAATCGCGGCGCAATCGGCGCAATGAACATGCATTGCAATGATGGTGAACGCGTATTCAAGAAAGTTTCCTGGTGTTCCCTGCAACAGGCCAAGGCGGCATTCGTTTTCCTCGGGTAGCAGCGAATGGAGAGGAACAATGAGGAAATTCTTTTACGTGCTGGCCGCGTTGGCGACGGTCGCCATCGGTGCGCCCACAGCAGCCAGCGCAGGCGGATTTGGCGTCTATGTGGGCGGTGATCGCGACTATTACGGTGACCGTTACTACGGTGGTCCCCGCTTCGGCTTCTATGAACGCGATCGCGGCTTGCGTCGCGGATGGTACCACCGCAACCATAACTATTATGGCGACCGAGACGTCGTCATCCGGCGTCACTACTGGGACGACTAGTAAAGATGCTGACGCGTGAAAATGGCCCCTTCAAGGGGCCATTTTTTCGTCGGTGCAAGCCGGGTGCCCTGCGCTAACTAACTAGCTAGTTCGTGATCTTGTAGCCCGTCTCCTTCACGATCGGCTGCCAGAAGGCGGTGTTGGCGGCGAGCTCCTTCGTCAGGCCTTCGGGCGTCGAGCCGACCGGGATCAGGCCGATCACTGCGAGCTTCTCCTTAACCTCCGGCTTGGCGAGCGCGGTGGCGACTGCCCCGCTCAGCTTTTTCGCATGATCCGGCGAGGCGCCTGCCGGCAGCCACATGCCGTACCAGGCATCCGCCACCAGATCGACGCCGCTCTCCCTAAGCGTCGGCGCGTCGGGCAGGAACGGCGAGCGCTGCGCGCTGCCGACCGCGAGAATCCGGAGGTTGCCCGCGCGATGCTGCGGAATGGCATCGGTCAATGTGGAAATCGCGAATGGCATGTGGCCGCCGACGAGGTCGTTGATGATCGGCGCGCTGCCGCGATAGGCCACACGGGTCAGCTTGACGCCCAGCGCCTGCTCAAGCCGCGAGCCGGTAAAATGCGGAATGGTACCGTTGCTCGGCACGCCGAACGTGGCCTGATCCGGATTGGCTTTCAGCCAGGCGACGAATTGCTTGAAATCCTTGACCTCGGCCGGGACGGCTTTGCCGACGAAGACGCAGAATTCGAACCGCACGAGCTGGCTGACCGGAACGAAATCCTTTGCCGCGTCGAAGCTCGGCGTGGTCTCGACCATCGGCAAGAGATACATCGTCGGCCCCGTGGTGACGAGGATGGTGGTGCCGTCGGGATTGGCCCCCTTCACCGCCTTGATGCCGATCAGCCCGTCGCCGCCGGTGCGGTTCTCGACGATGATGTTGCGATCGAGCAATGGGCTGATGTGCTGCGCCAGCAACCGGCAAAGTGCGTCCCCGCCGCCGCCGGCGGCAAAGGGAAAGATGATTTTGGTCAATGGCCCGGCCTGCGCGAATGCCTCGCCCGTCATCGCCGCCAGCGAACACGCGGCGCTTCCGGCCAGAAAATCTCGGCGCTTCATTCTATTTCCTCCAACACTTTATGATTGTTTCTTGTAATTGTTCACCGGCCCCTAACGCTGAGACGATGCCGCGTCACGCCAACACCGTCTCGACCACCGTCATAATTCCGATCGCGATGGTGGCCAGCCCCACCGCCCCTTGCAAGCTGCGATTGGCCCAGGTGAGCCAGCGGGCGGAGACCGCAAGCGGCACCGCGATCGCGGTCGACAGCGCGCCCATGCCGATCATCGAGCCGACGCCGAACAATGCGATATAGCCGAGCCCGACGGCAGGGCTGGACGCCTGCGTGACCGCGAGCACCAGAAGTGCGGCCGAGCCCGCCATGCCGTGCATCAGGCCGACCAGCAGGGTCCGCCAGCGGAAACCATGTTCGTGGATGTGAGCGGCGCGGGCGTGCGGCGTGATTTCGCCGGCATGGCTGTGGGCGTGGAAATGCACCGTGCCGTCGCCATGACCGTGTTGATGAAAATGCACCCTATCGCGCCACAGCCGCCACAGCACATGCGCCCCGAGGCCGACCAGCATGAGGCCGACGGCGGTCTCGAGCGGCCGGGCAACGCCGTCCGGGATCGCGCGGCCGAGCAGAATGGCGAGGCCGGCAAAGGCGAACAAGGTAAGCGTATGGCCGAGCCCCCAGGTCAGCCCATGCTTGACGATATCGGCCACATGGCTGCGGCGCGCGGCGATGCTGGAGACGGCGGCGATATGATCGGCTTCGAGCGCATGCTGCATGCCCAGCAAAAACCCCAGCCCCAGAATTCCGAACATACGCCCCCTGCTCTCTCTACGATCCGATCAAACACCACGCCGAAACCTTTGTCAGGTCAAGACTTCACCGAACAGGCTGATCATCGACGCCCAGGAGCAGCGGTCGGCCTGTTCGTTGTAGAGCACGGTGCGCATGATCGAGCCGCCCGCGGCGTAGCACGCTCGCTTTTCGGCGGCGTTCTCGCCGATTGCAAGATAGCCGCGCAGATGGACCTCGTCGCAGCGGTAGTGGGCACCGGCGCGGCTGAAGCAAATTCCCCGATCCTTCAAGTGACAAGAAGCCGGAACTTCAACCGACTTGAGGATCGCACAACCGAAATTGCGGTGCCCGGTGCCTTCCCGTTGACCGGCATCACGCTGGTTTTACTCAACCGGAATGCGAACACCGGAACGATCGGCAGCGGGGCGTGCTTAGCCCACACGACCAGCAACGGGGTACCCCCATGACAAAATCCGGAATCCTCGCCGCCGCCGCGGTAGTAATGTCGGCGCTCGCTAGCCCCGCCACCGCGCAGGAGGTCATCCGAAATCCCGGCTATTGCGCGCAATTTTATCCAAACGCCAACTGCCAGAACAAGGGACCGGGAAATCCCTATACCGGCAGTTACCAGCGGCAGATCTATCGCGATCAGGCCTATCGGGATCGCACCTATCGGGATCGCACCTGGCGCAACAGCTATAACCGCTACGACAACGGCTTCGGGCCGGGCGACGTCGCGGCCGGAGTCGTCGGCGGGGCTGTGGGGACCGCCGCAGCCATCGCGACCGCCCCGGTCGCCGCCGCCAAGGCCCCGATCGGCGGCGGCGAATACGCCCGGCGCAACGGTTTTGTCTGTACCCCCGGCACCTGGTTCCGCGGCGATGACGGCCGCAGGCACATTTGCCAGTAAGCCCAGCCGAATCGAGCACAGAAAGGGCGATCGATGGGCCGCCTTTCCCGTGCGCGGGACTGGCTGGGCGGGACGCGGAGGTTCTGGCCCTTTGCCGGCAAGTCTGGTATTCGAGCCGCGATCGGACCAAGTCGGTGGATAGCTCACCGCTCGCCCATCGCTTCAATTTCGCCGGCTTAGCTCAGCGGTAGAGCAGCGGTTTTGTAAACCGAAGGTCGGGGGTTCAATCCCCTCAGCCGGCACCACCCATTCACATGATTCTCGTGATTCGGTAGCGCGGCTCGATCGAGGCCGGGAAGAGCCAACCGGATCACGCGTTGCCGCCGCAGCCCGTCCAAAAACGAAAAACCCCCGGCAGGGCATTGCCGGAGGTTTCGGAGGTTTATCATGAAGGAGTGTTGTGTTTCCTTCTGATCGAGAGGCAACCAAAGAGCTTGGCTGGCTATCTTGAGCTCACATTAGATTATGTAATTACATGAGTAAATCATATTTTTAGATTTTTTGAGGTCTTCAAGCTTTTGTTATGCCGCCCCATTCGCGAACGCTTCCCGCGTGATAGATTCCCGGAGAGTTATCCAAAACTAAACCCCCAGCGGCTTTCCGCTGGGGGTCTCTGTTGCATAGCGATCGGACGATCCGGATCAGAAGTTGCGCTGAGCGCGAACGTTCAGGAACACGGTGCTCTGGTCCTTGAACTCGTACACAGTGTTCGGCTTGGGAGCCGTCGCTGACAGGGTGGCAGCACCGCTCATCTTCTGGTCGAGGAAGAACGCACCGACTTCAGCCGAGAACGTCAGGTTCTTGACGGGAGTCCAGCGGGTGGTCAGACCAACCTGGGCAAAGTTGAAGTCCGGGTTGCAGCCGTAGTCCAAAGACACGGTCTTGCCGGCGCTGTAGGCGGCGCACCAGGCACCCTTGGCCGAGCTGATATCCGCGGTGTTGCCGCCGTAACGCACCTGACCGTAGCTGCCCCAGAGGCTGGTCGACCAATAGGGATCCCAGTTGTGGTTGTACGCACCACGGATACCCCACGAATCCACCAGCTTGATGCCGTCGGTGAAGCCGGGCAGGTAGACACCGTCAGCCGTCTGGCCGAAGCCGACGCTCTGGTAGGCGCCCGCACGGCTGGTATCGCCGAACATCACGAAGCTCGGCGAGGCACTGCTCGTGGAGACCACCGACTTGGTGGAGCCCTTGGCGTAGGTGGCGTCGATCTTGATGTCGTCGCCCGCACCGGTCGGGATGTTCTTGATCTGCAACGCAGCCGTCACAGCACCGCCCCACTTGTCTTCGGGGTGACCGGAGATTTCCGACAGCTGGTTCGGAACGCCGCCGGCGCCGAGGACATTGTAGGAAGCGTTCACGAGGTGCGCCTTACCTGCGATCTGGAACAGACCCCAGGCCTGGTCGACGCGGATGTTGCCGACGATGTCGGGAGCATGCGTGCCGCCGTAGGCGTTGGAGCCGGCCGTGGCGAAGGCCGAGCCCGTGCTGAGGTTCAGCACAGAGGTGCGACCGAACACGGTCGGATCATCGAGGCCGATGGTGGCCGACACGCCGTTGCCGAACTGAGCGGTGTACTGGATGTTGTTGACGCCGGTGACGTAGTCCGGACCGCCCATCAAGAACGAGTTGTTGTTGCCCGGATAGCCGTTCCACGGCGTGGCGTAGGCCGAAGCCGACTTACCGAAGGTGAAACCGGCGAACTGGATGAACGCGAACTCGACCGCGACATAGCCACCGCCTGCTGTATTAAGCGAGTTTGAAGTGAAGGTCGCGTTGGTTGTCGGGTTGGCACCGCCGATGGTGTCGAACTGGAAGTCGCCCTGACCGAAGGTACGAACGACGCCGTATTCGGTGGCGGTACGGGTATCAACCGTCAGCGCCATACGAGCACGGGAATTGAAGTAGTTGCGGTAGCGATTGCCCTGGCCGTTGTCACCGGACCAGTACGGTCCACCCTGGATACCGCCATTGAACGTGGTGTCGACGCGCAGATAACCACCCAGCTTGATGCAGGTGTCGGTGCCCGGGATATAGAAGAATCCCGCGCCATACAGGGAGCAGATCCTGACGTACTCGACCGCTTTGGCCTTGACGGGAAGATCGGCCGCCTGCGCCCCGCTCATGGCGATCAGACCCGCCGCTGAGCCGAGAACAAGGCTCTTGATCATATTCATGTTAAACCTCCAAGTTGCTCTGCAGAACAAGGGCGGACCTCTGAATGATCCCCCAGAGGACGGTCCGCCCTCGCCCTTAAAAACCGCTCAGTCTTTCGCGTCTTCGGACACACCCGCACAAACGCGAGGGACTTAAGCGAACCACCAAAACGGAACGATCGAGGACCCCCTGACCGTCTCCAGAACTATGCATGCGCAATTTACTTAATCAAAATACTTTATGAACTCAGCTATATCTATCCCAACCGACTGTGTCGCTGCGGCAACACCATGGTGCGCGCCGCGCGTCGTGTGCACAGACCCACCTTAGCGCTCCCCAATCGGATGAATTTGTTATTAAATCAGCTAAGCTGCTTCATGCAGACTTGAAAACAAGGAGCGCCATGGGACAGGAACCGCGCAAGGGATCGGACTCGTCGAGCCGCGCCAAACGCGGAGAGTCGCATGAGCTCAGGGGCAAGAATCACGACATCGCCCGGCAGTTCGCCTGGGAGATCGCCGCCATCAACGTGCATCTCCAGGAGATTCGTTATTACTGGGCAAAGGCCCTCGGCGTCAGCGGGCCGCAATGGATGATCCTGATGGCTCTGGCCGATCTGGATAAAGGAGAGGGCGTACCTGTGAAGGTCGTGTCAAAGATGCTCCACGTTGACCCGTCCTTCGTCACCACTCAGTCCAAAATGCTCGAGAAGAAGGGCTTCATGCGCCGAAAGACCTCGGAGGACGACGCCCGAGTCGTGCAGATGTCGCTGACGGACAAGACCTACAAGCACATCGCAGGTTTGGCGTCCCAGCAGGAGGAGCTCAACAACTTCATCTTTGCCGAATTCAGCGACCGCGAACTCGTCGACTTCACCGCCAAGCTCGCGGCACTGAAGAATCGCCTCGAGAAGGCCTGCCTGAAGGTCGCGATGGACATATGACTATTTGCTGCTATTTGCGGCGGCGTCAGGCCGATATCAGGCCGAGGCGATCGGCAACCCAGTCGAAGATGAATTCGTTGGCGAGCGTCGGGTTGTCATGGTGGCCTTGCGCAGCGGCTGTTTCCGAGCTTTCGAAAATCTTCAGTGAAATATCGGGATGATAGGACTTAAGCCGTTCGAACAGATCGGTAACAACGCTGCTTTTCAACCAGCCTTGTCCGCCCACGGTAATCAGAACCGGGCAATGGAATCTTCGTCCGGGCCACCCACCTTCAATTCCCCTGCTTTCGGCGCCATCCTGCGAGAGGCGATTCATCAAGAAGGCGCGCTCGTGCATATCCCAGATTCCGCCGTCACAAACCACGGCGGCGAAACGATTGTCGAGCGCGACGCCACGCGCCACAAAGGACGACCCTGCCCCATCGCCGAGGATGCCTATCCGGTGTTCATCGATGTCGTCCCTCGTCGTCAGGTAGTCCATCACGTGGCCTACTGAGGATTCCAGATCGGGACGGCCGACCACCTTGTCGAATTTGCTGCCGGTGCCCGAACCGAGGAGATCCACGGCCAGCAGCGACATGCCCCGCTCGCGTGCGTAGCGTGCCACTTTGAAGAGATATTCTTCCTTCCGATGGCCGGGGTCACCCATGCACACGACGACAGGCGCTCGATCAGAAGCGGTCAGGGCGGGCAAAAAATAACCTTCCAACGCGTGGCCTTCCAGCCAGGGAATCTCGACCACCTCGCCGGCCGGCGTCAGATGCGCGATGTAGCGACGGGCGCAGGCTCGCATGGCGCTGAGCGCGTCCTGCGACTTCTCGTCGGCAGCGTCCAATGCGAACGTTGATGCCTGATAGTAGTTGATGGCTCGAAGCCAGTTACTTTGTGCGGTCAACAGGTGACCGCGCTCGAAGGCATCATTGGCGCGCTCATGATTGAAATCGGCGATCCTGATCCATTCCCGATGCCAGGAGTTGGCGCGATCGCTCGGGTCGATCCGGCTCGCGGCGAGGAAGCATTCGGAAATCATCGAGCCGCCTTCCTGCGCTGCCCCCAGCAACCTCAGGAATTCGGTCGAGAACTCATCGCTGTCCGGCCAATGAACATAGCTTTCCGGACCAAAGTGAATTGTCATATTACTGGCGCAGCTTAATTGATTGCGTCAGGTGTCTACTACGGATTCAAGACAGTTAGCGGACAACTTTGCGCGAGGTGCATTTAGCATTTGGCATCCGGCCATCACTGCCACCACCGCAGTTTCTTTGAGTGGTCCGACCGATACAGCTATGGGTGGATTCGAATACCAAATCGTCATATGCCCTCATCGTCGAATGCATGTCCTGATGTCATCTCAATCAGGTACCATTGCCGTCTGAATCCTTCTTCTGTCTCATCCAGTGGGCGTCACACTGCTGCGGGCGTCGCGCGCCTCTCAACCCTGTTGGCAGGAACTACCCTTCCCCTCCCGCGTTTTCCCGGCATGAGAATTCGCGAAGAAAACTGCAACATGGTGCTGCTCGCTATCGTCACGTGTTTCAGCGTGGCGATTGCCGGTGGCGCTACGCTGCTTGGGTTCGACGACAAGCCGGTCCGGTTCGCCGACCGGACAACCGCCGGCGTCGAGCATTCGCCGGCAGCCGACAAGCGGATCATCTATGTCGGCGAGCAGCCGCCGGTGCGCATGATCGGCGCGCCCTTTGTCCCGAACACCAATCCCCGCGAACGCTAGGCGCCCCGCCTGGCGCGATCACGCTTGCGGATACCATCACCTGATGCGCCCCACGCCATGTGGGCGTTGGCGGTCATGAACTGTCACCGTTTTGTCACCTCGCGCGCAAAAGAGCGGCAGTTATCCCCAGTTACATCCCCATCTGCTTGATTCCACAAAAGCCGTTTGGTCGAATGACTTGGGCCGAGGTGTCTCATGAAATGGATGAGGGAACGCGATCTCCTGATCGCGCAGACGATGGCGTTTGTTCAATCGGTGACCGGCAAGCCGCCGGAGACCGAGAAGACGGTCACGACGTCGGTCACCGTCCTCTCCGTCCAGGCATCCGAGCCCACCCGTGCGGCCGCGCCGCTTTCTGACATCCAGGCGCTGCTGGCGGAGACGATGCCCATTGCCCAGGCGCCAAAGGAAGCGTCGAGGGAAATAGCGAGGCTGGCCCCTCTCACGCGTCCTGACCTGCGGGACGACATCCAGTCCGAGATCAAGGCGCGGGTCGCGAATTTCCGTGCCCATCAGGAGCGGTTCAACCGCGAGCGCGAGGCCTATTGCACCGCGACCATGGCAAAGGTGCACGCTGCGCTCCGGGAAGGCGAGCCGCCGGCGCGGCCGGCGAAGTAGACCCCAGACATCTTGCTGCGCTCTCCTTAGCTCCGTCCCGATGTTCAGAGCCAGGCATAGACCAGCGCCATGTTGGCTGCGCAGGCAGCCAACAGGCAAACGGTCAGCGTGAGTTGGACACGCTCGCAGGAGGTCTGGAGGCTCGTTCTCATGGCCGGAAACATCCGGCGATTCTGGCGACTGAGTCTCGGGGATTCTTTTTTCGGGAGTTTACGGCTCGTTAAAGACTCAGAGACTCCACGAAAATGGGCCGAAACGAGCCAATTTGCTCCCGAAACAGCCTGTGGAATGGCCGCATGGCAGCCAAGCCTGAAACCCGGCCCCCGCTTCCGCGTTGACCGTTTTTACCGGAGCTAACAATGCCCTACGCGCTGTTCTCGAAGGATGCCAAGCTGAGCAAGGCCTATCCAACCGCAGCCGACGTTTGGAAGATCGCCCAGAAGAGCGGTCTCGTCGTCGACGTCATCTCCGGGCGAGACAACACGGGTCCCCGTCCGGTGCTAGACCATGACTACGAGATCAAGCCCTGCCAGCTTGAGCCGCAGGAAGACCCCGCCCGCAACAAGGCCGACGCCGAGCGCGACGCGCAGACGGAATTGCAGCTCGCGTCGTAGTGTCGGCCGGCAAGCGGTCGGCACACGACAGGCCTCGGTGAATGGGCCCCATTCGCCGGGACGGTATCCGAGACGGGAAGTCGGGTCCTACGGCGTCGCTGAGACCAGCGATGCCTGTTCCGAAGCAAGGGTGACACAGGCCTTGCGCCGCTGCAGTCCCCTGATCGCACCGGTTACCTTGCGCACCTTGCCGGCCCCGCACGAGGGATCCTGCACGAAGGCGACTTCATAGGGAGCAAGGATAAGCGGTTCGGATTTCAGGACAGTTTGAGCAAGGCACGGAAACGCCGCTGCGGAAAAGATCAGCCCTAACGCAAAAGTACGCATGTTTGTCGTCCCACCAGCCGGCCGGGACCATAATATCGGATCGTGACGAAAAGTTGCATGCAGCGCGAAATTTTTTTCGCGCCTGCCAAAAATTACCGGCGCGCTCGCCTCGACATCCGCCAAGCAAAAAGGCCGGCGTGAAGCCGGCCCTTGCGCGTCTCGATACCAAAGTCGGTATCAATATTTGGGAGCAGCAGGACCACCCCAGCCGAACCGGTAGTTCACGCCCACCTTGGCCGTATGCTCGTCGTTGCGGAAGGTGCGGCCGGTAATGTCGGCAGGACCTGACGTGAAGGTGGTGTCGCCGAAATTGTAATACTGGTACTCGGCCTTGGCCGACCAGTTCGGGGCGAACATGTATTCGAGGCCGCCGCCGACGGTGTAACCGTCCTGGTGGTTGCCGTTGGTGGTGAAGCCTGTGGGCACCCCGGCCACCGATACGCCGAGATTATTGCCGTCGCGCCAAGCGTAACCGCCCTTGGCGTAGAGCAGCGCCGGACCCCAGGTGTAGCCCAGCCGGCCGGTCACCGAGCCGATCTGATCGGTGTTGGAGGTCACGAGCGTCCCGCCCGGAAACAGCACGCCATTATTATTGTTGTTGGGCAGCCAGCTATACTGGGCTTCGGCGCCCAACACCCAGTTCGGCGCGAACTGATAGTCGAAGCCACCCTGCACGCCGCCGAGGAAGCGGGCGTCGCTGCCCTGCAGGGAGTTGTCACCCGCAAAGGCGCCACCGACATGGCCGCCGACATAGAACCCGGTCCAGTTGTAGACGACTTGAGGCGCCGTATAGGCAGGCGCCTTGGTATACGGCCGGGGCGGCATGTCGGCCGCAAAGGCTGGAGCCGCCATGACGGCCAGCGCAGCAGCCCCGAGCAGTATCTTCTTCATCTTATTTCCCCGTTACGAACGTCGCGGATACCAATCCAAACAACGTGACTTCATTTAGGTTGCTTTGCGGCAAACGCCCGCGACCGGATGGCGCGCCACTGTAATGCGACAGCAACAAAGCGTTTTAGTTCCCTCGCACGTCAGGCTTTTTCCCCGGTTAAGGAGGTGGTTTCCCCGCTTAGCTGGTGTCCGGGATGACTAAAGCAAGGTTCAACCCTCGCCGAAAAGTGATCCGATTTCGTTCACGGTTCCTTCCCGGGAATATCCAGGTGACGGCCCGTGGCCGGCGGCCATCGCGACTGCCGGCGGCAACCGTCCGTCTTCAAGTGCGAGCTACTTCGACGACGGCATCGGCAAAGGCCTGCGGCGCCTCCTGCGGCAGATTGTGTCCGATCCCGCCGGTGATGAGACGGTGGGCGTATCTGCCGGAAAACTTCTTGGCGTAAACCTTCGGGTCCGGATGCGGTGCGCCGTTGGCGTCGCCTTCGAGGGTGATGGTGGGTACGGTAATGATCGGAAATTCGCCCAGCCGCCTTTCCAGCGCGTCGTATTTGGCCTCGCCCGGGGCGAGGCCAAGCCGCCAGCGATAATTGTGGATCACGATGGCAACATGGTCTGGGTTGTCGAAGGACGCCGCGCTGCGTTCGAAGATGGCGTCGTCGAAATTCCATTTCGGCGAGGCAAGCTGCCAGATCAGCTTGGAAAACTCGCGCCGGTACTTTTCGTAGCCCAGCCGGCCGCGGTCGGTCGCAAAATAATACTGGTACCACCACTGCAGCTCGGCCGAGGGCGGCAGCGGCTTTGCGTTGGCTTCCTGGCTGCCGATCAAATAGCCGCTGACCGAAACCAGCGCCTTGACGCGCTCCGGCCAGATCGCGGCGACGATGCCGGCGGTTCGGGCGCCCCAGTCGAAGCCAGCCACCACCGCTTTCTCGATCTTCAGCGCATCCATCAGCGCGATGACGTCGGTGGCGAGCGCACCCTGCTGGCCGTTTCGTGGCGTATCGCCTGAGAGGAAGCGCGTCGTGCCATAACCACGCAGATAGGGCACGATGACCCGGAAGCCTGCCGATGCCAGCACGGGTGCCACGTCGACGAAGGCGTAGATGTCATACGGCCAGCCGTGCAGAAGGATGGCGACGGGACCATTGGCGGGCCCGGCTTCGGCGTAGCCGATATTGAGAACGCCGGCTTCGATCTGTTTCAGCGCGGCAAACGAGGCGTGGGCGCCCGGCCTGCCCGCGCCTGCCCCGGCGTCGCCGGACTGCGCGAACAGCGCCCCGCTCATGGCAAACGGTGCGGCCGCAAGGGTTGCGGCCGCGGTACCGAGGAAGCGGCGGCGGTCCGGCGTGATGGGATAGGACATAGTTTTTTCTCCGATCTATATCTCATGCGATTATATCGCATACGATATAAATGGCCGGACACGATGTGTATAGGCGCGCAGCATCACACTCTCGTGTGGAGCGCACAGCACGCGCGCGAATCTAGCGCGTCAGTTTCTCCAGTTCCGCAAATGGCGCGTAGGGCAGCCCCGCACAGGGCTCCGCGGCGTTTTCGATTATGCGGTCGAGCCGGCCATCGACAAAAAGGATGGCGCGTTCGCGCGGCTCGCGGTAGCCGCCGTCGGATTCGCGCGGGCTGAACCGGAGACAGACGACATAGCGCAGCCGCCCGCCGACCACGCGCTCGATCGGCTCGGCCATCACGGCGCCGCGTACGCCGACGGGATCGTTGAGATAAGTCTTCAGAAACGCCAGCACTTCCGCGCGGTAATTTTTCGGAAAAGGCTGGCTGGAGACGCCGCGATCGTCGGTAAACGTGATCGGCTTGCTCTCGTCGCTGGCGGCGCAGGCCGACAGCGCGAGCGGCAACAGCACCACCGCCGCAATTTTGACTGAACTTCGCAAGCGAAATGCTTCCCCGGCCCCCGTTGGCCGTCTCTTAGACTGCCCGGCGGAGAAATGGAATTCGCATCTCGGTTACTGGTCCCGAACAAATCGAAGCAGCGCCAGCCCACGGCCATGGGGGAAGCAAATGGCACGTGGGCTGGTCCGATATCCGCCGACGCGGGGGCGAAACGCGCCGGCGGATCAGATTCGACCGCGCTGGTTCAACTGCGCTTGGCAGCCGGCGCGGCGGGTTTGACCGTGGCACGCTTCTTCGACAGGCCGACCTGCTTCTTATGGCTGCTCGCATTCGCGTTCAGCGCCTTCGATTTTCCCTGCTCGGCCTTGGTGACCGGGGCCTGCGTACTCTTGCTCACTGGAGCTTGCGCGGTCTTGCCCGCAGTGCCGGCAAACACGGGCGCGGCGAGAACGGACACGGCAACGAGCGCTGCAGAAAAGGTCTTGAGCATGGCTGTCTCCTCTTCCATGGGGACCTGCGGGCTCTCCGGTCCGAATGGCCGGGCTCGCCGATCATGCGGGCGACGTTAGGCACGGCGCGGTGAACCCGTCCTGAATCGAACGTGCGGACTTCGTTCATCTCCATGGCAGGTTCGCCATCTTTTGAAGGCGAACTGCGGCCGGCAAATCGGCAGAATCCACAATCGGCAGAATCGAAGGCGGATGGCGGGAATGTTCGCAACTGCCGGGGGTTCACATCAACGGCCTTCGGTGTAGGATTGTGGAACCGGCCATCAGGAGAGATGCATGAACAAACTAGCGATCAGGCTTTTGACGCTCGCAATGTTGTCGCTTACGCTCGCGGCAGCCCCTGTCGTCACCGCCGTCTACGCAAATCCCGACAACGAGCCGCCTCCGCCGCCGAAGAAGAAAAAGAAATCCAGCGAAGCCCGCCCGGCCATTGAACAAACCGCATTCGTCGATGGCTATCGCGCTGCTTACGCCGCGATCTACGAGCGCCACGACTATGCGTCGGCGATCGAGCAGTTGAAGGCGCTCGGCCGTGACGACTCGGCTGCCGTCGCCAATTTGATCGGCTATTCCTATCGCAAGCTCGGCGACTACAAGGTCTCGCAGATCTGGTACGAGCGCGCGCTGAAGGCCGATCCGAACCACGTCAAGACCTGGCAGTATTACGGCCTGTGGCAGGTCGAACAGGGCAACCGCGATCAGGCGCAATATCACCTGAACCGGATCGCGCAGCTCACCGGCACGACAAGCGAGGAATATCGCTCGCTCGCCGCCGCGCTCGAAAAGCCGCCGGGGACGGGATTGGCGTACTGAGGCATCGCTCTCTCCCCGTCATTGCGATCGGGATAGGGGAAGTCTCACGACGCCTCCCTATCCCGATCCTCGCAATGGCGAAGAAAAAGCCGGCGCAGTTGCAAGGACTGCGCCGGCTTTTTGTTGTTTCCGAATTTACTTCATCACCTTCTCAACTTCCGCGCGGAATGCCTGGCGCGCGGCGTCGCGCGAATAGAACATGTGGCCCCCGGGATAGACGACGAGCTTGACCCGGTCCGATCGCGCATAGGCCGGCAACTGGTCGAGAATGACCTTCGAGGCAAAATAAGGTGTGGCGAGATCGAACAGCCCGTGCCCGACCAGCAATTTCATTTTCGGGTCGAGCGCGAGAATCTGGCGCAGCTCCGAAATCGACTCGGCCGGACCGCGACCGAAATCCCAGGCCCTGTACACGGCTGGGTTAAGCAGGTGATACGAGCCATCGGGGCGCCAGTTGAGTTTGCGCGTGGTGAGGTCGACGGCAGCGCTCGTCAACGGCGCAGTCAGGGAATCGCCGGAAGGATCGCCGAAATGCGCGGAGTTCGAATCCGGATAGGGATCGAAGCCTGAGACCGAGCCGTCATAACGTCCCGTCACACGGCCGTTGCGGCGGTCGAATTCCCTGCGGAACTCGCCGACCTCGAAACGCCCTCCGAGCCTGCGGCTCACCGCTTGATCGATACCGGTCAGCGCGGCCACCTTGTCGGCAAGTCGCGTCGCGGCCTCGCGGTCCGCCTGCCCCTTGACGAGATCGGTCACAAACTCGCCTTGCGAGTAGCGCTCGACGTCCGCGAGATCGGCGCGCGTCACCGGTCCCTTGGCTTCGCGCGCCACCGCCGCCATGCTTGGCAGTGTGTTCATGTACTGCAAGAGGCTCGAGCCGGAAAAATCGCGATAGTCGAATAAGGGTGAGACCAGGATCAGCCCGCGTACGCCCACGCCCTGCTGGGTCTGCAGGTTGCGAACGATTTTTGGTCCACGGATGCCGCCATAGCTTTCGCCGGTCACGAATTTCGGCGAGAGCAGACGATCATTCTTTTCCAGCCAGCGCCGGATCACGAGTGCGATGGCGCTGACGTCGCCGTCGATGGAGTAGAAACGCTTGCGCGTGTCCTCGCCGGTCGCGACGAAACGGCTGTATCCGGTGCCGACGGGATCGATGAAGACGAGATCGGTAAAGTCCAGCCAGGTCTCGGCGTTGGGCAGCAAATCGGGCGTCGCCGACGACACTGCGCCCTCACCCGTGATCGATATGCGCCAGGGTCCGGCGTCGCCGAACTGCAGCCAGGCCGAGGACGCGCCCGGGCCGCCGTTGAACAGAAACGTCACCGGCCGGCTTGCGCGATCGGTGCCGTCGAGCTGGTAGGAAGTGTAGGCGATGTCGGCCTGCGGCTCGCGCTTGTCGTCGAACAGCCGGATCGAGCCGGCGGTGGCGGTGAAGTTGAGCGTGCGGCCGGGCAGCGTCAGCGTTTGCCGGGTGGTGGAATCCGGCGGCAGGCGATGTTGTTCGGCTGCCGGCGATGGCGTCGCGGCGGGGCCCCGCCCTGCTTCGCCCTTCTGGCCCGAGGGAGACGGCGATGGCGTCGCTGCGGCGGGCTGCTGCGAAGTCGGACTCGCCTCCTCGGCGCGTACGCCCGCCGCGCAACACAGAACCAGAATCGCGGCGGCCAGACGCATGGGACGCGTTGCCGTAAAACGAGAAGCCATGCCGTTCACTCCCAATCTGCGCCCCGAGACTGCGACAGCGCTGTTGGTACACAAGGGCAGGAAACCCGCGGAAATCACAATCCCGACAGCATCGCGTGAGAGGGTCGGAATGCCCTGCACTGCGCCCGATGGTTGTCCTCGGCGGCCGTTAGATGATATCGGTCGGTTCCGCTGGCCTACCGGCCAGATATTTTGATCTATCCATGAAACCATTCTGGCGCTGGCGCGACTAACGAACCTGCGCTTTTTTATGGGGTCTTAGAATGAAACGTTCGATTGCTGTTTGTCTCGGCCTGCTGGCGCTGGCTTCTCCGGCGGCCGCAGATTCGCCGGCCGCGGTGGTCGAAGACGTTCAGGGCAAGGTCACTGGTGCGGAATTCATGGACTATGTGACGCCCAAAGCGGTCATCAAGATCGGCGACGGCGGCTCTGTCATTCTGAGCTACCTGAAGTCATGCCGGCGCGAGACGATCAGCGGCACCGGCACCGTTGTCGTCGGCACCGAGGAGAGCGCCGTTCACCTCGCCGAGGTCAAAGCCGAGAAGACGAATTGCGATGCCAACCAGGCCAACGTGACCACGCGCGAAACCAGCGGCGTCGCCGCCACCGTGCTGCGCAGCGTCGACAGCAACAAGGCGGCTTCCCTGCCGCAGCCGCAGCTCACGCTTTACGGCGCCTCGCCGCTGGTGGAAGCCAAGGGACGCGGCAAGCTGATCATCCGGCGTCTCGACGCGGCGGGCGAGCGACAGCAGATCGACCTCGGCGGCACCCAGCTCAAGGGACGCTTCGTCGATTTTGCCAGCGAGAATGTCGCGCTGGCTCCCGGCGGCCTCTACGCCGCTTCGTTCAAGTCATCGCAGATCGTGTTCCGGGTGGATGAGCAAGCCAAGCCCGGCGCAACACCGATCGTCGGCCGGCTGCTGCGGCTGCAATAGGCGTGCCGGACCATCCAGCTTGAGAATAAGACGCAGCACGCGCGACAGGCTTGTGATCGCCGCCATCGCGCTGGTTTGCGCGGCCGCCTCGGTTTCGCCTGCGGCCCGGCCGATCCGCGGGCTCTCACTCGATATTCTCACCGCGCTGCGCTGGGAGGTGTTCGGCCGTAAGCAGGATCCGGCCGCTTCGCCCGCAGTCGTCGTTGCGATGGACGAGGAGAGCCTGCGCACCGCCCCGTTCAAGGGCGCGCCGATGCTGACCTGGACCGGCGAGATCGGCCGCGTGCTTTCAGCGACGCTCGAAGGCGGCGCGAAGGTCGCCGGCTTCGACGTGGTGATTCCGAACTCGCTCGAACAGTCCGAGATACCGCTTGGGGATGGCATGCTGGGCGAAAAAGTTCGCGGTTTCGACCGCGACTTCCTGCGCGCGCTGGCCGGCGGGGCCGCCAAAGGCAAGGTCGTGCTGGGCGAAGTTCTGGGCGACCGCCCGATCCTGCCGTCGCCAGGACAGCGCATCGCGGTACGCCAGAACATCCGTCCGCTCAACGACCATGCCGACAGCGACGACATTGTGCGCCGACTGCCGCTAAGCTTTACCATCAACGGCGCGAAGGTGCCTACCATGGCGGTGGAGCTGGCCTCGCGCGCGCTCGGCGCCGCGCCCGAATTCGACGAGCGCGGCCGGCTGACGCTCGCCGGCTACCGGGTTCCGGGCCGGGTGCCGAACACGATGACGCTGAATTTCGAAGGTGGCGCGGACGACATCCCCACCTTCTCGTTTGCCGACCTGCGTGCCTGTGCGGTCAAGAACGACAAGGAGTATTTCCGGCGCTGGTTCGACGGAAAGGTCGTGATCTTCGGTACCGTTCTCGATATCGAAGATCGGCGAATGACATCCAAGCGCTTTGCGACCGGCATCGAAGGGGCGCGTTCGCCACGCTGCACGGCCGAGAGCATGCCGGTCAACGCGAGATCCAGGACCAGCACGATTGCAGGCGTCTACATCCATGCCACAGCGGTCAACAACCTGATCGCGCGCAATGGCGTTGTCGAACCTGGGCCGCTTCCCCGCTTGCTTATCGCGGCACTGATTGCTGCGCTCGCCGCGGCCGCCGCCTGGCTGTTCCGGCCCGTCGTCGCGTTCGCTGCCTGGACGGGCATGATCGTAGCCGGCGTGGCCGGCGCGACGGTCGCCTTCAACTACGCGCTGGCGCTCCCAATCGTCGAGCCGTTCCTGGCCAGCCTGACCGCGCTGGCCGCAACCATTGGCTACCGCTTCGTCATCGCCGACAAGGACCGCCGACTGCTGCAGAAGAGCTTTGCGCTCTATCTCGCCCCGCACGTCATCAACCGCATGCTGTCGTCGAGCAAATTGCCGGAGCTCGGCGGCGAAACCCGCAACGTGACGGTGTTCTTCTCCGACATCGAGGGATTTTCGCTGATCGCGGAAAAGATGTCGCCCGACGGGCTGATGGAGCTGATGAACGAATATCTTTCGGCGATGACCGACGTCATCGAGAGCCATGGCGGATATGTCGACAAATATATCGGCGACTCCATCGTGGCTGTGTTCGGCGCGCCGGCCGACGATCCCGACCATGCCGCGAACGCAGCGCGCGCCGCGCTGGACTGCTGCACGCAACTGGCGGAACTCAACGCCTCCTCTGCCGTGTTTCGCGACTGCAAGCTTGCGCAGCGGATCGGCATCAATTCCGGCGAGGCGCTGGTCGGCAATTTCGGATCGCGGCGGCGCTTCAACTACTCCGTGATGAGCGACGCGGTGAACCTGGCCTCGCGGCTGGAGGGCGCCAACAAATTCTACGGCACCACTGTGATCGCTTCCGAGACGACGGTTGCGCTTGCCGGCCAAGCCTTCGCCTGGCGCGAACTGGACGCCATCAGGGTCAAGGGGCGAACCCAGGCGCTCAAAATCTACCAATTGCTGGCGCTGTCAGCGGGGCTGACGCCCTCGCAGCAGACCGTGATCGCCAACTACGCCGACGGGCTGGCGCACTGGCGGGCCCGCGAATTCGCGCGCGCCGCAGAGTGTTTCGGCCGTTCGGCCGATATCGACCGGCCGGCATCGCTGTTTGCCGCGCGGGCCCGGGAATTGGCCCAAAACCTGCCGGGCGACGACTGGGACCCGATCCGGACGTTGCAGGAAAAATGACGGCCCGATGACCGCCGGTTTAGGTTACCGGCGCGAAAGTGCCTGACGGCCATCTCGACAAGCCTGTCCAAGGTGTATAGACGAGCGCGGCGCAATCCGGCGCCAGGTATGAGTTCGTCGTCCGATGGCCACCCCCAAGCGATACGACCGGATCGCCTTCGTCGCAAGCCCAGGCGCCGAGGCGCAGACCGCGCTGGCGCAGCTCGTCAAGCACTACGGCAATCATGACGCCGACGACGCCGACGTCGTGGTGGCGCTCGGCGGCGACGGATTGATGCTGCAGACGCTGCACGCCCACATGCGCTCGGGCAAGCCGATCTATGGCATGCATCGCGGCACCGTCGGTTTCCTGATGAACGAATTCACCACGCACGATTTGCATACGCGGCTAGCGGCGGCGCGGGAATCCCTGATCAATCCGCTCTTGATGCGCGCAACCGACGTGCACGGCGTAGTGCATCTGCATCACGCCATCAACGAAGTCGCGCTGTTTCGCCAGACCAACCAGGCCGCGCACCTGCGCATCCTGATCGACGAGCATGAGCGGATGGCGGAATTGATCGCCGACGGCATCCTGGTGGCGACGCCGGCCGGCTCCACCGCCTATAATCTGTCGGCGCAGGGACCGATCCTGCCGATCAACGCCGCGCTTCTGGCGCTGACCCCGATCAGCGCGTTCCGACCCAGACGCTGGCGCGGCGCCCTCCTCCCGAACTCCGCTTTTGTGGTGATCGAGGTGCTCGAGGGTGAGAAGCGTCCGGTCGCGGCCGCCGCCGACCATGACGACGTGCGCGACGTCCGCCGCGTCGAGGTGTTGTCCGACAAGACGATTTCGATGCGGATGCTGTTCGATCCCGGCCACAGCCTCGAGGAACGCATCCTGCGCGAGCAGTTCGGGTATTAACTCGGGTTCGCCGAGCCCTCCTCGCGCCGGTTTTGCAACCATTCCTTAACCGGCGCTGCGATATGGTTAACGCCAGTATACCGTTTTGCTGGGCCGGGCCGGACCATGTATCGCATTGACTTCAACAAGCTGCGGTTTCTGATTTGCGACGACAATCCGCATATGCGCCGCATCCTGCGGACGCTGCTGCATTCGTTTGGCGCGCGCGAAGCCTATGAAGCCGAGGACGGCGCCACCGCGCTCGAAATGTACAGCCACTACGTGCCTGACATTGTCATCACCGACTGGGCGATGCCGATCTTCGACGGCCTCGAACTGGCGCAGATGATCCGGCAGCCGGAATCGAAGGGTAACCCTTACGCGCCGATCATCATGCTGACCGGACATTCGGAGAAGCGGCGCGTCACGGTGGCGCGCGACGCCGGCGTCACTGAATTTCTGGCCAAGCCGATCTCGGCCAAGGGACTCTATCAGCGCATCCTCAACGTCGTCGCCAATCCGCGCCCCTTCATCAAGACCAAGACCTATTTCGGCCCCGACCGGCGGCGCAACACCAACAACGCCTATATCGGCCCCGAGCGCCGGGTCGGTGGCGAGATGGAAGTGATGCAGCAGCCGTCGTTGCTCGACAAGGCGCGGTCGAACGTTTAGCGCGAGCCTGGAGAGACCATCATGGCGAAAGAAAAGCCGGGGACGATACAGGTCAAATCGTTTGCCGATCATCACGTGATCACGCAGCCCAATCCGTTGCGCAAGGTTTTGCTGCGCGTTCCCGAATCCGATCTCGACGATCCTGTCGGGCGCGCGGAGAAGGCGCTTGCAGGACTATCCGGTGAATTCAAGAACTGGATGGTGATCGAGGCGGACCGGCTCTCGGCCGCGCACGCGGCCATTCTCCGCGACGGCTTCACCATCGACAACCGCGAAGAGCTGTTTCGCGCCGCCCATGACATCAAGGGCGATGCCGCCACGTTCGGCTTCCCTTCCGCCGGCGCCGCCGCCGAAAGCCTGTGCCGCATCATCGAACATGCCCCCGACCTCGATCAGGTCCCATCCGAGCTGATCACCCATCACATCAATGCCATTCAGGCGATCGTGCGCGAACGCACCAAGCTCGACACCGCCGTGATGGCGAGCGCGCTGAGCAAGCAGCTCCGCGGCGTCGCGGATGAATTCCTGCTTAAGGTCAACCGCGACCGCCCCGAGCATCTCGAAGCGATCCTGGCGCCGAGCATCGTGCCGGCGGAGTAAGCCGTCAGTCATTGCGAGAAATTGTAGGGTGGGCAAAGGCGCACTTGCGCCGTGCCCACCATTCTTTGCGCGGTTGGAATGGTGGGCACGCTTCGCTCTGCCCACCCTACAAAAGCTGGATTTACGCCGCGATCAGATCGCGCACGGCTGGCACGAACGCTTCGTCGGCGACCAGCTCCTCGCAGAACAGGCGGGCCTCCTCGCGCGCGGACTCAGTTGCGAAGCGCCGCAGCAAGATCAAGAGCGGCTCGGCGGCCTTGCGGTCGGTCTCGCAATGGGTCAGCACACGCTCGACCATGCGGCGGCGCAGCCTCGCGGCGCCGCCGATCGTGTCGACAAAGCCGGTCTCGCGGCTGACCTCGAGCGCGATACGGAAGGCGCCGAACGTGGATTCGGGAAGGCCTGCGCGGATCAGGAGCGCCTGCAGGCTGGCGCCGCCGCGGTCGTGCAGCAGCGCGGTGACGCGGGCCAGCGGCAGGTCGGCCAGCTCGGCAAGCGCCGCATCGAACAGTTCAAGATTGCCAGACAATAGCGCGCGCAGGATCAGGCCAGCGGTCAGTTGCCCGGTGGCGCGCAGGTGCCGCACCAGGCCCAGCATGTCATCGCCGCGCGACCGCGCCGCGATGTTCACGGCCGAGCGCTCGCGCGCTTCACTCGCCAGCCGCCCTGCCCGGTCGGCGCTCAGCCAGTTCCGGGCGACCACGAATTGCGCCAGCGTGTCGGAGAGTTTCGCGACCAGCGCCGCGCGGGTGGCAGCCGGCAGGCCTTCCAGCACCAGCATCGATTCCCTGATCGCGGCGAGATGGCCGTGACGTTCGACGATACGGTCCCAGGAAAACGGCGCGAGCTCAGCGTAGGCATTCTCGATCAGTTCGAGCGCTGCGGCCGCCGAGCCGACTTCGGCAATCGCGGCGGAAACCGAGGGCGGCAGATTGATGCGGCGGGCGATGGCGCATTGCGTGTCGCTGTTGCCGGTGGCGACGATGTCGACCAGGTCGGCGTCGATCAGAAGCGGCGAATGTTCGAGCAGGGGAAGCGCGATCGAGGGCTGATCGAGCGAGAGCGCCTGCACGATCGCGGCCGGCGCATCCGAACTGCGCGCGAAGACTTCCGACATCGCCTGGCGCACCAGTGGCGACGGGTCATCGAGCAGCATCAGCAGCGCGCCTTCGGCAGCGATGCGATCATCCTCGCTGAGATCTGAAATCAACCAGGCCCGCGCCAATGCCCGCGTCGCCTCTGCCCGCTCGCCTGCCGGAGCGGTACGAATCCAACTGATGAACTGCCGAACGATCATGGTCCTGGCTTTACGCAACCTGAAACGACACCGTGACGCGGTGCCACTATTAGAAAAAATAAACCATGACGCTTAACAAAGGGTTCACCATAAACGGCTGGTTTCATTGACGTTTTGTTAAGGGTGGGAGGCCGAAGCTCTCTACTCCTCATCCTGAGGAGCGCGGAACGCGCGTCTCGAAGGATGGAGGCCCGGCTGGGGCCGCATGGTTCGAGATGGCTAACGTGCCTCCTCACATGAAGGTCAGCGGCCGAACATGCCGCTGCAATGCTAGTCACACGCTTCAACTTATTTGAAGGTTCGAAATCCTGTCGGGCGCCCAGGTGTCTTGCGGAACCGGTAGTGCTCTGGAAACTTCCGCTTTCGGGGCGAAGCGCACATGAGTTGATCTGCTGTCGGCTCAACCCGGTTGCGACTGACCCTCAACCGACATTCGGCGAGGAGCAGGGCCCCGCAGGTCTATCGCTGCCCGCAAGCTTTCTCCGATACTGCGCCGGCGGTAGACCGAACTCGCGCTTGAACGCGCGGTTGAATGCGGCCTCGGATTCGTAGCCGACATCCAATGCGAGTTGCATAACGGTCTTTTGGGTCGTCTGCAGCAGCCTCGCCGCCAGTTGCAATCGCCACCGCACCAGATAGGCTAATGGCGACTCACCGAGGAACCGAGTGAAGCGATCGTTGAGGGAGGAGCGTGAGGCTCCGATCTCGGCAGCGAGGTTCTCCACGGTCCAACGATGGTGGGGGTTACGATGCAGCGCCGCGAGCGCGCCTCCGACGACTGGGTCACGAGCCCCCGCGAGCCAGCCGGTCTGCTCGGGCGGAAGCTGCTCCATGTAGCGCCGCAACGTCTCGATGAAGAGCGCCTCCGCCATCTTCGAAAGCAACACCGTTCCGCCCGGGCGCTTGCACTCCGCTTCAGAGACCAAATGTTGAATCGAGCTTTCCAACCACCGGCCGGCTGCATCGCTGCGGATACTGACCTTGAACAGGGATGGAAGCCCGGCAAGGAACAGGCGGTCGGCATGCCGCTCACACCCAAAATAGCCACAGATGAATCGGGTCGCTGCGCCGCCCCCGCCACAGCGCGTGACACTGAGGTCGCCCGAGAAGACGTTTTCGAGCCAGGCGCCGCCGTCAAGCAGTCTCGCCGGCGAGCCCCTGAAGAGCCTGTGGGGGTCGCCGTGCGGAACAATCACGATGTCGCCCGCCGTTAGACTCAGGTCCGGCGCACCTTCGATGCGCGCTACCGCTTCTCCCTCGGTCACCAAGTGATAGGGCACGAGACGCTCGATTCCGGGGGCTAGCACGTGAGCAATCTTGTGCGCGTAAGGCTCCGCAAACCCCCACGGCGCGGTGAACTCCGCGTTGAAGAAGATGGCGCCGGTCATCCGCACCGTGTTCAAGGCCTCGGAAAGCGCGTCCATCACTCAGCCAACCCTACAGAGCTCGGACTTGAGCTGGACAGATCGGCTGCAAAGAATCCTGGCTCTCCTGCAAATGTTTGAGGTCTCGACTAGCATAGGCTGCGCCTCCTCTGACAAGGAAGGAACTAGCTCAGATGGGTGTGCGTGTCGACCAAGCCAAGGCTGCCGTCTTCGATAAGGCCGTCGAAAATCTGCGCCGTTCAATCACCGGCGAGGTGCTGGCCACGTCCGATGCGGGATATGACCGCGCCCGCGCCGTGTGGAACGGCATGATTGATCGCCGTCCCGCCGTCATCGTTCGCTGCAGGGGCACCGTCGATGTCAGAGCCGCCCTGGGATTTGCACGGACCCAGGATCTGCCTGTCTCCATCCGTGGAGGCGCCCATAACGTTGCGGGCCATGCCGTTTGCGACCACGGCGTGATGATCGATCTGTCGCCGATGCGCAGCGTGCGTGTCGACCCCGAACGGCGGCGCGCCTGGGTCGAAGGGGGTGCCACCTGGAGCGACGTTGACCGCGAAACCCAGGCCTTCGGTCTGGCGACACCCGGTGGCCTGATCTCCGATACCGGCGTGGCCGGGCTTACGCTCAGCGGCGGCATCGGCTGGATGCGGAGCCGCTACGGCCTGTGCATCGACAATCTCGTAGCGGCTGAAGTTGTCACCGCGGATGGATGCATTGTCCGCGCCAGCGCCGAGGAGAACGACGACCTGCTCTGGGCGCTCAAGGGGGGTGGCGGCAATTTCGGGGTGGTGACGACGTTCGAATTCAGGCTTCATCCCATCGGACCGACGGTGATGTTCTGCGCGCCTGTCTATCCGATCGAAGCAGGCAGCGGTCCGATCCGCTTCTGGCGCGACTTCCTGGCCGACAAGAACGACGATGTCGCCTCACTCGTGGAATTTTCGACAATCGCCCGCGATCCCGCCTATCCAGAAGATGCGTGGGGCAAGCGCGTCTATACCATGGCAGCTGTCTACGCCGGTGATGCAGCCGCCGGCGAACGCCTATTGCGGCCGCTCCGCGAGCTGGCGGAACCTGTCGTCGATCTCTCAGGCCAGATGAGTTATTGCGACCTGCAAAAACTCTTCGATACCCAGACGCCTTTCGGCCAGCGTCGCTGCTATTGGAAGAGCCATTACCTGAGCGCGCTGTCAGACGCGACCGTTGACGCTATCGTTCAGTCGAGCGCCGCGCCACCTTCACCCTTCACGCTCTCGTCGATCTGGAACTTCGGCGGCGCCATGGCACGCGTGCCGGCCGACGCCACGGCATTCGGCGACCGCTCCATGCCCTACATGCTCTCCATCGATTCGATCTGGAGCGAGTCTGCGGACGATGAGACTAACATCACCTGGACGCGCGACTTCTGGAAGCGCATGCAGCCGTACGCGCAACAGGGGCGCATGTATCTCAACTTTCCCGGCCTCGGCGAGGAAGGTGAGCGTCTGGTGCGCGACACCTTCGGCGCCAACTATGGTCGCCTGCAGGCGATTAAACACAAATACGACTCCAGGAACACCTTCCGCTTCAATCCGAATGTTCCGCCGGCCGCATGACAGGGCGACTTGCCGGACAATCCGTCCTGAAGAAACCCATTTGGTGTCCTTCTACGAACGGCAGCTTCGGGTCATCTCCGGGAGTCTCGCGGCTCAGCCCGCAACGTGTCAAGTGTCTCAGAAAGCTGTAAGATGATTCTGTCGGGAAAAGCCATTCTCATTACGGGTGCCTCACGCGGAATCGGCGCCGCAGTCGCCAAACGACTCTCCAGAGCGGGCGCGGACGTCGCGCTATGCGGACGTGACAAGACAGCGCTCGAAGCGACGAAACGGGACTGCGAAGGCGAGGGCGCGCGCGTCGCGCTGCTACCGGGCGACATCCGCGACGTGGCCTATGCCGCAGGCCTCGCAGAGAACGCGTTTGGCGCACTCGGTCGCCTGGACGCGGTCGTTAACAGCGCTGGCGTCTTCGTCACGGGACCGGCGCAAGACGCCGATCTCGCCGAATGGGACCAGGCTCTGGACGTGAATTTTCGGGCCTGGATGCACCTGACGCGACGCGCTTTGCCGATCCTGATGCGCCAGCCGGAGAGCGCCGTCGTGAACCTATGCTCGATCGCCGGACGAACGACGTTTCCGGGCGGTGGCATCTACACTGCGACGAAGCATGCGGTGCACGCGTGGTCGAATTGTCTCTTCGACGACGTGCGCGACAAGGGGGTGAAGGTGTGCGCGATCTATCCCGGTTACGTGAATACAGACATGGCGGCGCACGTGCCGGGCGATCACGACAACATGATCCAACCTGACGACGTCGCGCAAACGGTCGAATTCGCGCTGCGTCTTCCCGCCACAAGCTGCCCGACCGAGATCGTGTTGCGCCCACAGCGACCGCTGTAGGATTCCGGCCGCCATCGCCACAGCATGTCCAGCAGCTCGAAGGCTTGGATCGTAGCGAGACCGTAGGAGCTGTCATGGGCCAGTATGTCTTCCTCTTGACCCTTCTCGCCGAGTTCAGGCGGGCCCTTGCCGCGGCGCGGCGCTACGAAAACCTGAGATACGGCTGTGCCTACCACGATGCCCTCGCACCCGCTGAGATCCCACGACGGATCTTTGAGGAGTTCTACGCAAGTAAGCTGGACTCCGACGATGCAGCGATTGCTCCGGGCCAGAATACGGCCTGGTCCGGCTTGCAGACGATCTGCCACCAATACGGACATGACCTTCCGGAAAGCCCCGAAAATCGGTGCCATGTGCGTCAAATTTGGGTTCGTCCGGGAAATCCCGGTTGAAGGCGGACACCCGCGCATTATTCGCATTCCCGCCCTGGAGTAGCCCATGTCACGGCGTCTTCGTTTTTCACTGCCGTTCGTCCTTCTGGCGGCGTTCATGCCGCCGCCAGCGCAGGCGCAATCGGCCGTTCCTGAACTGGAGAAGGAAATCCGGCAGCGCGCGGCCGCGATCGAAAGCAAGCTGATCGCCTGGCGGCGCGACATCCACGAACATCCGGAACTGGGCGAACAGGAAACGCGCACATCCGCGCTCGTCGCCGCCCACCTCACCAGCCTCGGCCTCGAGGTAAGGACCGGCGTGGGTGTCACCGGCGTGGTAGCAATTCTGAAGGGCGCCAAGCCCGGCCCGGTCGTGGCGTTGCGCGCGGACATGGACGCGCTGCCGGTGAAGGAGCCGCCGGGCTTGCCGTTCGCATCCAAGGCCAAGGGCAAATATCTCGACCGCGAGGTCGACGTGATGCACGCCTGCGGTCACGACGCGCATACTGCCATCCTGATGGCGACCGCGGAAGTTCTAACAGCGATGAGGGATAAACTGCCCGGCACCGTGAAGTTCATCTTCCAGCCGGCCGAGGAAGGGCCAAGCCTCTATCCGTTCGGCGCTGTCTTGATGGGCAAGAGCTGGGGCGGCAAGCTGATGGTCCAGCAAGGCGTATTGGAGAATCCGAAACCGCACGTCGTTTTCGGGCTGCATGTCACCGCGGGTCTGCCCGCCGGCCAGCTCGCCTATCGCGGCGGGCCGGCGCGGGCGAGCGCGGACGGACTGCGCATCAAGGTCATCGGCCGGCAGGGCCACGCCGGCTTTCCCTGGCGCACCGTCGACCCGATCACCACCGCGGCGCAGATCGTGCTTGGCTTGCAGACGATCGTCAGCCGGCGCGCCGACTTGATGAAGTCGCCGGCAGTGGTCAGCATCTCGACCATCAATGGCGGCACGCGCGGGAACATCATTCCCGACAGCGTCGAGATGACCGGCACCATCCGCACCTACGACCAGGGGGTGCGCAAGGGCATCCATCGCGACATCAAGCGGATCGCCGAAAATATCGCCGTCAGCGCCGACGCCAAGGCCGAGGTCGGCATCCTCGAAATCTACGACACGACCGTGAACGACGAGCGCGTCACCGCGCGCATGGTGCCGGTGCTGGAGCGCGCGGCCGACGGCGATGCAATCCTCAGCGAGCTTTCCGGCGCGGCGGACGATGTCTCGGCGTTCCTCGCTCAAGTGCCCGGGCTTTATTTCAACCTCGGTATCGTGCCGCGCAGCCAAGACATTACCAAAGCCGCGCCGAACCATAGCCCCGACTTTTTCATCGATGAGAGCGCGCTCGTCGTCGGCGTGCGCGCGCTTGCGATGGTGACGGTGAATTATCTGGCCGCCGAGAAGACCGACTGAGCGATCCAACGTGAAGAATTTCACTTCATATCGGTAGGTGATCTACTTCCGAGTCTGGCACATCGCGAAATTTTGCTGCAACGCAAAGCTCGGTCGCTGTCGGGGTAAGTCGGACATAGAGCAAACCGCATTTCATTCAGTTTGGCTGAAGCTACCGGCTAGCTGCTAAACGTGCCGAAGCGGTCACTGAAGAGATCGAGCCGGCCGGGTGCGCGGACCTCGGGCTTATGTCCCGACAAGACGGTGCTCGCGGAGGCAACTGAGGTTGCCGGCTCAACCGAGGTTGCTGACGCAACCGAGGTCAGCGACGAATTGCTGCCCCACAATTCCTGCACCGCCGGCGAAATCGGCTGTGTGCGTTCGCCGGCCTGGAACAGCGAGCGGAAGATCGGCTCCGTTGACGTCGACGCGGTCTGCGCCGTTGCCGCCACCGGCGTCACCGCGCGCGAATCCGGGAAGCTCGAGAGATAGGCGGCATTGTCGACCGCCATCGCTGCCGGCGCGCTCGCGACCGTGATGCGCCGGGGCAGATCGCCGCCGGCGGCCGCCATCGCCGTGCGCGTCACCGGCGAACTGGCGGCAGCCGCATAGCGCGTGCTCAGCACCGAATAGACCTGTGAGACGCTGCGCGGCTGCCCGGAGCGGTCATAGAAGATCGATTGATTGGCCGCCGCAGCGTTCGGAAACATCTGCACGGCTGACGCGTTCGGATTGTCCTCGGCGTTCTGGATCAGCTTGCCGGCGCCGCCGACGCCCATGAAATGCGCCATATAGAGTTCGGCATCGGTCGGGCGGCGCCCGATCTTGCCGGTCAGTTTGAAACTGTTGGATTGCATCAGCACCGCCGCCATCGATGAGGCAGCGTCGGGATCGTCGCGCAGCCGCATGATCGCGGCGCGTGCCGCGGGATCGTCGACCGAATAGCTGCCGGACGGATTTTTGGTGATGGCGTCGGCATATTTGCCGTAGCCGAGATGGGCACCCGCCTCCTTCACCGTGCCGAGCCAGGTCTGGTCGATGAACTGAAACAGCCCGCGCGCCGACGAGGTGGTTGCGGCGGCCTTCGGGTTGAAGTTGGATTCCATCTTGGCGGTGGCGAGCAGATATTCGAAGCTGGCGCCGGTCGTCGATGCGGCCTGCTTGATCGAGCCCGCGATCCTCGCGCGCGCGGGATCGACACCTGCCGCAGCCGTGGCGCTTGATGTGTCGACCGCCATATCTGTCGTGCCCCGCTCCTCGCGACACCTCGCGCGGGCTCTCAAGGCACTGGCAATCAGTGCCTATTACAAGGGCAAGACTGCCGCAATTATGGTTAAGAGGGGGTTAAGGGGCCGCACCGTCTCGAGATTCCGGGTTCAGCCCTGCGGGCTGCCCCGGAATGACAGAGTCACTTGCGATACACCTTCTCTGGATCGAATTGCCTCTCGGCATCGACAAACGACACGCGCGCGCCGCCATCGGCCGCCTCGATCCTGCGGTAGAAGCAGGAATGCCGCCCGGTGTGACACGCAGCGCCCCGCTGCTCGACGCGAATCCAGATGGCGTCCTGATCGCAATCAACGCGCATCTCGACCACGCGCTGGGTCTGACCTGACGTCTCACCTTTTCGCCACAACGCATTGCGTGATCGGCTGAAGTACCAGGCGTCGCCGCTTTCGATCGTCTTGCGCAGCGCTTCCTCGTTCATGTGCGCGACCATCAGCACGTCACCGGTCGCGGCATCGGTCGCCACACAAGTCACGATGCCGGACGCGTCGAATTTGGGCTGGAAGGTCAGCCCCTCTTCACGTTCATTGGTCATTGCGGATGTGGACACGACAGGGCCTCGCGGAGCAATTCGGCGAGGCTACCGGTTGGGCCCTCGCACCAGGGACAGGAAACGCTGCTGCTCCGCCGGATTGTCGCGGAACATGCCGGTAAAGCGGCTGGTGAACGTCATCGCGCCATGCTTGGCGACGCCGCGCACCGACATGCAGGTATGCTCCGCCTCGATCAGCACGGCAACGCCGCGGGGTTTCAACACCTCGTCGATCGCGGCTGCGATCTGGGCCGTCAGGTGCTCCTGGGTCTGCAGGCGGCGGGCAAAGATATCGGTGAGCCGCGCCAGCTTCGACAATCCGACCACCCGCTCCACCGGCGTATAGGCGATATGCGCCCTACCGTAGAACGGCATCATGTGATGCTCGCATTGCGAGGTGAATTCGATATCGCGGACCAGGACAAAATCGTCATATCCGGCGGTTTCGCCAAAGGTGCGGTCCAGCACCTCGGCCGGGCACTGATGATAGCCCTGATAGAGCTCGTCGAAGGCTTCGACCACGCGGCGGGGCGTATCCAGCAAGCCCTCGCGATCGGGGTTTTCGCCGATATAGCTGAGCAGCGTGTGCACGGCGTGTTCGGCCTCGGCGCGCGACGGGCGCGGCAGGTCGGCGCGGACGGCAGCGGCCAGGAACTCGGCCGGATCGAGTTCGGCCGGGCGGGCTTCCGGGGCCACGTCGGGCGATTTCACTTCGGAAGACTTCAAATCGGAAGACTTGCCAGGGCGGAGGGATTTGATCAATGCGTCCATGTCTTCTCCGTTCGACCGGCCTGCAAAGACCGGAGTGTCACCGGGCAGACGGGGCGGTTTTGCCGCCGGGCGCCTGAGTCCCATCCACAACACGTTGACGGCCGAACTGGTTTCCATGTCTGGTCCATGTCCGTCCGCCTACGGCAAACGGCCGGGCTGTTTTTCCGCCGTTCCTGTCCATATATAGGACGATGAAACCCAGCCGCCAAGGGCGCTCGGATCGCCGCCCGGGACACCGATTCTCATGCTGAACGACATCTACAACAAGCGGATCATTGAATTAGCGGGCAATATCCCCCGCCTCGGTCGCCTCCCCGACCCCCACGCCAGTGCTACCGCCCACTCCAAGCTGTGCGGCTCGACCGTCAAGGTCGACCTCAAGATGGACGGGCCCGTGGTCAGCGACTTCGCACATGACGTGAAGGCCTGCGCGCTCGGACAAGCCTCCTCCTCGATCATGGCAAGCCATGTGGTGGGCTCGACGGCTAGCGAGTTACGTGAACTGCGAGAAACCGTGCGCAGGATGCTGAAGGAAAACGGCGGTCCCCCGCAGGGCAAATGGGCCGACATCGCCCTGCTCGAGCCGGTGCGCGACTACAAGGCCCGCCACGCCTCGACCATGCTGACGTTCGACGCCGTGGTCGACGCCATCGGCCAGATCGAAGCCAAGGCAAAGCAGCCGGCGCAGGCGTGAGCCGGGTACATCGCCATCGTACCCCGCGAATGCCAGGTATCCAGTACCCGGGGAATTCTCGATTTATCACCGCAACCACGGCGTACTGGATCATCCGCTTTCGCGGATGATGACCACCGTGTGTTGGGTGCAGCCTATTTCTGTGGCGGCTGATTTTGCTGCGGCTGAGCCGGCTGCACCGGCGCGGCCGCAGAGCCGCCGGTTGGAACCGCGGCTTCGGCAGTCTTGGTCGACTTGCCCGACTGCGACTGCGCGTCGCCCTCCGTCACGGAACTGACGAAGCGATCCTGCGGCTTGGAAGGCTTGGCCTCAGCCATCGGCACCGAAGCATTGTCCTGCGGGAACACGTCGGCGACCGCATCGGTCGTGACGAGATTGCTCAGGCGCAATTCATCACGCGACAATTGGTGCAAATCTTCCCACGGCGGAACACTGAGCGCGAGCGACAGCAAATCGCCGGTGCCGCCCATGTCGAAGGTATATTTCGTGAGGCGACCGATATCGCGTTGCACGATCATCAGGTCCTGCGCGCTGTAGCTCGAGCCCTTGGCGTCATCGGCGCGATCGCCCATCCAGATCTGGTGCACGCGGACATGTGCGGCGGGCGGCACGTAACGCGTCTTGCCCGACAGCAGCAGGAATACGCACATCGACTCGCAATAGGCTTCCGGCGCCACGCTGACGCGTTCGCCACGCGGAGTCTTCGTGCGCACCGTGGTGCCGACGGTCGTCAGCGCGCCGAGGCTGCGGAACCGCCGGCCAAGCGCGATGGAATCGTTGACCGAGCCGCCGCTGGAATCCAGCACGATGGTCGCGCCGGCGAGTTGGCGGCCCTTGGCGAATTCGTCGAACGCCCGCGGACTGTCCCCTGTGACGATGCCGACGGCCGAGACCCAGCCCTTGCAATCCGGCTGGCATGCATTCCACTTGAAATGCATTGGCTGTTTGCGTTCTTCGAGGGTGCCACCGGCATACGCCGAATTACCCAGCATCGTGATTGCGCCCGGCAATGCGAGGCAAAAGGCAGTGGCACCGAGAAGGGCCCAGCCGCGAAGTTTCAGCGACGTCTCAAACCTCAATTTGGTTCCTTCCCCCAAGCAGCCCCGTCTACGACTGGTGGCGATGGCCCCGTTTTAGCGCGAGATGATTCTGTCATCGATCCGTATGAAAACGGTAACTGTGCTGACGTGTGTCGTCCATAATACCTTGGCTTGGTACGCTGCATTGCAGTGCGATAATTCCTAAGTGTGGCCAAATATCTGCAGGAATTCAGTTCCTGGCTTGGGAACTCCCGCAAGACTACGTACATAGTGCTGCATGGCATCGGCAGGTCCTTCATCGTCACAGCAAAAACAATGCACGGATTGTGCCAGCATCGCCCGTCGTCTGCCGCGCAATGCCGGACGCGCGCTGATCTGGATCTATCGGCATTCGCTGTCGCTGCTGGTCGGCTACAACTGCCGGCATCTGCCGACATGCTCGGTGTATGGCGACGAAGCGATCGAACGTTTCGGCTTGTGGGGCGGCGGCTGGATGACGCTGGCGCGGCTGTTGCGCTGCCATCCCTGGGGCACGTCCGGGATCGACAACGTGCCGCTTACGACGCCCGCGGGTGCGCGATGGTATCTGCCGTGGCGCTACGGACGGTGGCGCGGCGTCAACCCCTCGTGAATGCAACGCTCGCGGCGAGCCTGGATTCCGCCGCTCAGCGCCAGAAGAAGAATCCATCGCCCCTCGGCCAAGGTCCGATATCCGCCGGCGGCCGTGGCCTTCGCGGACGCGGCGGTGGCGGCGGCGTCTCGACGGACGACACGGCCTCCGTGGCGGGCGACCCATCGTCGGGCAATCGTACCGACAACAGCAAATTCGATTCTGGCGTGCGCCAGCGATAGCCGATGCCGAAATCGATCGGCTGCGCACGCTGGAAGAGTGCTGCATATGACGCCTGGTAGCGTCCCGGGAATTCGTCGATCGGTCCGAGATAGCGGCCAAACGGGAACAAGCGCCATTTCCTACTGCTATAGTAAGCGAGCGGAATTCCAGAATCGTCCTGGATGATGGTGGCGCTGTTGTTGAGCAGGAAGTCGCGCACCGTGGTGAAGTTGCCGGAATGCGGGAGGTAGGACGCGCTCTTGATCAGGCTGTTGCCGGGCGCGAGCGTTGCGCAGAATTTCAGGAATCCGCTCGCCTTCACGCCGGAGTTGGAGAGATCGGTCGAGAAGTAATACAGCGTCTTTTCCTGACCGTCGCTGCCGGTGAAAATGATGCGCACGCCACGCACGGCGTTCGGCCCGGGATTTTCGCCTGCGAAATACGCCGCGCCCTTGTCGTCCAGCGAGATCGGACTGACGCCCTTCACGTTCATGCCCGAGCGCGCCAGAAACACATAGAGGATCGGCAAGGTGCCGCTGATCTGGCCCGCCTGCAGATCGGTCTTCATCTGTTTGGTGATGAAAAAGCTGAAGCTCAGGATCGAACTGAGCGAACGTTCGACGTTGTAGAGCGCGGACGCGATGCCGCCGCGCGGCAAACCCGTCAGGTCGGGCACCGAGCCAACCGGCTCGAGCGCACTCAGCACGTAGGTCGAGGCCTTGGGATAGAAAGCGTTCGCATAGAGAAAATCCGGGCCTGAGAACATGTAGAACATGGTCGGCTTCGGCGCCGCCAGATTGGTATCTGCCCAGGCGCGGATCCGCGATATTTGGCGCTGCTCGAGCTGGCCGAACGCGGTATCGAAGAATTTGGCGTGCCGTTGCCAGGCAGGATCTTTGGTGAGCGGCGCCAGCGGCGAGTCCGCCGACGGCATCAGGCCTGCGAGAAATTTCGCAGTGTCATCCGCCGTCGCGGTTTGGGCACGGAGGGCAGCCACAGCCGCCAGCAGCATGACAGCAGCAAGCGTCGCCGTTCTCAGACAGTGCAGCATGCTCATTCCCGACCCGTTGCGGCCACGGGAACTTGATCTACCCGCTTACGGAAGACGGCGTAAATCAAGAGACCTGAAAACATGATCAAAAGACCCAGCAGCGACTGCAACGGCCGTTCGGTCAAAAGGTAGTACATCATGAACCCGGTCACGAGCAGGAAAACCACAGGGGTTACCGGGTATCCCCAGGCACGGTAGGGCCGCGGCAGGTTCGGCTGCGTGATGCGCAGCTTGATCACCCCGAGCACGGTAAAGAACGAGCAGAACAGCAGTGCGAACTGGATGAAGTCGAGCACCGCCTCGAAGCTGCGCGTAAGCAGCATCAGGCTCGCGACGGTGAGCTGAAACAGAATGGCGTAGGCCGGCGCACCGCTGGCCGACCGGCTGGCGAACGGCCGCAGCACCGGAATGTCCTCGCCCATCGTCATCATGACGCGCGGCCCGATCCACATCATCGCGCTGATCGAGGAGATCAGCCCGAAGCAGATCATCGCGCCGACGATGCGGCCGCCGAGCTCGCCGAAGATGTAGCTGCCGGAGATGCGGGCGACGTCGAGCTGGCCCGCAAGCTTGTCGATCGGCGCAGTGTGCAGGAACACGGCGTTGAGCGCGACATAGAGCACGAGCACGATCAGTGTTCCGATCAGCATCGCCCGCGGCACGTTGCGCTCCGGCAATCTCACCTCGCCGATAATGTAAGTTGCCGCGTTCCACCCTGAGAACGAATACATCACGAACACAAGGCTGATCGCGAACGGTGCGCTGACGATATGGGTGAAGTCGGACGCCGATGGCGCGAACGAAACCGGCTGCGCGGTGCCGATCACGAAGCCGCAGACCAGGAAGGCTACGATCAGCACCACCTTCAGGATGGTGGCGACCAGTTGAAAGGTCGAGGAGTGCCTGATGCCGGCGAGTTGCACGAGCGACACCAGCCAGACCACGCCGATCGCAAGTGCCAGCGACGGCGTGTTGGGAAACACCGACTTGCCATACTCGCCAAACGCCATGGCGGCGAGCGCCACTGGCGCTGCAAAGCCGACCGTCGCCGACACCCAGCCCGCCACAAAACCGAAGGCCGGGTGATAGGCCCGGCCGAGGAAGTTGTACTCACCGCTCGAGCGCGGAAACATCGCGCCGAGCTCGCCGTAGGAAAACACCCCGCACAGCGCGACGATGCCGCCGACCGTCCACAGCAGCAGGATGGAAAAGCCCGAGGGGATGTCCTTGACCTGAAAGCCAAGGCTGGTGAAGACGCCGACACCGACCATATCGGCAACCACGATGGCAACCGCCACCACGACCGAAACGCTGGAACCGCTGCCGGAGCGCGAACCGGGCCAGGCCGGGCTTCCCGTTTCTGATGCCGCCATCTCGGACCGTACCTTCAGCGCCCAGCCAGGAGCTCATCGTGCAGGGTGACGCCCCTGAATTCAAGCAATGTTAACAAGGGTTTAAATTGAGATACAAAATAGGTTGCATGATACCTCCAAGTGCACCGTGCCACTACTGGATTGCGAAAACATAGTGGCGGTCCCACAATCGCGACACGATTGCATGGTCTGCTCAGGCTTCCGGGTGCGGGGAGTTTTTCCGGACGCTTAACGTCGCCTAAACGCGTGCGAGCTTACGCCGGTTGACGGTGGATCTTGGGGCATTGGGGTGGATGGTCGGAGCTAATCCGAATTTCCCGACAGTTGATCGCGCCAGCCGGGCGACGTCTCCGGCCATGCCGCGCCGTGTGCTGCCCCTTCGATGGCACTGGGCGGCGATGGCCGCGCTGATCATGCCGCTATCCTTCGTCCTGGTTCAATGCGGCAAGGCGCCGAACCCGGAAATGCTGGCGGCGAACACGGATGGCGCCAAATCCCGGGCCGCCGAGCCGCAGCCTTCCGCCGACACGTTCGACGACCGTTTCCCCCAGCCGCAATTCGCCGACCGTTTCCCGACAGCGGGTGAAAGCCTGCCGCAAATCCAGCACCAGGTCGCACTGGCGCCGCAGCAGCGCGCGGTGCGTACCGAACCGGTGCGGATTGCCTCGCTAACGCCAACGCTGACGCTACCCCGCAATGAGCGTGAAGAGCTGACCACGCTGGTCAGCATGAAATCCTCCGCCTTCCCCTATTTCGGCACCAATCCGCGCTCGGAAGAACCGTTCCTCAACATCGTCAAAGGCGACCGCAAGGGCCATCGCAGCTACAGCGGCAAGGTCTACTGGCAGGACGAGACCTACAACGACAGCCGCGTCCTGGTACATGTCCCCGAGACGTTCGATGTCAGGAAGCCCGGCGTGATCGTGGTGTTCTTCCACGGCAACGGCGCGACGCTGGAACGCGACGTCCGCGACCGCCAATTGGTGCCGCAGCAGATCTCGGATTCAGGCGTCAACGCCGTGCTGCTCGCCCCGCAAATGGCTGTCAACGCCGCCGACTCCTCGGCCGGCAAATTCTGGCAGCCGGGCGGCTTCAAGCGCTTCATCGAGGAGTCAGCAAGCCACCTCGCCCGCCTCCACGGCGATCCGAAGTCGGCGCAGGCATTCGCCAACATGCCGATCGTGATCGTCGGCTATAGCGGCGGCTTCCTGCCGACGGCGTGGAGCCTGGAAGTCGGCGGCCTTCCCAACCGGGTCCGCGGGGTGTTCCTGCTCGACGCCGTCTATGGCGAGCTCGACAAGTTCGCGTCGTGGATCGAGAAAAACCGGACCGGCTTCTTTGTCTCTTCGTATACCCGCTACACCAAGCGGCGCGACCTGGAGCTGATGCAGATGCTCCGCGACAGGGGCATCGCCGTCACCGAGAGCATGGACGGGCCGTTGAAGCCCGGCAGCGTCGTGTTCGTGCAGACGCCCGATGGCGTCACCCATCGCGATTACGTCACGCAGGCCTGGACCGAGCATCCGGTCAAGGACGTGCTGGTCAAGATGGCCGCAACGCCGGCTTTGACCCGGGTTGCGAGTGTCCCCTACGCAAACCGGTAACGGCTTCGCCGCCGCGACTAGATCTTGCTGGGTTTTGTCAGGATCACCGTCGTCAGTGCGAGCGCGACAAAGGCCGCCCCGACATAGCCATTGGCGAAGAGCAAATCGCGCGCGTACAGGAAACCGCCGATGGCCGAACCAATGGCCTGTCCGACGTAGAGCACGGATGTGTTGAGCGACACCGATGCGGACGCCAGTGCAGGCGCGGCGCCGACCAACCTCACCTGCTGCATCGAATTGGTGGAAGCAAATCCAATACCCCAGATCGCGACCGAGATAGCCATCAGCGGATAGATGCCGGCGCTGAGCGCCCATCCGCTCACGCCGGCCAGCAATATCGACGTGAACAGCATCGAGGTCTTCCACGCGCCCCAGGAATCGACGATGCGGGTTCCGATCGCGGTGCCGATGACGCCGCAGATACCGTAGCAGGCAAATACCAGGGCGATCGGGTCCGGGCCCGCGCCCGTCAGCCGCGCCAGCAAGGGGCCCATATAGGTGAACACCACGAACTGGCCGGACATCTGCGCGGTCGTGATCAACAGCAACAGCAGGATCATCCGGTTGCGGCCGATCGCTGCCCAGGTCTTGAGATCGACCGGCGCACCCATCAGCCCGCGAGGCAGACGCCACGCCAGCAGGAGAAAACTCAGGCAGCTCATTGCTCCGATGGCGCCATAGACCGCCTGCCAGCCATAGCGGCTGGCAATGAACGTGATCGCCGGCAGACCGACGGCCGCCGCCAGCGACCAGCCGAGAAAGATATAGGCGATGGTGCTGCCGCGTCTTTCTTCAGGCACGATCAGTGCGGCTGTTCCCGCCGCTTGCGGCGTGTAGAGCGCGCCGATTGCCAGCATGACCAGGCGAATGGCGAGCAGGCTCGCGTAGTCGGGCGCAAAGGCGGAGGCAATGTTGGTGAGCGCCAGCACCGCAAGGGTGGCCGTCAGCAGGGTGCGGCGCTCGATCCTTGAGGTCAGCCACGCCGTGACCGGCGAACCGACGCACAGCATGATCGCGCCGAAGGTGATCAGAAGACCAGCGGTGCGGATAGAAACGTCGAGACCGGCAGACAGTTCGACCAGCATACCCGCCGGCGCCAATACCGAGCAGCCGGTGACGACGTTGCCGAGCATCAGCGCAGTTGGTGCAAAGCGGCGCTCGGCGTGGACGGGCCCGGGCACATGTTTCATGCAGATGCATGTAGACTGTGAGCCGTGCCAAGAAAAGGACGCGATACCGGATTATTTGTCATCGCTTGTTATGAGTTTCATTGATTTGACGGCGCTGATGCCAAGCGGCTCTGCGCACGTCGCCGAGACGGAGAAGCATTCTTTCCCGGACGATGGGGCCATATGCTTGCCCTGCGGCCCTGCCATCATGGCCTATTTCGCGAAATTGCCCGATTGCAGGGGCCGAATCCCCTGCTATACCGCTGCTTTCCCGCTTACCTGCGCTCGTTCGCAGGAGTGAGCTTTAGGAGACGCCAATGCCTGACAGCAATGCACCCGCATCGGGGTTCCAATTTGGCCTTGCGAATTTGAAACCGGCCGAACCCGTGCAAAAAATCACCCTCACCTTCCCCGACGGCGCGAAGCGCGACTTCGCCAAGGACACCACCGGGCTCGACGTCGCCAAGGGCATATCGCCCTCGCTCGCCAAGCGCACGGTCGCGATGGCGCTGGACGGCGTGGTCGCCGACCTCAACGATCCGATTTCGCACGATGCGAAGATCGAACTCATCAGCCGCGAAGACCCGCGCGCGCTCGAACTGATCCGGCACGACTGCGCGCATGTGCTGGCCGAAGCGGTGCAGTCGCTGTGGCCGGGCACGCAGGTCACGATCGGCCCGGTGATCGAGAACGGCTTCTACTACGACTTCTTCCGCAACGAGCCGTTCACGCCGGAAGATTTCGCGGCGATCGAAAAGCGGATGCGCGAGATCATCGCGCGCGACAAGCCCTTCACCAAGGAAGTCTGGGATCGCGAGAAGACCAAGCAGGTGTTCCGCGACAAGGGCGAGGCCTTCAAGGTCGAGCTGGTCGACGCCATTCCCGGCGACGAGCCCATAAAAATCTATTTCCAGGGCGACTGGTTCGACCTGTGCCGCGGCCCGCACATGAGTTCGACCGGCAAGATCGGCAACGCCTTCAAGCTGATGAAGGTGGCGGGCGCCTATTGGCGCGGCGATGCCAACAACCCGATGCTGACGCGCATCTACGGCACGGCATTCGCCAGGCAGGAAGAGCTCGACGCCTACCTCAAGCAGATCGAGGAAGCCGAGAAACGCGACCACCGCAAGCTCGGCCGCGAACTCGATCTGTTCCACTTCCAGGAGGAAGGCCCCGGCGTGGTGTTCTGGCACCCGAAGGGCTGGACCATTTTCCAGGCGCTGATTGCCTATATGCGACGCCGCCTGACCGGCGACTATGACGAGGTCAATGCGCCGCAGATCCTTGACAAGGGGCTGTGGGAAACCTCGGGCCACTGGGACTGGTACCGCGAGAACATGTTCGCGGCGCAGTCTGCCGGCGACGAGGCGGAGGATAAGCGCTGGTTTGCGCTGAAGCCGATGAACTGTCCCGGCCATGTGCAGATCTTCAAGCACGGCCTGAAGAGCTACCGCGACCTGCCCTTGCGTCTGGCCGAGTTCGGCGTAGTGCACCGCTACGAGGCGTCCGGCGCCATGCACGGGCTGATGCGCGTGCGCGGCTTCACGCAGGACGACGCGCATGTGTTCTGCACCGAAGCCCAACTCGCCGAGGAGTGCCTCAAGATCAACGAGCTGATCCTGTCGACCTACGCCGATTTCGGCTTCGAGGGCGAGCTCACGGTCAAGCTCTCGACCCGGCCGGAGAAGCGCGTCGGCACCGACGAGATGTGGGATCATGCCGAGCGCGTGATGGCCACCGTGCTGGCGGAAATTCAGGCCAGCGGCAGCAACCGCATCAAGACCGAGATCAACCCGGGCGAAGGCGCGTTCTACGGGCCGAAGTTCGAATATGTGCTGCGTGATGCCATCGGCCGCGATTGGCAATGCGGCACCACGCAGGTCGACTTCAACCTGCCGGAACGGTTCGGCGCGTTCTATATCGATGCCGACGGCTCGAAGAAGGCGCCGGTAATGGTGCATCGCGCGATCTGCGGCTCGATGGAGCGTTTCATCGGCATCCTGATCGAGCATTTCGCCGGCAATTTCCCGCTCTGGCTGGCGCCGATCCAGGTCGTGGTCACCACCATCACCTCCGAAGGCGACGAATACGCCAAGGTGGTCGCGGCTGCCGCGCGGCGCGCTGGCCTGCGTGTCGAGATCGACCTGCGCAACGAGAAGATCAACTACAAGGTCCGCGAGCATTCGCTGGCGAAGATCCCTGCCCTGCTCGTCGTCGGCAAGAAGGAAGCCGAGACCCATTCGGTCTCGATCCGCCGGCTCGGCAGCGACGGGCAGAACGTCATGCCGACGGCCGAGGCGCTGGCCGCTCTCGTCGAGGAAGCGACCCCGCCGGACGTCAAGCGGGCGCGGTCCGCGGTCCGATCATAATCGGTCTAAATCCGCTTCCGCTGGACCGGCTGTGCCACTATCTCTGGCACAGCCACTTCCGACGAAAGAGACCCTTGTGCCCGACGCTATCGAACTCCTGAAGATCCGCCGCTCGGTCAAGCCCCGCGAGATGAGCGGACCCGGCCCGACCGCGGGCGAACTCGAGACCATCCTGACCATCGGCGCGAGGGTGCCCGATCACGGCAAGCTGACGCCGTGGCGCTTCATCGTGTTCGAGGGCGATGCCCGGGCGCGGGCCGGCGACGTCATTGCGCGGGTGTTTGCGAAAAAGAACCCGTCCGCGCCGGCCGCCGACATCGAGGTGGAGAAGCGCCGGCTGATGGACGCCCCGCTGGTGATCGCGGTGGTGAGCTTTACCCGGCCGCACCCCAAGGTGCCGGCGTGGGAGCAGGAATTGTCCGCCGGCGCCAGCGCGATGAACATCGTCACCGCCGCCGCCGCGCTCGGTTATGGCGCCTGCTGGCTGTCCGGCTGGTTCGCATTCGACCGCGACGTGCTCGACGGGCTCGGACTGAAGGCGGATGAAAAGCTTGCGGGTTTCATCCATATCGGCACGCCGTCGAAGCCCGCGGAGGATCGCCCTCGCCCGGCGCTGTCGGACATCGTGACACGGTTCTAGGGCTCACGCCGCCTTCGAAGCCCGCTTATCGAACCCGGACAATAACGCGGCGAGTTCGGATGCCGGCTTTGCTGCGCTGAACAGAAAACCCTGCACCTCGTTACAGCCTTCGGCGCGCAGCCAGTCGAGCTGGTCCATGGTCTCGACGCCTTCCGCCGTCGTCGTGATGTTCAGGCTGCGCCCGAGGCCGGAGATAGCGCGTACGATCGCAACGCAATCGGTACGCTCGACGAGGTCCTTCACGAACGATCGGTCGATCTTGATCTTGTCGAAGGGAAAGCTCCTGAGATAGCTCAGGCTCGAATATCCGGTGCCGAAATCGTCCATGGATATGCTGACGCCGAGCTCGCGAAGCTGATGCAGGATCGCCAGATTGGCTTCGGTTTCGGCCAGGAAGACCGATTCGGTGATCTCGAGTTCGAGCCGGCGCGGCGACAGGCCGGAATGCGCCAGCGCCGAAATTACCGCCTGAACCAGGTTGCGGCTGCGGAACTGGACCGGCGACAGGTTGACGGCGACCTTGATGTCATCCGGCCAGTTCACTGCCTCCGAACAGGCCTCGCGCAGCACCCACTCGCCCAGTGCCACGATCAATCCGATATCCTCGGCGACCGGAATGAAATCGGCCGGCGAGATCATGCCCTTTTCCGGACTGCGCCAGCGCAACAGCGATTCGAACCCGCTGATGCGGTTGGCCGCAATATCCACCAGCGGCTGATAGTGCAGTTCGAATTCGCCGCTCGCGAAGGCGCGACGCAGGTCGCGCTCCATGTCGCGGCGCTTCTGTGCCTGGCGGTCCATCTCGCGCTCGAAGAAGCGATGGACGCCGCCGCCATCGGACTTCGCCCGGTAGAGCGCCATGTCGGCGTTGCGCATCAATTCCTCGCAACTCGTGCCATCGCCGGGCGATAGCGCAATGCCGACGCTGGCGCCGACAACCACCTCGATGCTGTCAAGGTCATAGCGCGCGCTCAATACGCCGATCAGCCGGTCGGCGAAATCGCTCACGTCGTTCGGCGACACCTCGGAGACCAGCACAACGGCGAATTCGTCACCGCCAAGCCGCGCGGCGAGATTGTCGCCACGCACTTCGGATTTCAGCCGCTCGGCCACCTGCTTCAGCAGGCGGTCTCCCATCGGATGGCCGAGTGAATCGTTGACGTTCTTGAACAGGTCGAGATCGACGCACAGCACCGCCACGCGCCGGTTGCCGGTCGCCGCCCGTTCGAGCGCCTGGCGAAGGCGCTGCTGGTAGAAGTCGCGGTTCGGCAGGTTGGTCAGGCCGTCGTGATGGGCCATGTGGGCAATTCGCGCTTCCGCCGCGCGGCGTTCGGTGATGTCGACGACGGCCACCAGATAGCCGTCACGCCCGTCGAAGGCGACGCGCCGCCCAAATGTCAGCACATGGATTTCGCTGCCGTCGGCCTTGAGATGCCGCCAGTCGCGGCTCGAATTATAGACATCGCCGACTTGCTGCAGCGCCTGGCTGTGGCTTGCCCATTCGTCCTCCGGCCAGATTTGGCGAAGTTGCATCTGCAGGAAGGTTTCTCGGGGATAGCCATAATGCCGTACGGCCGCGTCGTTGACGTTCAGGAACTGGGTCGTTTCGGCATCAAACACCCACATCGGCATCGGATTGTTGTCGAACAGCAGGCGGAATGAAACCTCGCTCCGCTTCAACGCCGTGACGTCGGAAACCGTGAGCGACAGCATGTCGCCGAATGCCGTCACGCCCAACCGCAGGCAGCGGTCCTCGCTGTTGATTTCGATCTGACCACCATTGCCGCTGGCGATGATTTCGCGCAGCCGCTCGGTCACCTCCGGCGCGCATAACAGGTTTCCGCCCGCACCGAGCCTGCGCCACAACAATTCCGTCGACGACTTCCGCAGCAGCCGCGCGGCGCCCTGATTGAGATGGACGATCTGGAAATCGGACGGCTGCCCGTCCGCATCGCGAATAGCCGCCAGCGACAGCATGCCCTCGTCGGTCGCGGAGAAGATCGTGTCCAGCAGGTTGATTTGCGCGTCGCGCTCGTTGACGTAGGCGCCGACCAGGGTGGTACCCCAGCGTGACGACGTCGGCAGCGCAAGCACGTCATAGGTCCGAACCAGCCCATCGCGCACGCAATGCGCCGTGGCGAGGTACGGACGACCGTTCTGCAGCGCGTTGGATGCCGCCTCGCCGAGCGCGGTCGCGCAATCGGGCGGCAATGCACTTAAGGAAATGTCCCAGCGATCATCAGCCAGCCATTGCTGGACGTAGCGGCCGGTATGCAAGACAGCGAACGTGTCGTTGTCGTTCCGCAGCAGCACGATGTGATCCGCCAGCCGGCCGAGGCTGCCGAGCATGACATCTTCATAGCGTGGCAGCCTGTCGCCCGGACGCAATGCGGCCTGCCATTTGCGTTTCAGGACCGGGACGTCGGCGAACATCTCGGTGTTGAATTTCTCTGACGTTTTTTTCGACGATCTGTTGGCCGCAACCATGACCTGCCCCGCTACGCGCACTCAATCCCGGGGCATCCAATGCAGCCGGGTTTAAGGCTGTGTAAAAATTGCGGCAGCGGTACGCCGATATGGCGATTATGACAGTTTTAAGTTGCGCGATGGTTAGTCGGCATTAGAGACTATGACAGTCAAACGCGCAAACGGTCAGCGCGGCGCCACGACCTCGACCTCGCCGTCAACGCCGTTGACGACGTTGAAGGAGCGCTCGAACACCTTGCCTTCGTTCTTGGCAATCGCCCGGTACTCGCCTTCGGACAGCACCACACGCGGAAACGCGCCGATCGATTCCTTGATGACGTCGCCGCCCGGCGTGATCACCGACCATGCGGTGTTGGCGAGCGCCTCGCCGCCCCTGTCGCTGACCAGCTTCAGCGTAATCACCGCCGCGCGGTGGGAGACGGTCACGTCCGTGAGCTTGCCGGCCTGGACGCGGATGTCGGAGCGCACCACCGAATTGGCATCGCCATAGTTGGAGATGATGTAGTAGGTGCCCTCCGGCAGCAGCGCGACGTCGCCCGCAGCGACGTTCGGGAGCAGCGGGGTGCGTTCGGAGCCTTCGAATTGGCTGCCCTTGTAGATCGCGAACGAGATCTGGTTGGGGGGAATCTTGCTGGTGCCGACGCGCCCCTCGATGCGCAGTCCGCCGGCCGGAAGCACGAAAGCCACGCGGTCCGTCTCGGCTTTCAGGCTCACCGCCCGCACCGCGCTGACCAGGCCGAGAGCGACATGGACGACGTAATTGCCGGGCGGCAGCACGATGTTCGGGGTCGCGCCGCGCTCCTCGCGAATCAGCTTGAACGTGCCGGTATCGTCGGGCTTGTCGGCAAATACCCGCCACACCAGCCCGCCGTTGATAACAGGCAGATCCTTGCCGTAGCGCGCCGTCAGCGACAGCACCGCCTGACCTGCGGTCGCAGCACCCGGCGGCGGCACCACCGGCGGCACGGTGGTGACTTGTGGCTGAACGATGGTCGGCTGGTTCAGCGGCGCGGGAAGCGGTGGAATCGCGCCCGTCCCCGATGGCGGCGCCAGATTCATGGCAGGCCCGGTCTGGGCGTCTGGAACCACGGCGGGCGGCACCGGAGGCGGGCGAGCCGAGAACCACTGGGCCGAGACCGGGGCCGGATGCAAAGCAACCAGCATGAAGGCGACCGCCAGCGCCGGGAAAGGCCATCTGCCCCGCCCATATCTTACGATACCGTTGCCGCCCGAAATCATCGCCATGCTTTTCACTTAAAACGCGGCAAATTCAAGCCTTCGTGGCCGAAGTTTGGCGAGCGGCGCTAGCTGGCGGAACCCGCACCGGGACCCAATGTTAATCCAGCGGTCGTGGTCCAGTCACATTCCCTGCCTAGGCCGGCATTCGCCGGGCATAAACCATGCATCCGGAATTGGAATGGACAATTCTGGCGCGGCCGCGCCGCGGCGGTTATCGTTGAAGCCGGAGGGCTTGCGTGTTGGATAGCTGGATGGGCCGCGGCCAAAAAGGCTCCGGTGCTGACGATAAGGTAGGGCTCGGCAGTATCCGCCGGCCGGTGATCGGACTGGCGCTGGGTGGCGGCGCCGCACGCGGCTTTGCCCATATCGGCATCGTCCGGACGCTGGTGGCTCACGGAATCATGCCCAACGTCGTGGTGGGAACTTCGATCGGCGCCGTGGTCGGCGGCGCTTTTGCTGCCGGACATCTCGACACGCTGGAGGAATGGGCGCGCAGCCTGCAGCCGCGAACGGTCCTCTCCTATCTCGATATCCGCCTGAACGGCTCGGGGCTGATCGGCGGCGCCAAGCTTGCGGCCCAACTAGAGGCGGCGCTCGGCCAAAGCCTGATCGAGGATCTGCCGGTGAAATTTGCCACCGTCGCAACCGAAGTGCGCACCGGCCACGAAATCTGGCTGACCCATGGCCCAATGGTGGACGCGATGCGCGCCTCTTACGCGCTGCCGGGAATATTCTCGCCGATCCTGGTTGGCGACCGCTGGCTGGTCGACGGCGCCCTGGTCAATCCGGTGCCGGTGTCGGCGGCCCGCGCGCTCGGCGCGGAAATCGTGATCGCTGCCAATCTCTCCAGCGATGTCTTCGCGCACTCCACGACGATCTATTCCCACGGCCCGACGGCTGGCGTTTCGGTATCGGTGATGCCGGAAGCGCTACCCGAACCCGAGCCGCGCAAACGCGGCATCGGAAAGTTCTTCTCCGCCGAGCGCACGATGAAGCGTGAATTCTTCGGTGGCGGCGGACGGCCGGGCATCTCCTCGGTCATGGTCGATGCCTTCAACATCATGCAGGACCGCATCACCCGCGCTCGGCTTGCCGGCGATCCGCCAGACCTCCTGATCTCGCCCCGCGTCGGCAAGATCGGCTGGTTCGATTTTCATCGTGCTGACGATCTGATCGCCCACGGCGTGAAAGCGGCCGAGCGGGCGATCGACTCGATCCAGGAGGCGATCCATATCCTGGCGCCGCCGCAGATCGACGCCGAGAAGGCGCTCGAAAAGCCCGACAAGGAATAGCGTAACGTTCTCAAGCCAAGCATCCCCTCGGACGCGATCCGAGGGTGGTCACCGGTTCACGCCAAGAAAGCGGGTCGAAACAAGCTCACGCCGTCTTGATGTAGTCGCGTAGCGCTTCCTGCTCGGCCTCATATTCCTGGACACGGCGCTTGACGATGTCGCCGATCGATATCAGGCCAACCACCTTGCCGTCCTCGATAACGGGCAGATGCCTGAACTTGCCGAGCGTCATCATTTCCATGATCCCCGCGACGGTGTCGGACTGCCGGCAACTCACGACCTTGCTCGTCATGACCTCGCTGACCGGCTCCTCGAGCACCCTGGCGCCGCGCTCGCCCAACACGCGGACAATATCGCGCTCCGAAAGGATCCCCTCCACGCGTCCCTGGTTCATCACCAGCACGGCGCCGATCTTGCGGTCGCCAAGGATCTTGATCGCGGCCGAAAGCTTGGCATCCGGCTCGATGCTCATGATCTGATGGCCCTTGGTGTCGAGAATTGAACGTACCGTCATTGTCGCCTCCCTGAATCCGTTGGTGCCCAAGGGGCCCGACTTGTTCGTGAGCTTCAATCAACAGTTCCGCGCCGGTTTCGTTTCAGGGCGCGGTTTGCAAGCGCGGCTGTCATCGATGGCAGCGGCATTGGCTTGCGTTACAACCAGTGCGGATGATGAATGAAATCGCCCCTCGCCGCAAGCGGCGATCAGACGCGGCCAGATTCGTCCGGCCATGAAGCATCTGCGGCATGCGGCGTCGCACGCGGTACCGGATCGAACAGCGAAAACAGCATCAGGCCGGCGAGAAATCCGCCGATATGCGCCTGCCAGGCAACACTGGCGCCTTCTGCGCCGATCGAGATTGATCCGAGGCCGAAGATGATGTTGACGCCGAACCACACCGCCAGAAATCCGAGCACGCGCGCGTTGCGCAACGCCCGGGAAAGCGACAGCGCCGGAACCTTCGCCGCGGCATCCGCATCGCCCCGGTGGAACGAAAGAAAACTTCCCCGCACGAAGGCAAAGCGGATAGCGGCGGCCATCGCGCCGGATACCGAGGCCGAGGCGCCGATCATCGGTGCGATCGCGTGTTCATGGGTGACGAGATGCGCCAGGGCGCCCGCCGCGGCCGTCACCGCCATGAAGACGAAGAACCTGACGGCACCGAACCGGCGCGCCAGCGCGCTGCCGAACGGCAACAGCCACAACAGGTTGAAGCCGATATGGCTGAGATTGGCATGCAGCAGCGAATAGGTGACGAAGGTCCATACCTTGGCGCCGTCCCCGCCGGGAAAGGTGATGTTGAGTAAGGTGGAGTCGTAGCGCTTCGGAATGAAGCCGAAGACGTCGATGGTCCAGTTCTCCAGCTCAACCGGCAGCAGCACCCGCAAATGAATCGCAGCGATCAGCGCGATATAGGCCGTGAGCGCGCCCGGTAGCGTCAAGATCGGCTCGTGCGGGGCGTCCGGCGGCTCGACCGGGGATGAGTAAGACTGGGATTCCAAGGGGTCCAGGACCTTAGCTGGCGGCTTCGAGTCGTATGGGCCCAGATAGGCGGCTTTACCCGCCCTGTGCAAGTGCACAATCGCAGCTATTCCCGTGTCCCGGACGCGGCGCGGAGTGACGCGACGCAGAGCCGGGACCCAGCGGCTGCAGTGGATCCCGGCTCTGCGTCGCACCGCCAAGAGGCGCTGCGCCGCGTCCGGGACACGAGACTGCAAAAAGAAAAAGGGAGGACGCTGAGAACGTCCTCCCTTGTCTTGCTGGCCTTTTCGCGCCCGGAGCCGGGATCACATCCCCGCCCCTCCCCGCGCGATGACCAAACTGTTTGACACCACCTGTGTACCAACCGCGCCGGACAGATAAGTCGGCGCCGCCTGATGCGTTCCACATTACGCGCGGCGCAGCACCACCGCCAACCGCATAGTTAATTTAACGTTAACAACGCAAAGCCGCGCCCCACGCGGCCAAATCGCGTCCCCGGCATGGACGCTGCACAGCCTGTCCTGCACAACGAACAAGGGAAGGCGTGTTGCGCAAAAGCGGGACAGATGTGTCCCGCCAAGGCAAGCCGGGGAAAGGTAAGCATGAAACACCCATCGAGCCGCGAGTTCTTCGCCTATTGGGACGCGAAACGCGGCGACGCGCGGGCACCGGACCGTAGCGAGATCGAACCCGGCGCGGTGCGCGAGCTGCTCGGCGACATCTTCGTGCTGTCCTACGACAACGAGGCCGGCTATCCGTTTCGTGTCGCCGGAACGCGGGTCTGCGCCCTGCTCGGCCGCGACATGAAGGACACGAGTTTCTCGGCGCTGTTCACTCCGGACAGCCGCCGCGAGATCGAGGACATCATCTGCTACGTCGCCGAAGAAATGCTGGCGGCGATTGCCGGCATCACCGCGACTTCGCAAGATGGTACGACGGCGCATCTGGAGTTGCTGCTGCTGCCTTTCAACAACCGCGCGCATGCGCCGATCAGCCTGACCGGATTGCTGGCGCCGTTCGAAAGCGATCTCGGCACGATCAGGGATTTCAAGGTGACGTCGTGGCGCTATCTGCATCGGCCGCAAAAATTCGTCCCGCGCGCCTTGCGCAAGCTCGCGATCGCGCGCGGCTTCATGGTGTATGAGGGCCTGCGGTAGTCACGAACCGTCGGGTATGTCGAACGCTGCAGCCCAACGCATGGTCGCGTGATCATGCTCGAAATCGACCCACAAAAGCCTCCAAAAAAAGCACGGCCAAGGATTGCCTAAATGCGAGGCGTCAGGCAGGGTCGAACCAAGACGTGGAGCCGGGCCACATCCGCTGAATGAGACGCACCGAGAGAAAATCTCGGAGGCGCGTATTCGCCGTAACCTCGGAGATCCCAAGTATGCTGTTCAAGAGATTGATGCTTGCCGCCGCAATTTCCACTGCCGCGGTGGCGACGCAGGCCCATGCCGACGCCCTCGATTCGATCATGAAGTCCAAGGTGATCAAGATCGCCGTGCCGCAGGATTTTGCGCCGTTCGGTTCCGCCGGGCTCGATCTCAAGCCGCAGGGCTACGACATCGACATGGCCAACCTGATCGGCAAGGAACTCGGGGTGAAGACCGAAATCATTCCGGTGACCAGCGCCAACCGCATTCCCTATTTGCAGACCAACAAGGCCGACCTGGTGATTTCCAGCCTCGGCAAGAACGAGGAGCGCGAAAAGGTCATCGACTTCTCGATCGCCTATGCGCCGTTCTTCTCAGGCGTGTTCGGCACCAAGGCGATCACAGTTGCGAGCGTGGCCGATCTCAAGGGCAAGACCATCGGCGCCACCCGCGGCGCGATCGAGGAGCAGGCGCTGACCGCCTCGGCGCCGCCGGACGCGACCATCAAGCGCTTCGAGGACAACAACGCCACCATCGCGGCCTTCGTGTCCGGCCAGGTCGATCTGATCGCCACCGGCAACACGGTCGCGGCTGCGATCGCCGAAAAGGTCCCTGCCCGCGCGCCGACCTTGAAGTTCGTGATCAAGGACAGCCCCTGCTATGTCGGACTCAACAAGAACGAGCCGGCGCTGCTCGCCAAGGTCAACGAGATCATCACCAAGGCGAAGGCATCGGGCGAGATCGGAAAACTGTCGGAGAAGTGGCTGAAGGCGCCGTTGCCGCCCGGCTTCTAAGCGCACTTTTGTTTTGACGCGTTTTCTTCACGCGAACCGGTATCCACTTCGCTTGAAAACGCTAATGAGGCTGGGCAGTGTCCTATAAACTGCAATTCGCCGAACTGCTGCCCTATTGGAACGTGCTGCTGTATGGGCTGGTCTTCACGATCGTGCTGACGATCGTGTCGACGGTCGTCGGCATCGCGGTCGGCACCGCGGGCGCCGCAGCGCGCACCTTCGGCCCCGGCTGGCTGGGCCGTATCGTCGCTGTGTACGTGGAATTGATCCGCAACACGCCGTTCATCGTGCAGTTGTTCTTCATCTTCTTCGGCCTGCCGGCGCTCGGGCTGAAACTCAGCGAGACCACCGCCGCCTTCCTCGCCATGGTGATCAATCTCGGCGCCTACTCGACCGAGATCATCCGCGCCGGCATCGAGGCGGTTCCGAAAGGCCATATCGAAGCAGGTCTGAGCCTCGCGATGAGCAAATGGGAGGTGCTGCGCCACATCGTGCTGAACCAGGCGTTCCGCAAGATCTATCCCGCGCTGTCGTCGCAGATCATCATCGTGATGCTGGGCTCGGCGGTGGTGTCGCAGATCTCGGCGGAAGATCTCACCTATGCCGCCAACTACATCGCCTCGCGAAATTTTCGCAACTTCGAGGTCTACCTGTTCGTCGCGCTGGCCTACCTCCTGCTGGCGATGCTGACGCGTTCGCTCTTGCGGGCGCTCGGCCGCGTCATCTTCAAGGCGAGGTGAACCATGCTGCAGTTCAGCTTCTGGGACATCCTGTCCAACCTCTTGATCGCCACGCAGTGGACCGTCGTGCTGTCGCTGATCGCCTTCTTTTGCGGCGGTATCGTCGGGCTGGTGCTGCTGTTCATGCGCACCTCGCGGATCGCGCCGCTGGAATGGTTCACCAAGATCTACATCGAATTCTTCCAGGGCACGCCGCTATTGATGCAGTTGTTCCTGTTCTTCTTCGGCATCGCGCTGTTTGGCGTCGAAGTCTCGCCGTGGATGGCGGCGACGCTGGCGCTGACGTTCTGGACCAGCGCGTTCCTGACCGAGATCTGGCGCGGCTGCGTCGAAGCGATCCCGAAGGGCCAATGGGAGGCCTCCTCCAGCCTCGCCCTCAGCTACATCGAACAGATGCGCTACGTCATCCTGCCACAGGCCTCGCGCATCGCGGTGGCGCCGACGGTCGGGTTTTCGGTGCAGGTGATCAAGGGCACCGCGCTCGCTTCGATCATCGGCTTCGTCGAGTTGACCAAGGCCGGCACCATGCTCAACAACGCGACCTTCCGGCCGTTCCTGGTCTATTCGCTAGTCGCGCTGATCTATTTCTGCCTGTGTTTCCCGCTGTCCTGGTGGGCGAAGAAAATCGAAGGCCGCCTCAATGTCGCTCGTTAGCATCCGTGACGTCAGGAAGAGTTTTGGCCCGAATGAGGTGCTGAAAGGCGTCTCGCTCGACATCGCCAAGGGCGACGTGGTGGCGATCATCGGGCGCTCCGGCTCCGGCAAGAGCACCCTGCTCCGCTGCATCAACGGCCTGGAGACCTATCAATCCGGCAGCATCGTCGCTGATGGCATCGAGGTCGCCGGCGCCAACACCAATCTGCGCGAACTGCGCCGCCATGTCGGCATGGTGTTCCAGCAGTTCAACCTGTTTCCGCACCTGACGGCCGCCGAGAACGTGATGCTGGCGCCCACCGTCGTCAACAAGGTATCGAAGGCCGAGGCCCGCGCCACCGCCGCCGAGGTGCTGGCGAAGGTGGGGTTGTCGGAAAAGATGGACGCCTATCCGAGCGAGCTTTCCGGCGGCCAGCAGCAGCGCGTCGCGATCGCGCGATCGCTGGCGATGCGGCCGAAGGTGTTGCTGTGCGATGAGATCACGTCCGCCCTCGACCCCGAACTGGTCAACGAGGTGCTGCGCGTGGTCGAGCAATTGGCGCGCGAGGGTATGACGCTCATTCTGGTGACGCACGAAATGCGCTTCGCCCGCGACGTCGGCACCAAGCTCGTCTTCATGCACCACGGCAAGGTGCATGAGGAAGGCGTGCCGAAAGAGGTCTTCGCCGCCCCGCGAACCCCGGAACTGCAGCAGTTCGTCGGCCAGGTCGGTTGAGTTTCGGCCTCAGCGTCCGGTAAACACCGCCGAACGTTTCTCAAGGAAGGCATTGCGCCCTTCCACCGCGTCCGCACTCAGGCGAATTTCCGCCTGCGTTTCGATCTCGCGGCGGAACTGGTCGGCATAGGTGGCGTGTTCGCTCTCGTCGATCAGGCGGCGCGTCGCGACCAGCGCCCGCGTCGGGCCATCAGCGAGCCGGCGCGCCAGCTCAAGCGCCCCGTCACGAAGCGCCGCGTCGTCGAACACTTCGCGGACCAATCCCCACTCCTTCGCGAGATCGGCAGACAGCGGCTCGTTGGTCATCATCAATTCGAGCGCGCGTTGCCGGCCGACGAGGCGCGGCAACAGCCAGGTCGAGCCGAGATCGGGGACCAGCGCGATGCGGCTGAACACCTGAATGAAGCGCGCCGAACGTGCCGCAACAATCATGTCGCCCGCCATCGCAAGGCTGAATCCGCCGCCCGCCGCCACGCCGTTGACCGCGACCACGACCGGCACGCGGCATTCGCGTAGCGCCCTGAACGCCGGCCAGTAATATTTCATCACGCCGGCCGCGATGTCGTCGCCCAGGATTTGCGCCGCCTTGAGGTTCTGGCCCGAGCAGAAGCCACGCCCGGCGCCCGTCAGCACCAACGCCCTCACCTGAGGATCATCGTTAGCTTCACCAATGGCAATGGCGAGGTCCCCCAGGAGAGCGGGCGTCATTGCGTTCAGGGTGTCGGGCTCATCCAATGTCAGCACGCTGACGTTGCCGTCGCGTTCCCGCTTCACTCCCGGCATCTCATTCCTCCCTGCTCGCAATTTTGGGCCGGCCCTGGCGGGCGCGACAGACCCCTTCTGAACGCGATCGAGCAGCGTGAGCGCCCGATAGCGCGAGGGATCAGTCCGGACGTTTTGATGTATCGCTGCAACGGAATTGCGGCGATACGACCAATCCGCGGTGGATACCGCTTTCATGCAACCGGCGCTAACACATCGTTAACCCTGTCGGCCTTAGGGTCTTCCTGACGCCGAAGGACCGGCTGTCTGGTGGCGAAGATGTCGTTTGCGCAAAAGAAAACTACCACTGTGCCGTCCGCGGAGGAGCGCCGGCGCTTCCAGCGCGTCAAGGTTCACTTGCTCGGCCGCTACATGCTGCCGGATCGCCGCGAATTTCCTTGCCAGATTATTAACATGTCGCCGGGTGGGCTGGCGCTGCTGGCGCCCGGCATCGGCAATGTCGGCGACCGCGTGATCGCCTATCTCGACCATATCGGCCGCGTCGAGGGCAAAATCACCCGCATCATCGACAACGGCTTTGCCATGACGGTCGGCGCCACCGCGCGCAAGCGCGACAAGCTCGCCGCCCAGCTCACCTGGCTCGCCAACCGCGATATCCTCAATCTGCCCGAAGACCGCCGCCACGACCGTATCGTGCCGCGCAACCCGATTGCGCTACTGACCCTCGAGGACGGCAGCAAGATGACCTGCCGCATCATCGACCTGTCACTGTCGGGCGCGGCCATCGCCGCGGAGAACCGCCCGCCGCTGAAATCGCTGGTCATGCTAGGCAAGGTACAGTCCCGCGTGGTGCGAAACCTCGAAGAAGGCTTTGCGCTCGAGTTCGTCCATGAGCAAGTCGCCGACACGCTCGAAGACGCGGTTACCGCGCGGTAAAGCGCCAGCCGCCAAAAATCCCTGATTTTTCAGCTCCAAAGGCGGTATCCGCGTTGCCGGATGCCGCCTTTTCGCTGTCCGGCAACGGCCAAAGTCGGTTAATGCGGGGCGCTTTTGCCTGCGCATCCTCTTCTATTGCAGCGCCACAGGCGTTAATCCGTAAAATTTGAATCAATTGCAGTTGTTTCAAATTTTATTCGAATTCGATTCAAGTATAGATCGAATTCGTCGCTAGCTTTACTAGTATTCACGTCAAATGTACTTGCCTGACTTAGCGCCGGCGCAAATCCTTTGTGCGAAACGTGGTCCCAACAAGAAACGGGGGCCACGATGTTGTTCAGGGGACAGGGGAAGGGACTGGCGGTCATCGCCGTCCTGTTGGGGATGAGCGTCTCGGCGAAAGCCGGCGACGCGCTCTATGCCAGCCTGGGCGATACCGCGCGTTCGCCGATCGGCTGGGTCGAATTCTGCGCCGAAAACACGGGCGAGTGCCGCAGCGGCGCTTCACAGCCGCGCGACATCGTGATGTCGCAGACGGCGTGGCGGGATCTGCTGCGGGTCAACAAGTGGGTCAACGAGGCCATCAAGCCGATCACCGACATGGATCATTGGGGCGTGATCGAGAAATGGTCGTTGCCGACGGACGGTTACGGTGACTGCGAGGACTATGTGCTTCTGAAGCGCAAGATGTTGATCGACGCCGGATGGCCGCGCGAGGCGCTGCTGATCACGGTGGTGCGCGACAAGAAGGGCGAAGGCCACGCCGTGCTGACGGTGAAGACCGACAAGGGCGAGTTCGTTCTCGACAACCAGAACGAAAACGTCCTGGCCTGGACCGAGACCGGCTACCGCTTCGTCAAGCGTCAGTCACAGAGCGACCCGAACGTATGGGTCGCACTCGGTGACAGCCGCCCGGCGGTCGCCACCGCCTCGTCACGCGATCGATAACGAGAGAAGGAATTTACCAACCCGCGACCCGGTCACATCCCCACCCCTCCCCGTCCCAGACCGGTTCGCGCGCGGCCACCCTTCCCCCAAAGGGTGGCCGCAACTTTTTTGAGCGGCCTTCCACTCGTAGCTTTGCACCCGGTGCTAGTACTGGTTGCCGAGCAGCGCGCGATCATGCGAGTTGACGGTGTCATAGCATTCGCAGGCCGCCTCCCGCAGCGCTCCTGATCCACAAATATGGATTTTGCCACGGTGTATTTGGGGGCCGGCATTTAAATCCCCTTATATGCCCATTAGCAGACAGACAGGACCGTCGATCTGCCCTTCAAATCAATCCCCTATTTTCGTCGGCTTGGAGGCGCAAGATGATCCATGTGGACGACCGTACCGCGGCAAGTCTGGATGTGGTTCTGGAAGAGACCTGCAGGGGTTTGAAACACGGCGGCGACCACGAAACCCGAAAAAAGATCGCCACGAAACTCATTCAAGCTGCCAGGAAGGGAAATACCACTCTCAGCGGCTTGAAGGCTGTGGCTGATCGAGCGCTGACGGAGATGGTCCACCGCAAATCGGCCTGATGGCGATTTCGACTGGGCGGAAATGAACAGCGGATGGCCCCCTGGGCCGCCGCGCACTGTCGTGTTTTGATCTGACGACTACGCCGCCAGCGCCACGCGAAGTCGATTTTTGCCGCAATCCCGGGTTTTAGCGGCAGCGCGGCTGTGCTATTTGGGGGGCATTGAAATCACGTCCGGATTTGGAGTCGCATGCTCGAACTCGCCCCCCGGAGTGCCAGCCCCGTCGCGCGTTTCGGCGGTCAGCCGATTGCGATCGCCGCTGCGGCTCTCGTCATTGTCGTGCTTGGAGTAAGCTTTATCACCCTGTGGCGCGCCTATACGGGCAGCGCTCCCGAGACCGATCGCGCGGCCGCGACACGCCAGTTGCAGGCGCGCACCGCGCAAGCGTCCGAGCAACTGGTCGAGAAGACCAAGGGCTTGGAAGCGACGCAGCAGGAATCGATCGACCAGTTGCAGGTGGTGCAGGACCAACTGCTCACCGTGCGCCGCCTGCTCGCCGCGCAGCAGGCCGACACCAGGAAGCTTTCCGAGCAGGTTGGAACGCTGACGGAAGCGATCGACGGCTTGCGGCAATCCTTTGCCAGCGCGCAGGCCTCCGAACCCACCGCCGCTCCCGCGCCGCGTAAGCGAACAGCCAAGGCAAAGCCCCGCTCGGCCCGGAGCGCAAATCGCAGCCGCGCCAAGGCCCGCGGCTAACTGGTCTGGGCGGCGCTCGGCGACGAAGTCGCCTGCGGAGGGGGGGTCGTATGGCCGGCGCCGCCGCAAGCCGCGGCGCCCACTCGGGCAATCCAGCGATTTTCATCCCCTGACCCCGGATCGGGAATTGCATCATGCGGCCGGGCGACGGGATATTTTCGACCGTTGCGGCATGCATCTCCGCAACTTTTTTCCGCGCTTTTGTGAACTGGATCACATATCTCCGGGTGAATCCCGGGCATCCTGTAGTTCACCGGATGGCGTGAGCCGATTTCAATATCCGGGGCTGGCAAGGTCGTTGACGGTATACTGCGTCGACGGCCTTGTTCTTTTTGGGGCTTCCGTCAACTACCCGGCCATTAGACCTTCAATAGCTGACCGACGCCTGCAACGACACGCGCCAGGATCCGGCCCGGCTGTGCAGCCCGTCGCTCAGCGCCCTCGCCGCCAGCAGTTTCGAGTTGAAGTTTGACCCGGCTGCAAAGTCGAACCCGGCCCCGACCGACGATAGCGTGGTGTCACGCCGGAAAAACAGATCCCGCCCCCAGCCGACATCGGCCAGCAGGAACGGCGCCAGCGTGCCCGGCATCCAGGTGGGCATGCCGGGCAGCGAGGCGTAGAGCGAATTGCGCAGGATCACGGCCTGATCGACGACGCCGTCTTCGGTCACATAACCGCGCACGGCGTGTATCCCGCCGAGCCCAATGCGCTCGGTGTCCGGAAGCGGCTTGGACGACGCCAGCACGGATACTTCCGATTTCAGCGACAGGCCCTTCGGCAGCGGCGTCACGCGGCCATACTCGAGGGTCACGAGATTGGTTTGCACGTCGGTGACGCGTCCATTGGTGAAGGCGCTCCAGGCGCTCGAATTGTTGCCGGATAGAATGCCGCCGGGATTGGACTTGAAACGGACATCGAGATTGTTGGTGCCGAGGTTGTCCGACCAGCGCCCATTCCATCCCACCACCAATTGGGCGACGTCGGCGCTGCCCTCGGCGACCGGCGTCCCATCGAAGATGGTGGTGCGTAGCTGATGCTTGAGTTCGACGCCGCCGAGCAGATCGCCGGTCGTCGGCGGCAGCAGATCGGACAGCGCGGTGCGAACGATCGCCGAGGCCTGGCTGGTTTGAGTCTTGATCCGGAACAGGTTGGTGGGCCGCTCATTGGTCAGCACATGATCGCCGACGACTTCGAGACTTGTGCGCAATCCAAGCGGCGTGAGCAGCCGTCCCGCTTGGCTGACATACTTGGCATCGTCGGGCCGGTTGAACAGCCCGTCATTGGCCCAGAAATTGCTGCTGCCGGTGAGCTGATAGGAGGCGAAGATATCGGCCGACGGCCCCCCGCTGGCGCCGACGTAATAGCGATGGCGGTCGGTCAGCAGCGTGCCGCTGTTGGCATAGCCGGCGTACACCTGCCATGGCTTGCGGTCCGTCACCTGGATGTCGACGTCGGTCATGCCGAGGTCCTTGCCGGGACCGAACACCGCTTCGACCTGCCGGAACGGATTGCGGTTGGCCCAGTCGAGGTCAGTCTCGAGCTTGCGGGCGTCGATTTCCTGTCCGGGGACGAGCCGGATGCGGCTTTGCGGGTAGCTCTCGGGTGCCGCCCCCGTAACCTTGATGCCGGCAACCTTGAAGAGGATCACGCGTAGCTGGAGCACGCCGGACGATACTTCCTGCGGCGGCAGCGTGACCGATACGAACGGTCGCCCGGCCTCACGGTAAGCCGCAGCCACCGCCGCCTGCACTTCGGCAATCAGCTTGCGGCTGAGCGGCCGATCGAGAAACGACGTGAGTGGCTCGCGGACCGCGGCGGCGTCGACGCCGCTGACCTGATCGACATCGACACCCTTCGTGCCGCTATGCGTCTTCACGCTGGCATTTGGTCCGATCAGGACGATGGCATGAACGTTCACGCCGAGCGGCGTTGCATCATCGCTCTTGAGCAGATCGTCGGTATCGATCTTGATCGCCGGCGTGCGACGCGGCGGCTCCGGCGGCAGATTGCGCTCCACCACCTGCGCCTGCGCGACGTCGATAGATGCGATTGCAAGAACGCAGACCATCAGCAGCGTGCAACGTCTGCCCACTCTGTGCTCATGACGCGCGGACGTTCGCACTTGTGTCGCGTGCGATCCGAAATGTTCGGAGAGTGCCAGCGTCATGACGACCGGAGCCTGTCAGAGCTTCGGGATGTCGATATGTAAGTTCGCATGAGGCTGCACGTTCCGACGTTCTGTCGCACACGGCGAACAATGAATAAGTCAACCAATATGGTTTATGGATTAAGAACGGTTTAAGGTTGAGTTCCACGTGTGGCATAACTGCAGCGTGCACGGTTGAACTGCCTGCAATTACACCAACCATTGCGTGCATCGAGGTCGTAGAAGAAGTGCAGCCGCGTCGTGCGACCGCACGCGATCAACATCAATTGTCGACGAAGGCCGGAAGGCGATCGCGATCTGTCATCGCGCCGACGAATCTGGCGCGTGCGCCAATCCGACGGTTGTCGGGATGAGGAAGCGCGAGGCATCGCCTGGATTTGCAGATGATGGCGGGAGATGACTGCTCGATGCTTGCGGGCTCGCGCATCTGCTCGGGCGGCTGTGGCGCAGGCAGAGGCACCCGCGACTTCACGTAGGATCCGAGTTCTGCGGTCGGCACGCGAGCGGGCGCTGGCGTAGCGGCTGCCGGCGTAACCGTGAGGTTCGCGCCGACGAAGGCGAAGGCGTAGTTCGATGAGGCCGCCAGCGTTCCCTGCGTGATGCCGTAGACGCCAGCAGCGCTGGAAGTCATCGCCGATGTCGCGAGCGTACCCGATAGCGTATCGCCGTTGACCAGGCCAGAGCCGCCGACCTGATAAGTGAGAACGGGATTGGCGTCACCGTAGATGCGGCTCTGGTTATCTGCGGTTACGGTGATGGCGCGCGGCGTGACCGTCAGTGTGCCAGGTGCATCGATGAAGCGATAGGCCTGCCCCGAAACGCTCACGGCGCTGCCGCCACTTGCGCTGATCGCGTAGGTGCCGACACTCGAAGTCGCCGTCGCCGCCGTCGTTACCGAGAGGCCGTTGACGATCGCGGCCGTATCGCCGGCATGGAAGCCGTAGATCGAATAGGTGAACGCCGGATTGGCTTCCCCATACACCCGCGATGCATTGGCCGGATTGACCCGCAGCACGTAGTTGACGCCGTAGAGCTGCGGATAGTAACCGGCGCTCGGCGCGGACCAGACATTGGCGAAGTCCCAACCCGCATAGGTCGACGCATAGTTTGCGGGATCCTGCATCTGGCTGGTGGTGAGGCCCGTAATGCCGGTGCTGGCGCCGCTGCCAATGGCATTCGTCCTCCCGGACGTATCGGTGTCCCAGTAGGACGACGTGACGGCCCCGGTGCCGGTGACCGATCCGATCAGGCCGCCCATCACTGCGGTGCCAGAAACCGAGACGGCGCTCGTCGCAGCGCCGATCGCGTAGGTCTGTGCGATGGTGCCCGAGCCGGCGTGGTGGCCGATTAGTCCGCCCGCCATTACGGTCCCGGCAACGGCGGTGGCGGTGGCCGCACCGGTTGCGTAGGACTGTCGAACGGTGGCTGCGCCGATATTCCTGCCGATCAATCCACCGGCCGCTGATGTGCCGGAGACGGTGATCACGCTGCTCGCAGCCCCGGTCGCGTAGGACTGCGTGACCGTAGCCGTGCTGCCGTTGCCGCCGATCAGCCCGCCTGCCGCCGCCGTCGGAGAGGAGGACGTCGCGTTGGCCGTCCCACTCGCGTAGGACTGAGTGACTATTCCGGAGTTGCTCCCGACCAATCCCCCGGCATACGATACATTGCTGACGGCCGTGACGTTGACCGCTCCGGTCGCGTAGGATCTGATAATGGAAGCTGCCACGGAGTTGATGCCGACCAGTCCGCCGCCGAAGGCCGTGGCGGTCACTGCTCCGGTCGCGTAGGAATCGGCGATGGAGGCTGCTGGAAAGCCATCTGCGGCACTGGTGTTGTAGCCGACCAGGCCGCCGACTCCCTGGCTGCCGCCGCTAACCGCTCCAGTGGCATAACTCCTGAGGATGCTGGCACCCGCCTGGTTCGAACCGGCGAGGCCACCAGCACGCGTGCCGCCGGTGCCGGCAGTGACGTTACCGGTCGCGTGGCTGTCTCGGATGCTGCCGCCGTTGCCGTTCGATCCAACGAGACCGCCCATGGAGGAACTGGCCGTCTCCGTTCCAGCGACCGTCACGGCCGCCCAGCTATTGGCAATGCTACCCGAAGATTCGCCTGCCAATCCGCCGCCAGAGAATCTTGCCGTGAGGGTGCCGGTTGCCGAGGCGTTGGTGATGGTCCCCCTCGACACGCCGGCCAGGATGCCGACGCGATCCTGCCCGGTGATGGATGCGGCCTGCAAGCTGACGTTGCTTAGCGTGACTGCGGCTGCGGCATATCCGAAAAGTCCGACATAGTTGGTTGCTGGCAGGTTGATCGCAAGGTTCGAGATCACATGGTTCTGACCGTCGAAGCTTCCGGTGAACTGGTTGGAATAATTGCCGATCGGCGAAAAGCCGCTCGACGACCACATGCCGGGATATTTTCCGCCGACCGCCGCAAGCGCGGGACCAACGTCGATGTCGCGGGCCAGCGTGTAGCTCGCGCCAAGATTCATCGCCATCAACTGCAAATGGTGCGCATTGGTGATCGTGGTTTGGTATTCCCAGCGGCCGACCGGCCGGGTCTGGCCGTCGATCATGAACCAGCCGGTCGAGCCCGTTCCCGGAAAGCTGAAGCTGCCGTAGGCGCTCTGCTTGAAGGCGTAGTTGGCCGCGTCGGATAGCGCCGGGTCGCTGGTCACGGCCGTCACACTGCCCCCACCGCCGCCGATGCCGGACGCCTGCCCGCTCGTATAAGTGTCCCAGTAGGACGCCGTGACGGAGCCGCCGTTCAAGCCAACCAGCCCGCCGACATAGCTCGGGCTGCCGCCCGTGCCGGTCACGGCGCCCGTCGCATAGACCTGTGATATCGAAGGGGTGGTATTGGTGCCGTCGACAGTGCCGATATTGCTCAGTCCGATGGCACCGCCCACGAAGAGCGGTCCGCTGACGGTGCTGCTCGAATAGGCATTCGACACGGTCTGAAAGTTGTAGCCGACGAGACCGCCGGCACCGGCCTCGGTGGCGGTGACCGATCCGCTCGAGTAGACATTGATGACCGTCCCGTAATTCGAGCCGACGATCGCGCTGACAGCGGTCCGGCCGGTGACGGTCGCACCGATAACGCCGATGTTGCTTACCGTGGCGCCGGGGCCGAGATAGCTGATCAGCCCAACGTTTTGGGTTATTCGATTGATGAAGAGGCCGGAGATCGTGTGGCCCTCGCCATCCAAGTTTCCGGTGAAGGTGTTGCCGCCCCCGATCGGCTCGAAGCCGGCCCCGCTATTCCAGGTGGACGTAATGCCGGCATCGATATCACGGCCGAGCGCATAGGTGCCGGCCTTATTGTTGTTCATGTTCTGCAGGTCAAAGACGGTGTTGACCAGCATGTAGGTGTTGAGCGTGGCGCCGCCGGTGACGTTGCTGCTGAAATTCGTCTGCGTCGGCGCCGTATATTTGGTGGCATTGACGGTCGAACTGCTGCCGGTCGGGTTGTAAAAGATCGAGACGGCTCCCGCGGTCGACACCTGCCCGCCGCCGAATGTCACGGTGCCGGTGCCTGTGCCGGCATTGTCGGCGCGCAGCACGACACCGCCACCGCCGGTGCTCGCGATGTTGGCATTGACCGCGATGTTGCGATAGGCGCTCAGCGTCAGCGTCGCGTTGGTCGACCAGTTGATGCCGCTTGCCACGGTGATGTCGCCATTGCCGCCGCTGCCGGACGCGTTCGTCTCCTGGGTAACGTTGCTGCCCCCGTTGAGCGCGGTCGCGATGGTGCCGGCGAGCGTCGCATCGATCGTGAGATCCACCGGATCGAGCAGCCAGGTGCCGCCGCGGCCGGCATTGATGCTGCCGCCATTGAAGTTGAGCGTATGCCCCGAAGTCTCGATGAAGCCCCCGCGCAGCCCGTTGGTGCTGATCGCGCCGCCGAACGAGGTCGTGCCGTCCGACCACACCACCACATTGCCGCCGGCGCCCGATATGCCGTCGGCGGTGATCGTCGCACCCGCCTCCATCGTCGTGGTCTGCGCATTGGCGATGCTTTGCGGCAGAAACTTCCGCGCGGCATCGGCGCCGCCGGCGCGGTCGCCACCGATCAGCACGGTGCCGCCCGACGTTCCGCTGGCGTCGATCCTTGCGTCTGACGTGAGCGTGACATCCTTGCCCGTCGCCACGACGGTGCCGCCTGCACCGTTGCTGCCTTTGGCCGCAATGGCGTCGCCGATCACGACCTTGTCGGCGCTGACGACGACGTCGCCGCCGGTGAACGAGCGCCGCCCGGCGGTCCCCGTGGGCGCCACGCTTGCTTGCATACGCCGCGCTACGACCTTCTGCGTCACGTTGACCGAACCGCCCTCGGCCGTAAGAAAGATTCGTCCGCCCTTGCTGGCAAAACCCGTTGCCGAGATCGCGCGCCCGGTGTTGCCCGCGAGCGCATAGATGTTGCCGCCATTGGCGCGCAACTCCACTTCCGCGGCGCGGATCGCGCCGCTGTTGCGGATTTCACCATCCTGTGCCGGACGCCGCACCAGCACCTTGCCATTGCCGAGCGATCCGTCGCTCAGCACCACCTCGCTGCCGGACGCCATCGCGGCGGTGCCGTTGCGCGCGGTCAGCGAGCCGTCGTTGCGAACCTGGCGCGCGACCAGAACGACGTCGCCCTTCGACGCGCCGATCTTGCCGAGATTAACGACCGAGGCGTTGCTGTTGCCGCTGAAGGTCAGCGCGCCTCCGGCCCGGAAATCCGCGTCCCTGACATCGAGCGTCGAGGCGACGAAACTGCCGCCGGTCTTGACCACGCCGGTCGGTCCGACCACGATTCCCGACGGGTTGACGAGATAGACCGAGCCGGTGGCCGACACCACGCCGTTGATCGACGACGGCACATTACCCGTCACACGGTTGAGTGTCGCGCCGCTGCCGTTGTTGAACTGGACCTGGTTACCTTGGCCGACCGAAAAGCTCGACCAGTTGACGATGCCGGTGCGGCTCGATTGGGTGACCGTCAGATTGGTCGGCGACGTCGAGCCGATCGCAACGTTCCCGCTCACCACCGTTCCGCCTGATGGCAGTGATTGCGCCATCGACGGCTGCGCGCAAGCCAAGCCCCACAACAGCGCGATGGAGCTGGCGGAAGCTCGAAAATCGCTGGCGCAGGATTTGATGACCGATGAGAGATAGGACGTGGATGAGACGATCATCGAACCACCATCCGCTTAAGGCGGGAGCGCAAATCTTTCCGTCTCCACAAATTCTTTGTTTAGACACGCATGGGTTCCATGCGCGCGCGGCAAAGTTCCACGCGGCTATCTAAGGATGCATCAAAAAATATGCGCAATTTTTCGGAAAATTGCGATTGATGGCTGGTGATGGCAGGCAGCAGGGATCGCTGCGCAGTACATGACTGCGCGCGATGTTGTCGACGTCGGCTAATCTTGCTGTGTCATAAGCGTTGCCCTGCGACCGGACGTCGCTCGGGCATGGATTCAGCAGCCGCGGCAAATGCCCTTTATCTTGCGTTCGACCGTCTTGTTTTCTTCGTTGATGACAGCATCATCGGTTGAACTGCCCGTTTTGGCCGAGCCGGTCGTCACGCCCCGGCCTGACGACTGGGCGGTGCCGGCAGTATTGGTGCCAGGCGGAGGCGGCTGCGCAAGTCCGGACGGATTTGCCGCGCCCGGAGTCGTGGGACTTGGCGGCGCACCGGTAACACCTGGCGTACCTACACCGGCCGAGCCTGCGCCCGGCGAACCTGTGGTGCCGGGGCTGCCGGGGGATGTTCCGCCGACACTCTGTGCAAATGAAGTGACCGGCGATATCAGGATTGTGATTGCCGCGACAGCAGCGGCTGCAGACGCCAGCTTCATCGGAAATCTCCTTTTAGGAAGCAACGACAGCGCCCTGGCCTTGTTCCTGCCGGAACGAATCCACTGCCAGATCATTCATTCACATCCGCTCGACGGCCGGAGTGGCCACGCTTTGCGCAAATTGATCGCCTTCGACGACGATACGTTCGACAAGCTGAAACAGCTTGCACGTGACCGGATGGCGACCTTTCAGGAACTGGCTGACGAAGCCTTTGCGGACCTGCTGAAGAAGCACGGCATCCCCATCGACCTCAAGGACGCGTTGCGGAAAAGCGCAGCCGCTTCGAACGAAGCGACGTCAAAAAAGACCAGATCGAAAACCCGAAAGGCGGCATCATGAATTCCGACCCCGACCCTTTCGAGGAAGGCCAGCGCGCCGCGCGCCAGAACATGCCGGCGGAAGCCAATCCATATCGGGATGGCAGCGAGGAGCATGCGCTCTGGGCCGCCGGCCATGAAAAGGTCGCCGGGCCCCCTCGCGAGGCGAACGAAAGTGAAGGCGGCTGAGCCGCCTTTTGATCGTCAGGCCGCAGCTTCGATCGGGGCCGCAACATCGGTCTGGCCGGTCCGGTCCTCGACCATGCTCACGAACAAATGGGACTCGCGTTCTGGCCCGCCGATCTGAAGCCGCCGCACCGCAATGGTGCGCCGGCCCTTGACCGGGTTATCGACGGTATCGACGATCGTTTCGAGCTGCTGCTTGCGCTCCAGCAGCTGCCGATCGCGCCGTTCGATCAATTCGGCAGCCGACTCCGGAAACAGCTCGCGGGGTGTTTTCCCCATGATCTCTGCGCGCGACATGCCGATCATTTCCTCGGCCGCCTTGTTGACGAACAGGTACCGCAGATTGCGCGCGTCCTTGACGAGAATCCCCTCGGGTATGTTTTCGACGATCGCGGCCAGGAACTCTTCCGTCCGCTCCAGAATGGCTTGACCTTTCCTTTGTGCGGTAACGTCTTCCTGCACCGACACCCAGCCGCCGCCGTCCATCGGCCGCTCGTGGATCTTGATCACGCGGCCGTCGGTGAGGCTGATTTCATAAGAGGTCGGCTGCCGTTTTCCGATGCGATCGATGATCCCAGCGAGATATTGCTTGATGTCGCCGTCGAACAGTCCGCTGTCGACCCGATGCTGCAGTATTTCCTCCAGCGACGATCCCCCCTTGATCTTCACCGGCAGGCTGTAGAGTTTTCGATATTGGTCGTTCAGCGCCAGGACCTGCGCCTTGCCGTCGAGCATGATCAGGCCTTGCGGCATGCTGTTGATGGCCGCAGTCAATTGCCATTTGGTCGCCTGGTACTTGTCGTTGAACTTGTCGCGCTCATCCATGGCTGCATCCCGCTGTTTCGCGGTACCGACTTCGAGCTCCTCGAGCTCGACGTTGCGGCTCACGGCGTCACGAAAATTCTGCACGGCGTAAGCCAGTCGCCCGATCTCGTCGGCGCGGGCGTAATGAGGAATATGGCTATTGACGTTGCCGGCGGCGATCCGGTCGGTCGCCTCGGTGATTTCGTGTAGCGGCCCGACGACGGACCGTCGCATCACGAGCACATTGAGCGCGGCAAAGATCAGCGCACCGAACCCGAGCGCGAACAGGTACCATGCCGCATAGCGGCCTTGGTCGCCGAGATCCGCAGCCTCGACGGTGCGTTCAATGTAGATCCGCGCCAGCGCCTCGAGATCGTTGCTGAGCTGCGTGCGCAGCGCTCGGTTGGCGTCGTTGTCGCCCCATTCGCGGCCTGCCGCCGGGCTGACGTCGACCGCGCGTCGTACGAGTTCCTTGCGGAATTCGATGAACTGGTCGATGCGTCGCTTGAAGGCCGTGAACTGCTCGACGTCGTCGGCGCGGACCGTTCCCTTCCACCGCTCCATCACGCCGGCCAGTTCGCGGTTGCGCTTTAAGAGTTCGTCGCCGTACCGCTTCACCTTCGCGCGGTCGGTGGACATGTAGATGCCGCGCGATTCCATGACGATGGCGTAGATCAAGCCGTTCGCCTGGCTGACGTTGGCCGCGGCCTGGGCTGACGATGCCTGCAGGTGCCGATATCCGGTTTGCAGCCGTACCGACTGGATCGACATCACCATCAGCACGATGGTGACGACTATCAACCCGGCTGCGATGCCGTAGATTTTCTGGGCAACGCTGAGATCGCCCGTCCAACCGACGAGCCCAGCCATCATTCTCTTCATCGATCCGGCCTCCGGCAGAGTACGAGGTCGGGCCTTCAGGGTTGTTGCATCCGTTGGCCATCGCTCCAGAACGATAGAGCCTAAGCCGCCAGAGCTATCATAGGCTTAAGGTTACAACCGGTAGTAATACGGGACGCCGCCATGGAACCACGGCTCCCTGCACGACCGTTAGCGACGCGTGAGCGAGATATTGCTCGGAGGCTTCTCGCGAAAGCGCCCGAGACGGAACCAAAGAAGGTCGCCTTCAACCGATCTTCTTCAGTCCATTTTTGAATCGCGGCCCGTTGAGTGCGTAGAATTTCGCAGCACTTCCCATCGCCGTCACCTGCTCGGGCGACAAGGTACGGACCACGCGCGCGGGCGAGCCGATGATCAGGGAATATTCGGGATATTCCTTGCCTTCGGTGATGACCGATCCCGCACCGACGATGCTGCCGCGGCGTATCTTCGCGCCGTTCATGACGATCGAGCCCATGCCGACCAGCGCGTCGTCTTCGAGCGTGCAGCCATGCAGGATGACATTGTGACCGACGGTGCAGTTCTTGCCGATCGTGAGCGGAAAGCCGCGGTCGGTATGGCAGGTGGAATTGTCCTGCACGTTGGAGCCCTCGCCGATCTCGATCCACTCATTGTCGCCGCGCAGCACTGCGCCAAACCACACACTGGCCGAGTCCAAAAGGCGCACCTTGCCGATCACGACGGCGGTGTCCGCGATGAAATAGTTTCCATTTGCGGGGAGTTCAGGCCCCTGTCCGTCGAGTTCGTAGATCGCCATAACAAAAGATCTCCGTTGGCGGAGACCTTGGCACAGCCCCAGGCAGCGGATCAAGCGAACAGGCCGCCAGCCTCAGGCCAGCACACCCGCAGCTCGCAGCGTCATCAGGAAGAACGTGCCGGACATCATGCTCCAGAAGCCTGAAAGCACGGTCGCCATCATCACGAATTCGAAGCGACGGCGCTCGATCTTCGCGCCGCGTAGCGTGTTGCGCATGATGATGAAGGGTGCGGCGAAAACCAGAAACGGCACGGCCGCAAATGTCTTCGGCGCCACGCCTTCCCCAAGCAGGCCGAATCCCGCCGGCCGCGCTGCCATCGCCTGATAGCCGCTGGCGAGCGCGCCTGCGAGCGCAAAGCCGATGCACAGGGAGAACAGGGAATTCAACGCATCGGGCGACATGACAACTTCCCGTACTCGACGAACCGTGCCCTGCTTTCGCAAAATTGGCCGGCGGCCGCCATAGTATCCTTAAGGAAGGGTTAACAACGAACCGCCGGGACCTCGTTTGCGCATGGCTGCAGGGCCGGCACTCCCGTGAAATCATGCGGAAATCACGCTGCCCATGGCATATTCGCGGGATGATTCGCCTTAGCTCTCGGGATCGTGCCCGAGCCTCGAAACCCGACCGATACCTCGTTCATGACCCTGCTTTCGACGGCCCAGCACCTCGCCCGCGACACCCGCAGGGATCCGCGCTCGCACATGATGCTCATCATGGTCGCGGTAACCATCACCGCGGGCGCCGTTGCCCTCGTCGCTTATTTGTTGTGGCCAACCTGGGTGGCGCGGCCCGCCAGCGCTCCGGGCCGGCTGCCGGTCAGCGTCGGCGCCACGCTCTTCAATGTGCCGACAGCAGCGATCCGCCGCAAGATCCAGCGCCACTCCGGGCCGCAGGAACGGGTCGATCTCAGTTTCGTCTTCCCGTCGCTTGAACCGCCGGATGCACCGAAGCACGTCAGCGCCGATACGATCGAGGAGAAGGTGCAGCCGATCGACCGGATCTTCCTGTCGATATCGGCCCACCACGACACGCTGTCGCCGGACACGCGGGTGCGCACGATCTATCCGCGCTACCTTGAACAGAAGGCAACACCGATCGACGACGGATTGACGATGCGCGCCTTCCGCGACGGCTCGCCCTACGCCAACGAGGACCTGTTCTCCGCCGGCGCACCGAGCCTCAACGCGCGCTGCACCCGCGACGGCCTGACCCCCGGCATGTGCCTGAGCGAGCGTCGCGTCGACGGCGCCGACCTGACGTTCCGCTTTCCGCGGAGCTGGCTGTCGCAATGGCGCGACGTTGCGAATGCGATGGACCGCCTGACGGCGCAAATGCGCGGGCCGAAGGACTAGCCGGGATCTTGTAGGGTGGGCAAAGACGCATCGCGCCGTGCCCACCACGTTATTTCCAGCGCGGAAATGAGAGTGGTGGGCACGCTACGCTTTGCCCACCCTACGGCATCACGCACGCCTCAGCCGACGTCGGCGAGATCTTCCTCGAGGATCGCCATCTGGAACTGGAACGAGCGATCATCGTCCTCGTCATCGACGAACAGCACGCCGATGAATTCCTCACCGATATAGACTTCGGCGGAGTCGTCCTTTTTCGGCCGCGGCACGACGCGGATCTTGGGATTGCCGAATACGCGCTTGAGATAGGCGTCGAGCTTCCTGACTTCCTGAACGTCCACGGCGGTCTCCAATCGGATTCTTTAAATTTCCGGGGAGGTTTTAGGACGAGACGGCGCCAACCGCCAGCCGTAACTTCACAAAGATCGGCCGCAGAATGTGTGGAAAATCAAAGCCCGATAGCGCCGAGCATCTGATCCATGGTGCGCGACGGCTCCGCGCAGCCCGCCTCGCCGACGATCTTCGCGGGGACGCCGGCCACCGTGACATTGTGCGGCACCGGCTTGACAACCACCGAGCCCGCGGCAATGCGCGCGCAATGGCCGATCTCGATATTGCCGAGAATTTTGGCGCCTGCCCCAATCAGCACGCCACGCCTGATCTTCGGATGACGATCCTCATTCTCCTTGCCGGTGCCTCCCAGCGTGACGCCGTGCAGGATCGAAACGTCGTCATCGATCACGGCGGTCTCGCCGCAGACGAAGCCGGTCGCGTGATCGAGGAAAATGCCGCGGCCGATTTTGGCGGCGGGGTTGATATCGGTCTGAAATACCGCCGACGAGCGGCTCTGCAGATAATAGGCAAAATCCTTGCGGCCCTTTTGATAGAGCCAGTGCGCCAGGCGATGGGCCTGCAGCGCGTGAAAACCCTTGAAGTAGAGCAACGGATCAATGAAGCGCGAGGTTGCGGGGTCCCGGTCGTAGACCGCGACCAGATCGGCGCGGAACGCATTGCCGATATCGGGCTCGTCACGCAGCGCCTCGTCATAGGTCTGCCGGATCAAATCGCCCGATAGTGCCGAATGATCGAGCCGCTCGGCGAGACGATGCACCACCGATTCCTCCAGGCGCTCGTGATGCAGCACGGTCGAATAGAGAAAGGAAGCAAGCTCCGGCTCGCGGCGGACGATGTCCTCCGCCTCGCCCCGGATGCGGTCCCAGATCGGATCGAGTGCGGCGAGCTTCGACGCTTGCGGATTGACCTGATGCACTGCCATGATTGCTCTCGCAAATTCACTGATTACGTTGCTATTATAGCACGGCGGGCGGACTTCTGTCCCGGGCAGGCGCAGGCCAGCGTAAACCGCCTCCGAATGCCGTGGGGGTTAGTTCAAGGTGGTCAGCGATATCAGGAAATCAAGCCGGCGGCCTGCGACTATTGGTGAATTTCGGCGGACCTGCCATTCGGCGGATGCTGCCCAAATGGGGGGAAGCCACATCAGCACGCAGATATTGCGGGCGCGTACCGCTGCGAATTCGCGCTCGGCCTGGATCGCCGCCATCGCCATCCCGTTGATGTTGCTGGCCCCTGCCCTGTGGAATGGCTATCCCCTGCTCCAGTGGGACACTGGCGGCTATCTGGCCCGGTGGTACGAGGGCTACCTCGTCCCCAGCCGCTCCACCACGTTCGGCCTCTATCTTCACTTCGGCGAGGATTCGAGCTTCTGGATCAACCTCGGGATCAACGCGCTGGCGACGCTGTGGATCCTGCAGTTAACGCTGCGTGTGCTTGGTATCTCCGAGCCGCTGCGGCTCCTGGCCATGAGCTTCGTGCTGGCCCTGACCACCTCGCTGCCTTTTCTTGCCAGCACGCTCCTGACCGACATTTTCGCCGGGTTGTCGGTGCTTTCGCTCTTCATCCTGGTCGTGCTCGGCGAGCGGACTTCGATCCCGGAAAAATGCCTGCTGTTCGGCCTCACCGCTTTCGCCGCGGCGACCCACAGCGCGACGCTCGCGGTGCTGCTCGGACTGTGCTGCGTCGGCTGGATCGCGCGTCCCTTTCTGCGCGGGCGGATTTCCGTTTCCGGACTGGCGCAGGGCAGCCTGACCATCGTCGCGGGAGCTGCGCTGTTGCTGTCGACCAATTTCGCATTGTCCGGGAAGCTGGCGTGGACGCCGGGCGGTTATGGCGTCGCCTTCGGACGGATGCTGCAGGACGGTATCGTCGCGCAGTATTTGCGCGATCATTGCCCGAAGCAGAATTTCAAGCTCTGCCCCTATCGAGACAAGCTACCGGCCACCGCCGATCAGTTTCTGTGGGGCAACAGCATGTTCAACACGCTTGGCCGCTTTCAGGGACTGAACGACGAGATGAGTTTCATCGTGCTGCATTCGCTGGCCGAGTATCCGGCCTGGCAGGCCAAGGCGGCGGCTATCGCCACTGCGCAGCAATTCGTCTACGTCGGGACCGGCGAAGGCACCGACGGCTGGCTCGGCCATACCTACGGCATCATCGAGCGCTTTCTTCCCGCACAGGTGAAGCCGATGCGCGCGGCGCAGCAGCAGCGCTGGCACTTCGACTTCACCGCGATCAACCGGATTCACATTCCCGTGGCGCTGGCGTCGATGCTGCTGGCCGTCATCCTGTTCGGCCGCGGCGTGCTGCGCCGACCGTTCGATGATCTCACCTTGCTCGCCGGCACGGTCTCGTTCGCGCTGCTCGGCAATGCTTTCGTCTGCGCCGTGATATCCGGTCCGCACGATCGCTACGGCGCGCGGCTGGCATGGCTTGCGACCACGGTGGTGCTGATCGCGGCGATCAGGCAATTCGCCGGTGAAGACGCGCGCGACCGCTCATTGCCGCCGCGACAGGAAATCGATGACGCCGACTTTGTAGACCTTGTCGCCGACCGCGCGCATGTGATCGCGGTTCGGAATGTCGAGCACCTCGGCGCCCGGAATGATCCTTCCGAGCGCCGCGGCTGAGCCTGCGATTTCATCCCTGGTGCCGACCGCAATCAGAACCGGCACGCGGATCTCGGCGGCTTCATCCGATGTCATCAGCCGCCGCGAGCCGCGCAGGCAAGCGGCAAGCGCGCGATGGTCGGATCGGGTCTGATCGGCGAAGGCGCGAAAGGTGCGGCCGACCGGGTCGGTGACATCCTCCAGCGAAGGCGCTTCCAGTGCGATTGCCACGTTCTCGCCGGGACCGCCGCCCTCGATCAGTCCGATCCCGATGCCGCCGAGAATCGCCGAGCGCAGCCGCTGCGGCTGCTCGCGCGCCAGGATCGCCGTCATTCGCGATCCCAGCGAATAGCCCATGATGTCGGCGCGCTCGATTCCCAGATGATCCAGCAGCGCAATGACGTCGCTTGCCATGATCGCAATTTCGTAAGCAGCGGAATCGTAGAGCTTTTCGGAATCGCCATGGCCGCGATTGTCGAGCGCGATCACGCGGCGGCCGTCTTTCCTCAGATCGGAAACCCAGGTCGGATAAACCCAGTTCACATTCTTGCTGGAGGCAAAGCCGTGCACGAGGACGATCGGATCGCCCTCGCCTTCGTCGAGATAAGCAATTTCGACAGCGCCGTTGTGAAAACTCGGCATCATCAGTTCCATTTTTCGGGGGATTCGGAAATGGTCGGAAATGGACGGCCTGCAATGACTGCAAGTCTAGCCGTGTCAGGCAGCGCCCGCCAGCGCCGGGGCGGCCGGCAAGCATGCTGCCGCCGCCTCCTTTCTCAAGCGCCGCGCTTTCTTGCGGCGAAGCCACGCTTGGGTCGCCCGCTCGGTGGTCGCCTTGATCGACGACAGAAATCCGAACAGCGCCAATAGAGCGCCGAATACCCACATCGTCAGATTGAAAGCGCCGGTTGCCAGCAGCAGCGCGCCGCGGCCGAGCACCTTCAATATCGCGCGGGTCTGGCCGCCCTTGGATTCGGCAAGCCGCGCGGCGCGGGCAATGTCCTTCGGGCTTTGCGCGATGCGCAGTGCGTCGAGCGCGCCACGCGTGCCGGCCTTTTCGCCGACGCGTCCGACATCTTTCGCCAGCCGCACCAGCGCGCCGGCTTTCTCGGCGCGGAACGCCGCCTTGATTGCGCTGATGGTCTGGCCCGGCCGCAGCACCGAGCCTTTCGCGACCGCCTGCTGCAGGACCGGCGCATCGACGACCTCACGCACCGAGCGGCCGGCCCATTGCGTCAGCCCCTCGCCGAGACGTCCGACCTTGCGGGCACTCTTGACAATGCTGAGGCCAGCGCGCACCGGACCAACACCGCCGACCGATACATAGGTCGCCGCGGTCACTGCGAGGCCGACCGTCGCAAGGCCCAGCACCAGCCGGTCCACGTCCTCGCCCGTCGCGAGGTGCTTGCCTTCGCGAACAACGTCCCTGATATCGCCGTAGACGAAGAGATCGCCGGCAACCGTACCCGACAGGCTTGCGACATCGTCGGCATTGCCGACCACGAAACCCGTGGCAAAGCGGTTGGCAAAATGCGACGCCGAGCCTGCGTCAGTAACGGCATCGCTGACGCGCTTCGATAGTTCGTCGCTGACGACAATGCCCTTGTCGCGGGCGAGTTCGACGAAGCTGTTGGCGAGATCGGAATCGCCCTCCGCGAGCGCTGCCTCGATGTGACCGGCGACCAGCGCTTGGTTGGCCCGCAACGCCGAGTTGATCTGGATGTCGGACAGTGTCGCGGGATCGTCCTGCGCGGCCAGGATGGCGCCGGCCTCGCGGGCGTGCGGCCACAGCGCCGCGCACACCGCCACGCTGAGCGCCAGGCATCCTAGCGCCCCTGCCAGAGCCGAACCGAACCGCAATCGCCTCATCCAAAAAAGTCCAATGTTTTCGTCTTTCTCAAGATGGTATGCCGTTTTTAAGACACAACTGCCCCGACGAAAGAAGGGCTTTTCTCCGACGACAGAATTGTGTCGAATTTGCATGAGCAAATGTGCGGCGGGGACATCCCGAATCGGCTCTAGGAATCATCGGCACCCCCCACTATGGTGCGCGGCATTTCGAAGCTGCCGCGTCGCGTTGATTGCGTGCGCTCATCGTTGAAATCCAAGGTGAAGCTGATGTCCGACCATGTCGTCCCGCATTTCCATAACGACGCCGGAGTCTCGGTAATCGAGATCGGCTCGCAGGAATTCATGTGCGTGGGCGCCAAGCCGCCGTTCGATCATCCCCACGTGTTTCTCGACCTTGGCAACGACAACGAGATCATCTGCCCCTATTGCTCGACGCTGTACCGCTTTGCCCCCGACCTCGCCGCAGGCGAAGCCCGCCCGCCCGAATGCGTCCTGAGGGACAAGGTCGCCTGACCTTTCGGTGGCCGCCGCGCGCACCATCATCGTTGCTGGTGCCGGGATCGGGGGACTGACGGCAGCGCTTTCGCTCGCAGCCAAAGGCTTTCGCGTCATCATTCTGGAAAAGGCCGAACGGCTGGAGGAAGCCGGCGCCGGCCTGCAGCTTTCGCCCAACGCCAGCCGGATCCTGGTCGACCTCGGCCTGCGGCCGCGGCTTGCGCCACGCGCCGTGACACCCGAGGCCATTAGTATCGTGAGCGCGCGTGCGGGCGGTGAGATCGCCCGCCTGCCGCTCGGCGAAGCCGCCGGCCTTCGCGCTGGCGCGCCCTATTGGGTGATGCACCGCGCCGACCTGCAAGGCGCCCTGCAGGCGGCGGTCAACGACCATCCGGACATCGACCTGCGGCTTGGTTGCCAGTTCGAAGACGTGACCTCGCACGCCAAGGGGCTCACCGTGGTGCAACGCCGCGGCAATGCACGCCAGCAGGAGTTGGCGGCGGCGCTGGTCGGCGCCGACGGCATCTGGTCCGCGGTGCGGAACCATTTGTTCCCGGAGGCGCAACCGCAATTTTCCGGCCTGATCGCCTGGCGCGGAACCCTCGATGCGACCACGCTGCCGCGCGAATATACCGCTGCCCGCGTGCAGCTCTGGATGGGGCCGGACGCGCATCTGGTCGCCTACCCGATCTCGGCCGCGCGGCAGATCAACGTGGTCGCTATCGTGCCGGGAACCTGGAACAGGCCGGGCTGGAGCGCACCGGGCGACGCCAACGAGCTGAAAAACGCGTTCGCCTCGCAGCGATGGCCTGCGACCGCGCGGATGCTGATCGGGGCCGTCGACGAATGGCGGCGCTGGGCGCTGTTCACGCTGCCCGATGTCGGCGAATGGACCGACGGTGCGATCGCGCTGCTCGGCGACGCCGCGCACGCGATGCTGCCGTTTGCCGCGCAAGGCGCGGGAATGGCGATCGAGGACGCCGCCGTGCTCGCCAAATGCTTGAGCGAAAGCCCCGGCGATCCGATCGCAGGCATCCCGGCGGCACTAAAGCGTTATGGCCGGCAGCGGCGCGGCCGCGTGCTGCGGGTGCAGCGTGCGGCCCGACAACAGGGACGCATCTATCATCTCACCGGACCACTGGCGCTGGCGCGCGACCTTACGATCAAGGCCATGGGCCCGGAGCGGATGCTGGCGCGGCAGGACTGGATTTATAATTGGCGGCTGTGAGCGAAGTTCGACGGCCGCAACCGACAACGTTCTAATTTGCCGACCGGCTTGCCTTCGTACGGCCCTTGGCAACAGGAGCCGGCGCGATCGATGGCGGGACCGGCGCCGGCCTGGCTTCCGGTTTCGATTCCTGGCACCTGTTCTTCTGCCAGGCTTCATCGGCCAGCTTCGACTGTCCGCGCAACGCGATGTAGTCGTTGCGATAGGCGAGCTCCGCCACCATGGGACCGGCGACGCCGGTTTCGGCCTTGGTCATCAGCCCCTGCAACTCCGCGGTGCGCTCCGCGAGCCTCTTGCGCTCGGGCTCAAGCTGCTTGCAATCGTAGAGATCGTATTTGGCAGGATCGGCAAAGGCCGGCGAAATGGTGTCGCTCATCCCGGCGCAACCGGACAGGCCGGCGCCGAGCGCAACCAGCGCCAACGCCGCGAGGCTGCACGAGAATAACCGGCGATGGGACAGCGAGTTGGGCATCGGACCTTCATTAAGTGGATTATCTTGAGATTGCCTAAAGCTCGCCGCAGGTAAACACCCCAAGTGTCCGCATTGAGGCTTTGCTTTGGCGCCGCGCTCACTTAAAGGTGGGGAGCGTTTGGGCCGGAGATTATTCCCAATTCCGCTTCTCCGGAAAACGCGCTAAGTGTCTGATCTTCTAGTGAAAGCGGGCGTGGCGAAATGGTAGACGCAAGGGACTTAAGCATTTGAGTGCTCTTGGGGAAACCCAAGCTGTAGAACTGCTCAAATTCGGGGAAACCTTTCATATGGCAATCCCGAGCCAAGCGCCCGAACCTAACGGTTAGTGCGAAGGTGTAGAGACTAGACGGGCAGCACCTAAAGGCGCGAACGCACCAATGGTGAAGGTATAGTCCAGACCACAAACGAGCCAGCGCGGATGCCCACGCTGGCGAGGCGGCGAAAGCCGTAGCTGGTAAGAAAATCCCTCGGAGGGTGACCTCTGTGCCGGTTCGAGTCCGGCCGCCCGCACCACGCTTCGCCCTGACGGGCTACGCGTGGCGCAGCCACGCTGAGGCCATCGGGGCGAAGCGTGTCCGGCGTAGCTTGAGCGCAGCGAAAGCGAAGACGGACTGGTCGGGCCCTGGCGAGCGCAGCGGAAGCGTGGGCAGATTGGGGAGACTGGGGGGATCACATTGCAGCAAATCCATCTGTTCGAAATGCGCCGGCTGGAGATGCTGAGCAACACCATCTTCGGCGTTGCCATGACGCTGCTCGCCTATGATTTGCCAAAGGCCTCCAGTTTTGCGCAAGCGCCCGATTGGCACGACGTGCTTCGCGTCTACGCCCAGCCCGTCATCGCGCTGACGATCAGCTTCGTCGTCGCCGGCCTGTTCTGGTTCAGCCATCACCGGCGGCTGGCGGTGGCCCCCGAAGCCGGGCGTGGCGTGGTGTTCCTCAATCTGTTCTTTCTGCTGTCGATCATCATCCTGCCGGTGACCAACGGCCTCTATGGCAGCTATCGGCTCGATGGCGTGGTGGCGGTGATCTACGGCTTTCACCTGCTGGCGATCGCAGCGCTGAACGCGGTGTTGTGGGTTCTGGCTCTGCGCGGCCGCCACGATCCGCAATTGCTGGCGACGGCCCTGTTTCCGGTCTGTGTGTTCGTGCTCGGCACGGCGATGGCCTTTATCGAGCCGCGGGTTGCGCAATATATCTGGTGCCTGGCATTTCTCGCGCCCTTTGCCGGCTGGCTCGCCGCGCGTCGCTCTGCCTAGTGCACCTTCGCCTTGCTCAGCGTGAGCAGCCGGCTCGCCTCCTCCGCAATCATCCGCTCCATCTTTTCCTGAAATTCCTTGCGCAGCAGGCCCGGCGCGATCGGCGGCAGGAAGGACAGCGTGATGGTGCCGGAGTGCATGATCAGGGTCTTCTTGCCCCAGAACAGGCCGGAATTGCACGCCGCGGGAACGACTGATACGTCGAGGTTGGTGTAGAGCGCCGAGATGCCAGCCGACTGGAATCTCATCGGCTCATCGATCGCCTGGCGGGTACCTTGCGGAAACAGCAAGACCTGACGGCCCTCGCCGGCCGCTCGCCTGGCTTCATCGACCATCTGGCGCAGCGCATGGCGGCCCGCCGAGCGATCGACCAAAATCATCGGATAGCGCTCCAGGAACCAGCCGACGAACGGCACCTTGCGCAGCTCTTTCTTGGCGACGATGCTGGCGTCCGGGAAAAGCGCGCAGAGCGCCGCGGTTTCCCACAGCGATTGATGGTTGCAGGCGATGATGCAGGGACCGTCGGGCACGTTCTCGCGCCCCTGCACCGTGTAATCGAGGCCTACGACATGCTTCATCAGAAACATGATGCCGTTGACCCAGACCTGCGAAACCGCACGCACCGTCGCGCCGCTCGCATTGAACAGCCACATGAGCGGCACCGTCAGCGACACGGCGAGCGTCAGGATTACCACCGCCGTATCGAATATGATCGATCTCAAATAGTGCAACGATTGTCCCCTTGGGCGCTTTGTGGCCACCCAATACAGCACTTTCCCGCCGTTGCACAATTCCGTCATCGACCGGCCGGAATCGCCTCGTTAGGTTCGTCGCATGCCGGCGTCAGAGCAAATCACCATCGCCCCGCACCTCACCTTCGATGCCATCAGCGTCGGCACGCCCGGCGCGCCGCTGGTGCTGCTGCTGCACGGCTTTGCGGAATCGATGCATTGCTGGCGTGCGCAGGTGACGGCGCTCGGCGATATGGGCTATCGCGCCGTTGCGCCGAGCCAGCGCGGCTACTCGCCGGGCGCACGGCCCGATCCGCGGGAATTTTCGCACTACCTGATCGACCGCCTGATGGACGACGCCTTGGCGATCGGGGCGGCTGCCGGCTATGGCGATGCGCGGTTTCATCTGGTCGGCCATGACTGGGGCGGCAGCATCGCCTGGGGGGTCGCCGACCGCCATCCCGAGCGGCTGGCGTCGCTCACCATTCTCTCGCGACCGCACCCGAACGCGTTCAACCGCGCGCTGGCAACCGACGGCGAGCAGGCGCAGCGCTCAAGGCATCACAAGGCGTTTCTGGAGCCCGATGCCGCCGATGTCGTGCTTGCGAACGATGCCAAATGGCTGCGCGAGCGTCTCGCCGCCAATGGCGTTCCCTCTGATGCGATCGAGAGGCATCTTGCCGTGCTCGGCAACAAGGACGCGATGGAAGCGGCGCTCGCATGGTATCGCGCACGCGGCGCGATCCGCGGCCCGCTCGGTCCGATCCGCGTGCCGACGCTCTATATCTGGGGCGACGCCGACGACACCGTCGGTCGCCCCGCCGCCGAAGGCACGGTGGATTTCATCGCCGCGCCCTATCGTTTCGAGGTGCTGCCCGGCGTCGGGCATTTTGCGGCGGATCAGGCGCCGGAGCGGGTGTGCGAACTTCTGCTGGAACATCTGGCTGCGCATCCCGCGTGAGGAACGCAACGCCCACAAAGATGTTGTCGTGCACAAAATGGAGTATGACAACATGACCAGTGAGAAAGATCGGGAAAAGGCTGCAGCCGAGCGCAAGCAAGCGCGGGATCAGCGCTCCCCGTCGCCGCCACCGCCGCAAGTCTCTCCGCCGCTTGAGAATGACGGCCCGGAACTGGTACGCGATACCCACTGCTGACGATGAAAACAAAAACGCGACGGAGGAACAGTCCTCCGTCGCGCTTTGCTGATGTTCGACTTAAAGCGAACTGCCTTACTCGCTCTTGTCAATGTTCCAGAAGACCGGCGTCGCCGGGCCATCGAGCACACCGGTAAGCGACTTCCGCCACGCGCTCGGCGCGAGATATTGGCCGAGCGGAACGTAGATCACCTGCTCATAGGCTTCCTTCTGGATTTCGGCAGCGATTTTCTTCTGCTCGTCCGGCGAGGTCGCGCGCGCGAACTTGTCCTTCAACTCCTCGATCTTGGCGCTTTCCGCCCAACCGAACCAGCCGCCCTTGGTGCCGCGGCCGCCGATCGACGCGTTGGCGATCGGGTTCATCACGTCGGCGCCGACCCAGTTGGTGAAAAACATGTTCCAGCCGCCCTCCTTCGTGGGCTTCTGGCTGGCGCGGCGTGTGACGACGGTCTGCCAGTCGGTGGCCTGCAGGTCGACCTTGAAGCCGGCGTCGCGCAACAGTTGGGCCGCGACGATCGGCTGCGCCTTCAGCGTGACGACGTCGCCCGGCGCCATGATCACGATCGGGGTGCCATCGTAACCGGACTCGGCGAGCGCCTTCTTGGCTTCCGCCATGCTGCCGGCCTTGGTCAGATTTCCGGCGCCCTCGTCGGTCGCCAGCGGCGTGCCGCAGACGAAGTAGGCACCGCAGATCTTGTAATATTCGGGGTTGCCGACCAGCGCGTCCAGAACGTCCTTCTGGTTCATCGCCAGCAGCGCGGCGCGGCGAACCTTGACGTTATCGAAGGGCGGAAGGAGGAAGTTCATCCGGCCGAGCGTCTGGAAGCCGAGCTTGTTCAAAATCTCGATCTTGATGTCCTTGTTGGCTTTCACCACGGGCAACAGATCGAACGACGGATTTTCCATGAAGTCGATATCGCCGGACTGCAATGCGTTCACCGCGGTCTGCGCATCCGGCATGGTGATCCATTCGACGCGATCGACCTTCGCGACCTTGCCGCCGGCGGTCCAGCTCGGCGGCTCCTTGCGCGGCACGTAGTCCGGGTTCTTTTCATAGGCCGCCTTCACGCCCGGCTGGAATTCCGACTGCACGAATTTGAACGGGCCGGATCCGATATGTTCCTTGATCTGCTGACCAGCCGGCGTTTCCGCGAGCCGCTTGGGCATCATGAACGGCGTATAGGACGACGGCTTGCCGATCGATTCCAGCACCAGGCCGTAGGGCTCCTTCAGTTTCAACGCAAAGCTCTTGGCGTCGATCGGCTCGATGCTGGCGGTGAAATCCATCAGCTTCTGGCCCATATTGTCGTTGCGGCCCCAGCGCTTCAGAGAGGCGACGCAGTCTTCCGCCGTCACCGGCGCACCATCGTGCCACTTCAAGCCATCGCGCAAGGTGAACGTATAAGTCAGCTTGTCATCGCTGACTTTCCAGTCCGCCATCTGGGGCTGGACCTTGAAATTGGAATCGGTCGCCAGCAGCGTATCGTAGATCATGTAGCCATGATCGCGGGTGATGTAGGCGGTGGTGAAGCCGGGATCGAGAACGCGCAGATCGGAGTGCATCACCGCGGTGATGGTCTTCTTGCTGGCGGCCGTGGCCTGCGAGGTCGGGCCTATCGACGTCAGCGCCGCCGACAGCGCAAGCACCGACAACGCAGTCGCTATCGTGGGACGTTTCCAACGCATGATGTGGAACATTCGATCTCCTCCTGACGTGAAACTGTTCAATGTCCGCTGATTCATTATGCATGCGGTTCGTTATTTGGGCGAACTAACACGCTGTAAATCCTGACTATTTGAAGACTTGCATCAAGCGCGCGGCGCGTCAATCCGCTTTGACGTGGCCACCGCGCTGCGGATACCGCGGGACGCGCGTTCATGTTTCACTTTACAAATCCGCGCGAGATCATTCTCGTACGCGGCGGGGCCGGTGCCCTATCGGTCGAAACCCAAGATTAAGAAAACCAAGAGAAGTCCATGAACCCAGCCAATCTTCCCTTTGATTCCGAGGCCATGCTGCAGGGGTTGCGCGGCTGGGTGGAGTGCGAAAGCCCGACCTGGGACAAGGCTGCGGTGGAACGCATGCTCGACCTCGCCGCGCGCGACATGGCCATTATGGGTGCGACCATCGAGCGCATCGCCGGCCGCCAGGGATTTGCCGGCTGCGTCCGCGCCCGCTTTCCTCACCCGAAGCAGGGCGAGCCCGGCATCCTGATCGCCGGCCACATGGATACTGTCCACCCCGTCGGCACCATCGAAAAGCTGCGATGGCGGCGCGAGGGCAACAAATGCTTCGGCCCCGGCATCTTCGACATGAAGGGCGGCAATTACCTCTCGCTGGAAGCGATCCGGCAACTGGCCCGCGCCGCGTTCACCACGCCGCTGCCGATTACGGTGCTGTTCACGCCCGACGAGGAAGTCGGCACGCCCTCGACCCGCGACATCATCGAGGCGGAAGCCGCGCGAAACAAGTACGTGCTGGTGCCGGAGCCCGGACGGCCGAACAATGGCGTCGTCACTGGACGCTATGCGATTGCGCGCTTCAATCTGGAGGCCGTCGGCAAGCCGAGCCATGCTGGCGCCACGCTTTCTTCCGGCCGTTCCGCGATCCGCGAAATGGCACGCCAGATTATCGCGATCGACGGCATGACGACCGAAGATTGTACGTTCTCGGTCGGCATCGTGCATGGCGGCCAGTGGGTCAATTGCGTCGCCACCACCTGCACCGGCGAAGCGCTGAGCATGGCCAAGCGCCAGGCCGATCTCGATCGCGGCGTCGAGCGTATGCTGGCGCTGTCAGGCACCAGCAACGACGTCACGTTCACGGTAATCCGCGGCGTCACCCGCCCGGTGTGGGAACCAGATGCCGGCACCATGGCGTTATACGAAAAGGCGTGCCGGATTGCCGCGCAGTTGGGCCTCGAACTGCCCCATGGCAGCGCCGGTGGCGGATCCGACGGCAATTTTACCGGCGCCATGGGCATCCCGACGCTCGATGGCCTGGGCGTCCGCGGCGCCGATGCGCATACGCTGAACGAGCATATTGAAGTAGACAGCCTCGCCGAACGCGGCCGGCTGATGGCGGGGCTGCTCGCGACGCTGGAGTGAAGTGCATCTGGGGGCGATGCGAAGCATCGAACTATGGGGCGCCGTTGCGCCCCAGAGAATCTCGAGATTCCGGGTCTGGTGCTAACGCACCATCCCGGAATGACGAAGAGAATGACGCACGCATTTCGTCCCACCGCCTAGCTGCATCGCAAAAAACGCAGGCGCAATGGCACGGGACTTGCTGAAATGCTACGCTGGTGGCGCGGAAACCAAGTCTAAGGGCAGCGCTGCTCAATTCACCTACAACTAACGGATCAAGATGCTCGGATATCTGCTTCGCCGCATTCTCGCCGCCATTCCCGTGATGGGCGTGGTGGCGCTGTTTGTGTTTCTCCTGCTGCGGCTGACGCCCGGCGATCCCGCCGCGATTCTGGCCGGCGACAACGCAACGCCCGAACAGCTCGAGCGCATCCGCACTTCGCTCGGCCTCAATGAGCCGCTCTACACCCAATTCTTCACCTGGATCGGCAAGCTGCTGCAAGGCGACCTCGGCGTCTCCTTGATCTCCAACGTGCCAGTCTTGAAGATGATCAGTCAGCGCGTCGAGCCGTCGATCTCGATTGCCCTTTCCACGATCATTCTGGCTATTGTCGTTGCGGTGCCGCTCGGCGTGATTGCGGCGTGGAAGCACGGCACCTGGATCGACCGCTTCGTAATGGGCCTGTCGGTGGTCGGCTTCTCCGTGCCGGTGTTCGTGATCGGCTATGTGCTGATCCAGATCTTTGCCATCGAGCTGCGCTGGGTGCCGGTGCAGGGTTTCCGCAGCATCACGGCCGGCTTCGGTCCGTTCTTCGAGCGCATCATCCTGCCGACCTGTACGCTCTCCTTTATCTATGTCGCGCTGATCGCGCGCATGACGCGGGCGGCGATGCTGGATGTGCTCGGCGAGGACTACGTCCGCACCGCGCGCGCCAAAGGCATCAGCGAGACCGGCGTGCTGCTGCGCCATGCCCTACGCAACGCCGCCGTGCCCGTCATCACCGTGATCGGAACGGGATTCGCGCTGCTGATTTCCGGCGTCGTGGTCACCGAAAGCGTGTTCAACCTGCCCGGCATCGGCCGCCTGACCGTCGATGCCGTGCTGGCGCGCGATTATCCCGTCATCCAGGCGATGATCCTGTTGACGTCGCTGATCTATGTCACCGTCAATCTCCTGATCGACGTCGCCTACACCCTGCTTGATCCGAGGATTCGCTACTGATGGCGATCGAAACCCTTCCCGAACCGTCAATCCCTGTCACCACGCCGTTCCGGCCGACACTTGGATTCCTCACGGCGACGCCGATCATCGCGACCGCGACTGTCTGCCTCGCACTCATCATCGCGATGGCGATCGCTGCCCCCCTGCTCGCGCCGCACGATCCGCAATTGCTGGCGCCGGCACAGCGGCTGAAACCATCAAGCGCACAGTTCCTGCTCGGCACCGACGCGTACGGCCGCGACGTGCTCTCGCGCATCATCTATGGCGGCCGGATTTCGCTCCTGATCGGTCTGGGCGCAGCGGTCTTCTCGATCGGCATCGGCCTCGTGATCGGCCTCGTCTCCGGCTTCTTCAAATGGGTCGATGCCGTCATGATGCGGGTGATGGACGGCCTGATGGCGATCCCTTCCATCCTGCTCGCAATCGCCGTGGTGTCGCTGTCCGGCGCCAGCCTGATGACGGTGCTGGTGGCGATCACCATTCCCGAAATTCCGCGCGTGGCGCGGCTGGTGCGCTCCGTCGTGCTGTCGGCACGCGAGGAGCCTTATGTCGAGGCCGCGATCTCGGTCGGCACCAGCCTGCCCAAGATCATGTGGCGGCATTTGATGCCGAACACGGTGGCGCCGCTGATCGTGCAAGGCACTTACGTCGCCGCCTCCGCCATCCTTACCGAGGCGATCCTGTCGTTCCTCGGCGCCGGCATCAGCCCGGAAACCCCGACCTGGGGCAATATCATGGCCGAGGGCCGCGCCTACTTCCAGGTCAAGCCGTCGCTGATCTTCTGGCCGGGGCTATTGCTGTCGATCGCGATCCTCAGCGTCAACCTGATCGGCGACGCCGCCCGCGACGCGCTCGATCCGCGCATGAAACAACGGGAGGCCGGGAAGTGACGGCTTCAATTCAATTGAAGCCGTCATCCCGGGGCGATGCGAAGCATCGAACCCGGGATCTCGAGATTCCGGGTCTGGTGCTATCGCACCATCCCGGAATGACGACCGATCGATTTCGTCGCATACGCTCCTCGCAATGACGGCAGAACACACTGAAATGAAAAACATCGTCCTCGACATCGACAACCTCGTCGTCGGCCTCGGCAAAAATCCTTCCGGCCAGCGCATCATTGACGGCGTCTCGCTGCAGGTGCGCGAGCGCGAAACCCTCTGCGTGGTCGGCGAAAGCGGCTCCGGCAAATCGGTGACGTCGCTGACCGTGATGGGGCTGTTGCAGAAAGGCGCGCTGGTGCCCTCGGGCGGCAGCATCAAGCTGGTCGGCGAGGAACTGCTCACCGCCACCGACAAGCGCCTGCGGCAGTTGCGCGCCACGAGGATGGCGATGATCTTTCAGGAGCCGATGACGGCGCTCAATCCGGTGGTGCCGGTCGGCCGCCAGATCGACGAAGTCTTGCGCGCCCACACCGATCTCGACGCCCGCGCCCGCCGCCAGAAGATTTTGGCAATGATGGAGCATGTCCGGTTGCCCGACGTGGAGCGCATCTTTGCCTCCTACCCGCACCGACTATCGGGCGGACAGCGCCAGCGCATCATGATTGCGATGGCGCTGGTGCTCGAACCGAAGCTCCTGATCGCGGACGAGCCAACGACGGCGCTCGATGTCACCACGCAGAAGCAGATACTGACGCTGATCCGCGACCTGCAGCGCGATCACGGCACCGCCGTGCTGTTCATCACCCATGACATGGGCGTGGTCGCCGAGATCGCCGATCGCGTCGCGGTGATGCGCTACGGCCGGCTCGTCGAGACCGGCACGCTCGACAGCATTTTGCGCTCGCCGACCATGGAGTACACCCGCAACCTGCTCTCCTCGGTGCCGAGCCTGGTGCCGCGGGCGCCCCGCGCGGAGACCGAAGAGCCGGTGGTGCTGGAAGCCAACGAACTGGGCAAGGTCTATCGCGAGCGTTCTTTCCTCGGAAAGGCGCGCGAAGTCGCCGCCGCCAAGGACGTCACCCTCACTTTGCGCAAAGGCCGCACGCTCGGCATCGTCGGCGAAAGCGGCTCGGGCAAGTCGACGGTGGCGCGCTGCATCGTCCGCCTGATCGATCCGACTTCCGGCGGCGTGCGGCTCGCGGGCCGCGAGATCTCCGACCTCTCGCGGCGGCTCTTGCAGCCGCACCGCAAGAAGATCCAGATCATCTTCCAGGACCCCTACCGCTCGCTCAATCCGCGCGTGACCGTCGGCGAAACCATTGCCGAGGGCCCGATCAATTACGGCATGCCGCGTGCCGAAGCGCTGGCGAAGGCGCGCGAGCTGCTCGAACTGGTCGATCTGCCGGCCGATGCCGTGTCGCGCTATCCGCATCAATTCTCCGGCGGACAGCGTCAGCGCATCGCGATTGCGCGCGCGCTCGCGCTCGACCCCGACGTGCTGGTTGCGGACGAAGCGGTCTCGGCGCTCGACGTCTCCGTGCAGGCGCAGGTGCTCGAACTGCTCGACGAAATCCAGAAGCGGCTGGGCATTGCGTTGTTGTTCATCACCCATGATCTTCGCGTCGCGGCGCAAATCTGTGACGACGTCGCTGTGATGCAGCATGGCCGGATCGTCGAACAGGGCCCGGCCGCGCAGGTGCTGACCCACCCGCAGCAGGCCTATACCAGGGCATTGCTCGATGCCGCCCCCGGCCGCGGCTGGGATTTCGCCAATTTCCGGCCTGTGGAAGTGGCGGCGGAATAATCAAGCGCGCCGTCATTCCGGGGCGATGCGCAGCATCGAACCCGGAATCTCGAGATTCCGGGTCTGGTCCTTCGGACCATCCCGGAATGACGAACTCTCAATTCATCGTCTTGCTTCGCGTAGCTATTCCGTACCACGCGGCATGCAAAACGGAATTGCTTCACTCCTTGCGCTTGCCACGATGTCCCGCTTAACGTCCCCCAACCAAAAACATTGGCTGAGGCACTATGACCCGCATCGCCGTTGGCGGCTTCCTGCACGAGACCAACACTTTCGCGCCGACCAAGGCGACCTATGCTGATTTTGTTCATGGCGGCGGTTGGCCGGCGATGGCGCATGGGCCCGATGTCCTCAAGGTCATGCGCAAGATCAATGTCGGCCTTGCCGGCTTCGTCGAGGCGGCCGAAGCCAATGGCTGGGAACTGGTCCCGACCATCTCCGCAGCCGCCAGCCCGTCGGCGCATGTCACGACCGATGCCTTCGAACGCGTCATGAAGGAGATGGTCGACGGCATCGCCAATGCCGGGCCGATCGATGCCGTCTATCTCGATTTGCACGGCGCCATGGTGACCGAACATTACGACGATGGCGAAGGTGAAATCCTCGCGCGCGTGCGCAAGGTGGTAGGCCCCGATCTGCCGCTGGTCGCAAGCCTCGATCTCCATGCCAACGTCTCGCCCGAGATGATCGCGCATGCCGATGCGCTGATCGCCTACCGCACCTATCCCCACGTCGACATGGCCGACACCGGCCGCGCCAGCGCCAAACACCTCGCGCTGCTGCTGAAGACCGGACAGCGCCTTGCAAAAGCGTTCCGGCAACTGCCGTTCCTGATCCCGATCTCCTGGCAATGCACCAACGACCAGCCGACCAGGAGCATTTACGAGCAGCTCGCGGCGCTGCAAAGCGACGCCGTGCCGACGCTATCCTTTGCGCCGGGCTTCCCGGCTGCGGATTTTCCCCATTGCGGGCCGAGCGTGTTCGCCTATGGCAGGACGCAGGCCGACGCGGACGCCGCCGCCGACAAGATCGTCGCGCTCGTCGAGGGCCATGAAGACGATTTCGACGGCAGCATCTATTCGCCCGATGATGGCGTGCGCCTCGCCATCGAGCTTGCGAAAACGGCCAAGAAGCCGATCATCATCGCCGACACCCAGGACAATCCCGGCGCCGGCGGCGATTCCGACACCACCGGCATGCTGCGCGCCCTTGTGCGCAACAACGCATCCCGCGCCGCCACCGGCGTGATCTACGATCCGGAGTCGGCCAAGACGGCGCATGCGGCGGGCGTCGGCGCCACCGTGACGCTGGCGCTCGGCGGCAAATCGGGCATCCCGGGCGATGCGCCATACAAGGAAACGTTCGTCGTCGAAAAATTGTCGGACGGAAAATTCGTGGCGCCAGGCCCCTATTACGGCGGCCGCGACATGGACATGGGCCCCTCGGCCTGCCTGCGCATCGGTGATGTCAGGGTCGTCGTGGGCTCCTACAAGGCGCAGCTCGCCGATCAAGCGATGTATCGCTATGTCGGCATCGAGCCGACCGAACAGAAAATCCTGGTCAACAAGAGCTCGGTGCATTTCCGTGCCGACTTCGAACCCATCGCCGAAAAGCTTTTGATCTGCGCGGCCCCAGGCGCGATGCCGGCCGATACCGCAGCGCTGCCCTGGACGCGGCTGCGTCCGGGCATCCGCCTCAAGCCGAACGGCCCCGCCTTTTCCCCATTCGCTCCCTCACGCTCAAAATCCTCAGTCACGGGATAACCAGACATGCCCATCATCGAACGCATCGGCGGCTATGCCGAGGAACTCACCGCCATCCGCCGCGATCTGCATGCCCATCCCGAGATCGGCTTCGAGGAAGTGCGCACCTCGGGCATCGTCGCCGAGAAGCTGAAGGGTTGGGGCATCGAGGTCCATCGCGGCCTCGGCGGCACCGGCGTGATCGGCGTGCTCAAGGGCAAGGGCGATGGCGGCAAGCGCATCGGGTTGCGCGCAGACATGGACGCGCTGCCGATGGAAGAGAATACCAACCTGAAATGGCGCTCGACCATTCCGGGCCGCTTTCACGGCTGCGGCCATGACGGTCATACCACCATACTGCTCGGCACCGCACGCTATCTGGCCGAGACGAAGAATTTTGACGGCACCGTGCATTTCATCTTCCAGCCCGCCGAGGAAGGCCTCGGCGGCGCGCGCGCCATGATCAAGGATGGTCTGTTCGAAAAGTTTCCCTGCGACGAAGTCTATGGCCTGCACAACGCGCCGGATCTCAATCACGGCGAGATCGCGATCCTGCCCGGACCGGCGATGGCAGGCGCCGATTTCTTCGACATCACGATCCAGGGCTACGGCGCGCATGGCGCGATGCCGGAGCGCTCCAAGGATGCGGTGGTGATCGCGACCACGCTGGCGCAGGCCTTGCAGACAATCGTCAGCCGCAACGTCGATCCCTTGAAGGCTGCGGTCCTGTCGGTCACGCAGATCCATGCCGGCTCCGCGAACAACGTGATCCCCGGCGAGGCCAGGCTCGGCGGCACGGTGCGCGCCTTCGACGACGGCGTGCGCGCGCTGATCCGCGATCGCATGCGCAAGATCTGCGCCGGCGTTGCCGCGACGTTCGAGTGCGAGATCACGGTCGACATCCGCGACACGTTCAGCGTCCTCGTCAACGAGGAAGAACAATCCAGAGTGGTCGAAGCGGTGGCGAAGACCGTGGTCGATCCGTCCAGCGTGCTGACGCGCTCGGCGCCGAAGATGGGGAGCGAGGATTTCGCCGACATGATGCAGGTGGTGCCCGGCGCCTATTTCTGGATCGGCCACGACGGCTCGGTGCCCGTGCACAATCCCGGCTACGTCCTCGACGACAAGATCCTGCCGATCGGCGCCAGCATGTTCGCCCGCATCATCGAAACCCGTTTGCCGGTAGGTTAGCATGCATAAACCAGCCCCCGAGGAAGAGGTCACCTCGCTGCATGACCTCTCCGCCACCGACCTGATCGCCGGCTATCGCGCCAAGCAGTTCTCGCCCTCGGAAGTGCTGGAGGAAGTGATCGAGCATGTCGCGGCCTGGGAGCCGCACATCAAGGCGCTCTATTTGTTCGATCCCGACGGCGCGCGCGCGGTCGCGAAAGCGTCGAGCGACCGCTGGCAGAAGGGTGAACCTGTAAGCACGCTCGACGGCGTGCCGGTAACGATCAAGGACAATATCGCTACCAAAGGCCAGCCGATACCGCTGGGCGCGGCCAGCGTGAAGCTGGTACCGGCAGAAAAGGACGCGCCGCCCGCCGCACGGCTGCGCGAAGCCGGCGCGATCATCTTCTCCAAAACGACGATGCCGGACTACGGCATGCTGTCGTCGGGCCTCTCCAGCTTCCATCCCCTCACCCGCAACCCCTGGGATCTCAGCAAGAATCCCGGTGGGTCGTCTGCCGGCGCTGGCGCGGCAGGCGCGGCCGGCTATGGCCCGCTGCATCTGGGCACCGACATTGGCGGCTCGGTGCGGCTGCCGGCCTGTTGGTGCGGTCTCGTCGCGCTGAAGCCTAGCCTCGGGCGCGTTCCGATCGATCCACCCTATGTCGGCCGGGTCGCAGGTCCCATGACCCGCACCGTCGACGACGCCGCGCTGATGATGTGCGTGCTGGCGAAGCCGGACCGCCGCGACGGCATGAGTCTGCCGGCTGACAGCAGCATTCACTGGAAGACGCTCGACAAGTCGCCGCGCAAGCTGCGCATCGGCCTGATGCTCGACGCCGGCACTGGCCAGCCGCTTGAGCAGGAAGTGCGTGACGTAGCAGTCAACGCCGCCAAGGCGTTCGAATCCGCCGGCGCGATCGTCACCGAAGTCAATGGCATCCTGACGCGCGAGATGGTCGACGGGCTCGATAATTTCTGGCGGGCCCGGTTGTGGGACGATCTCTCAAAGCTTTCGCCCGAGGAGCGCGGCAAGACGCTGCCTTACATCCACAAATGGGCAGAGGCCGGCGCAAGGCTCTCCGGTGTCGACGTCGTCAGAGGTTTTAACGCCACCATGGCGATCCGCGCCGCGGCAGCAAAGCTGTTCCACGAGCTCGACTACGTGATCTCCCCGGTGTCGCCGGTGGTGAACTTCCCGGCCGAGTTCGCTGCTCCCATCAACGATCCCGACAGGCCGTTCGAGCACATCTGCTATACCGTGCCGTGGAATATGGCGGAAAACCCGGCGCTCTCGATCAATGGCGGATACGACGCCAGGGGATTTCCGATCGGCGTGCAGATCATCGGCCGCCGCTTCGACGATCTCGGCGTGCTCGGCATGGCCAAGGCGTTCGAGGGCCTGCGCGGTGCGCAGCGGCCGTGGCCGTCGCCGCCGAAGTAATTGTCATCGTCATTCCGGGGCGGCGCGTAGCGACGAACCCGGAATGACGACGTAACAATCAAAAATGCAGAACAGCAGAGGGAACACCCAATGGCGTACGAGACCATCACGTACGAGGTCGACGATCAGATTCTCACCATCACGCTGAACCGGCCCGACAAGCTCAACGCCTTCAACGGCACGATGCAGCAGGAACTGATTGACGCGTTCGACGCCGCCGACAAGGACGACAATGTCCGCGCCATCATCGTGACCGGCGCGGGCCGCGGCTTCTGCGCCGGCGCCGATCTTTCTTCCGGCGCCAATACGTTCGACCGCGACGCACGGCGTGGCCCGGTGACGCGGCTCGCGAGCGGCGCGGTCGATTACAGCGATCCCATGGTGCGCGATGGCGGCGGCCAGGTGACGCTGCGGATATTCAAGTGCCTGAAGCCGGTGATCGCGGCCGTGAACGGGCCAGCGGTCGGCATCGGCGTCACCATGCAGCTCGCGATGGACATTCGCATCGCCTCAGAGGCCGCGCGCTTCGGCTTCGTGTTCTCCCAACGCGGCATCGTGCCGGAGGCGGCCTCAAGCTGGTTCCTGCCGCGCATCGTCGGCATCTCGCAGGCGCTGGAATGGTGCTATTCGGGCCGCGTGTTCCCGGCGCAGGAAGCGCTCGCCGGCCGCCTCGTCAGCAAGGTGGTGCCGCCGGACGATCTATTGCCGACCGCACGCGCACTTGCCAAGGAATTCGCCGCCAAGACCGCGCCGGTCTCGGTGGCGCTGATCCGCCAGATGATGTGGCGGATGCTGGGCGCCGACGATCCGATGGAAGCCCACAAGGTCGACAGCCGCGGCATCTACGCCCGCGGCCGCTCGGAAGACGTCAAGGAAGGCGTGGTGTCGTTCTTGGAAAAACGCCCGGCAGAGTTCAAGAACAAGGTGTCGAGCGACATGCCCGACTATTTCCCGTGGTGGACGGAGCGGGAGTATAAGTGAGCGACCGGCCGGCTTCGGCCGACGCGACGCGAGACGGCGTCATCCTGCTGCATGGCATCAGCAGGACGGCGCGATCGTTTCGAAGAATGCAGACGGCAATCGAGGCTGCCGGGCTGACGGCGCTTAACCTGGATTATGCGAGCCGCCGAAGGGCGCTGGACGCGCTGGCGGAGGACATCCATCCTTCCATCCAGCGCTTTGCCGATGGCGTTGCCGGTTCCGTCCATTTCGTGTGCCATTCCATGGGTGGACTGCTGGCTCGCGTCTACATCGCCAGACACCGGCCGCAACGTCTGGGCCGTGTTGTAATGATCGGCACGCCGAACAGCGGCAGCGAGATCGCCGACCGCCTGAAGAATTTCGGACCCTACCGCGCCTTCTTCGGACCGGCAGGACAGCAACTCGGCACCCAGCGCGACTCCGCCATCGAAGCCCTGTTTCCGCCGGTCGATTATCCCGTCGGCATCATCGCCGGAAACCGCTCGATCTATCCGATCGCCTCGGCATTCTTGCCGAAGCCGCATGACGGACGGGTGTCGGTGGCGAATACCAGGCTCGACGGCATGACAGGTCACATCGTGATCGGTGCGTCGCATCCCTGGCTGGTGCGCAATCGCGTTGCGATCGAGCAGACGATTGCGTTTGTTCGAACCGGCAGTTTTCGCGAGATTTAGCCGAGGCGCTCTACGCTAAGTCGGTCGGTCGGCGGCGGGCAAATTAACGTCGCACGTCGCTTTTTGATCCATGTTCATTGAGCATGGAGCCGCGCTCCCGTCCCGCTGCAATTGCGACATCGCGCTGCGATATTGTCATCCAATCCAACTACCGGACCGATATCGATGCGCTTTCGCCTGCGGATGCTCATTTTGGCACCCCTCGTCCTCGCCGGCTGTGCCGATCGGGAGGCCGAATGGGCACGGCGAGGCCGGGAAAGCCTCGTTGGTCTCGACCAATCGGCGATCCGCATGTGTGCCGGTCTGCCCACGGGCACGACAAAGGATGGCCGTGGCGAAATCTGGATGTATGAGCACGCGACCAGTCCTCCCGGCGGGGTACTGCCGCCCACTGTCACAATCCCGCCCGGGCTGAACATCGGCGGCCAGCCTCCAACAGGCTACTGTCGCGTTCAGCTCCGCTTCGTCGCTGGCAAGGTCGCGCAAGTACAGTATGCCGGTGCGACCGATATCGGCAACGCACAGGATGCAGCCTGCGGTCAGATCGTACGGACGTGCTTACGATATGCCGAAGCGCGGTGAGGAAACTTCCGTTGTCATCCCATGGTGAGCGCCACCCTGCCGATCGCCTTGCGGTCGATCAACAGCCGCATCGCTTTCGCATACTCCTCCAGCGGCAGCCGGTGCGAAACGTTGGGGCGGATTTTTCCGGCCTCCGCCCATTCCGTCAGCGCCTTGATCCTGATCTCGCCAAGCGCGGGATTTCGCCGCACTGCTTCGCCGGCACGGACGCCGAGCACGCTGGCGCCCTTGATCATCAACAGGTTGGTCTTGGCAAGCCCGATGCCGCCGGTAAAGCCTATGACCAATAGCCGCGCGCCCCAGTTGATGCAGCGCATCGAGTTCTCGAACACCTCGCCGCCGACGGGATCGAACACCACGTCGGCGCCCTGCCCGTCGGTGATGCGCTTGACGGCATCGCGGAACGGCTCCTGGTCGTAGCGCACCAGATGATCGGCGCCCCTCGCCTTGGCGATCGCAAGTTTCTCGTCGCTTGACGCGGTCGCAATCACGGTGGCGCCGAGCATCTTGCCGATTTCGACGGCGGCAAGGCCAACGCCGCCGCCGGCGCCGTGCACCAGCAGTACTTCGCCCGGTTGAAGCCGGCCGCGATCGATCAGCGCGTGATAGGCAGTACCATGGCCGGCCAGGAACGTCGCGCCTTCGGCGTAGTCGAACGTCGATGGCAGCGGCACGAGTTGCGAGGGTGTGGCGATCGCTTCATCGGAATAAGCACCGTGCCGCATCTTCACGATCACCCTGTCGCCCACCGCGACGCCCTTAGCGCCGTTGATCTCGACGATATCCCCCGCGGCTTCGACGCCCGGCGTGAACGGCAGTGGCGGCTTGAGCTGATATTCGCCCGCCGCCATCAAAATATCCGGGAAATTAATCCCGGCGGCGCGAATGGCGACGCGCGCCTGCCCGAGTGCCAGCGGCGCGGAGGCAAATGTTTCCAGACGCAAGCTCTCTGGCGGGCCGAGTTCGCGGCAGACGACGGCCTTCGGCATCAGGCCGCCCGCGCTTTCAGGCGCTCCAGCGCCTCGCGGATCAGCGGCATCCGGTCGTTGCCGAAATACATGTCGGTCTTGCCGACGAAGATCGTCGGCGAACCGAATCCGCCGCGCGCCATCACCTCGTCCGTGTTGACCTTGAGCTGATCCTTGATCGCCTGCTGGCCGATACACTCGAAGAATTTGACGGGATCGACGTCGACGCTCTCGCAGATCTCCGACAGCACTGAATCCTTTGAGATGTCCTTGTCGTCGCCCCAATAGGCCTCGAACACGGCGCGCGCGAACGGCACCATGCGTTCGCCAGATTCCTGTGCAACCCAGATGCAGCCGCGCATCGCCTTGACGCTATTCACCGGAAACACCGTCGGCGGCATCTTGATCGCAAGCCCCGCGGACCGCGCCCAGTCGGCGAGATCCTTCTTCATGTAGCGCGCCTTCAAGGGCACCGGCGTCTCGCGCTGCGCATAGACGCTCGGGTTGACGGTGTTGAAGATGCCGCCGACCAGGATCGGTCGCCAGGTGATCTCGACGCCGAGCTCCCTGGCGAGCGGCTGGATGTTATGAAAGGCGAGATAGGTCCAGGGGCTGGAGCAATCGAAGAAGAATTCGAGCATGGGGTTTCCTTTTGTTGGCTCTCGAGCCTCACCCTGGGGAGCGCGGAACGCGCGTCTCGAAGGATGATGGCACTGGAGGGGCCTCTCTTCCGCGGCGGCTGCCTTGCGGCCTACCGAAAGCCCCAGTTCCTCTCCAGTATGATCGAGATTTTCCAGGCAATGGCGACTTTTGTTGTTCTGTACCTTGACCATAAGACATGGCAGACAGACGCTCAATCAGAACCGACCGGGAGGCTCCCATGTTGTTTCCAACCACGATCGCAGGCTCCTTGCCAAAGCCGGAATGGCTGGCCGAGCCCAATACGCTGTGGGCACCCTGGAAATCAAAGGGTGACGAGCTCGCCCGCGCCAAGCGCGACGCCACCATGCTGGCGGTGAAGCTGCAGGAGGATGCCGGCATCGATATCGTCACCGAAGGCGAGCAGGCCCGCCAGCACTTCGTCCACGGTTTTCTCGAGAAGGTCGAGGGCATTGATTTCGCCCACAAGGTCGAAATGGGCATCCGCAAGGACCGCTACAAGGCGATGGTGCCGCAGGTGACAGCACCGCTGACGCTCAAGGGGCGTGTCCATGCGGACGAGGCGCGCGTCGCCCGCACCCATACCACGCGCAAACTGAAGTTCACCCTGCCCGGTCCGATGACCATCGCCGACACCGTGGCCGACCGGTATTACGGCGACAAGGTCAAGATGGCGTTCGCCTTTGCCGAACTGCTCAACAACGAGGCCAAGGCGCTGCAGGCGGATGGCGTCGACGTGATCCAGTTCGACGAGCCCGCCTTCAACGTCTTCATGGACGAGGTCTCCGACTGGGGCATAAGAGCGCTGGAGCGCGCGGCCGAAGGCCTGACCTGCACCACCGCCGTTCACATCTGCTACGGCTATGGCATCAAGGCCAACACCGACTGGAAAGAGACTCTGGGCAGCGAGTGGCGGCAGTACGAGGATATTTTCCCGGCGATCGCGAAAAGCCCGATCCAGCAGGTCGCGATCGAGTGCCGCAATTCGAAAGTACCGCTGGATTTGCTGGCGCTGCTTCCCGGCAAGGTCATCCAGGCCGGCGTGATCGACGTCGCCAGCGACACGGTGGAGACCGCGGAAGACGTCGTTCAGGTGATCGAGGCGGTCGCGAAATTCGTGCCGCTTAGCAACATCGTCGCGACCACCAATTGCGGCATGGCGCCGATGCGGCGGGATATTGCGGAAGCGAAGCTCGCGGCGCTCGGCGCGGGCGCCAAGCTGGCGAGGGAGAAGTTGGGTTAGGAGTTTTGATCCGCAGTGGTCAACACACGGCACACTGAGCCCTCTCCCCCCTTGCGGGGGAGAGTTGGAGAGAGGGGTAAGCCACACGCACCGCCGCTGCGGTTTACCCCTCTCCCTAGCCCTCCCCCGCAAGGGGGGAGGGAACGCACTGTACGCTTGGATGGAGCACCGGCCGATATCCGGCATTAAGCGCGTGCACCGTTGACGGCGGTGTTAACAGCAGCGCGTTGTCGATTGCTTCCTCTGCCCTGCTGTATCCAGCCATCGACCATCGCAGCGCCCGGCCCTGCAGGACCAGAAAACTCTCGGCGCCCCGCTGCACCATCGCGCCGTCAGGCAACTGCGCCACCGGCACTGGCGGCGGATGCAGCCGCTTCTTGCCGCGCTCCAGCCGCTCACCATGCAGCACTGCATCGATCTCCGGCGCCCGAATGTTCTTCGCACCATTGCCCGTTTCCCAGCAGCTACGAAAGCGGTTGGCGTCGTCGCGGCGGCAGAAGAAGCATGGGCGGTGCCCGGCGGCGAAGGCGGTCGCCTCGTCGAGAAAGAACAGCTCGGTCCAGCTCCGCCGGCCCATCACGGGCCGCCGCCAGCCTTTGAACTCGCAGACGCAGGTGATCCAGGCCGGGCTCGACCAGCGCTTCTTCAATAAAGTCTTGGTCGCGGGGTCGTGGATGATGCCGCGGTTGCCGGTGAACATACCGCGATGCGGGGTGGCGATGATCTCGCCGGTGGGGGTGACGCGGTTTTGCAGGGGCATGGGCAAGCCCAACTATCCGTCGCTGTCATTCCGGGGCGCGTCGAAGACGCGAACCCGGAATCTCGAGATTCCGGGTTCGATGCTTCGCATCGCCCCGGAATGACGAACACCTCACGGACGGATCGGCGGCTGGAACGACAGCGCGGTGTCCCAGGGAAAATGGATCCAGGTATCCTGCGATACTTCGGTGATGAAAGTATCGACCAGCGGCTTGCCTTTCGGCTTGGCGTAGACGGTGGCGAAATGTGCATCGGGGAGCAACTGGCGCACCAGGCGGCCGGTGGTGCCGGTATCGACGAGGTCGTCGACGATCAACAGCCCCTTGCCGGTGCCGCCGCCAAGTTTGGCGACATCGGGCGAAACGCCCTTGAGCACCTGCAGATCGCCCTGCTTGTCGTGGTCGTAGCTGGCCACACAGACCGTATCGATCACACGCAAGCCCAGCTCGCGGGCCACGATCGCAGCCGGTACCAGGCCGCCGCGGGTGATCGCGATCACGGCGTGAAACGGCCCGACCTCGTTGAGCCGCCAGGTCAGCGCCCGGCAATCCCGGTGAAACTGATCCCAGGACACCGGAAAGGGCCGGCCGGCTTTCGCCTCGGCGCTCAGTTCATAATTGTTGTCTGCCACGCTGCTTCGCCTTGTCGCTTCGTCTTGTCGCTTCGTCTTGTCCTGGCCTGTCGGCTACCGGGTGGTGACGTTCAATGCCGCCAGCATCTCCTTCACCGCGGCCATCGCGGCGTTGAGCTTGTCGGGATCGCGCGAGCGAACGACGAGGTTGGTGTTCGGCCTCTTGTCCTCGTCCATGAACGGATAGCTGCCGATGATGGTGTCGGGATGGGCAATGGCAATCTCCCGCAACGGCCCGCCGATGTCGCCTTCGCGCGCATTGGCGCGGACCGAGTCCGACAGCATCCGCACCCCCGATTTCAGCTTGGGCGCGACGATGTCCATCATCGCCTGCATGATCGAGGGGATGCCGGCCATCACTATTACGTTGCCGAGCTTGAAACCGGGCGCCAGGATGGTCGCGCTCTGGATCAGTTCGGCGCCGTCGGGCACACGCGCCATGCGCAGCCGGGCCTCGTTCAGATCCTGCTCGCTCCAGCGCTCGCGGAAGCGCGCCACCACCTCCGGATGATGCCCGATCCCGACACCGAAGGCCTTGGCGACGCTGTCGGCGGTGATGTCGTCATGGGTCGGCCCGATGCCGCCGGTGGTGAAGACGTAGCTGTAGCGATTCCGCAGTGCATTAAGGGCGTCGACAATGTCGGTCTCGTCGTCGGCGACGATGCGGACCTCCTTGAGGTCGATCCCGATATTGGTCAGGTATTCGGCGATGAAACCGATGTTCTTGTCCTTGGTACGGCCGGACAAGATCTCGTCGCCGATGACCAGAATACCCGCCGTGACGATCTCGCTCATGACTTCTCCCCACCTGCCCCGTACTTTGCGCAAGCAACGCATTGAAGTCACGGGGGTTTGCTGCCGAAATAAGCACCCGGCAGCCCTTTTTTAGGGCAGCGCGGCCGGCTACCCACACGAAATGCCGCAAGCCAATGCATATCGCGCTGGCCCGAGCCTTGCTACCATCCCGTGAACTCATGCACCGTGCCGCATGGCTTCGAGAGATAGTCAGGTTTTATGGCAGTTGCCTTCGATGAAATGAACGGACCCGGCGGCGACCTCCGCCCGGCCTATCGGGAGCTCTCCCGCTGGCTGAAGGAGACGCCTCCGGATGCCCTGGAATATCGCCGTCAGGAGGCGGAACTGTTGTTCCGCCGGATCGGCATCACCTTTGCGGTTTATGGCGATGCGGAGGCCCAGGAGCGGCTTATCCCCTTCGACGTGATCCCGCGAATCATGTCGGCGAAGGAATGGGCCGTTTTGGAGAAGGGCCTGAAGCAGCGGGTGCGCGCGCTCAACATGTTCCTGCGTGACATCTATCACGGCCGCGACATCCTGCGCGCCAACATCATTCCCGACGACCTGATTTTCCAAAACCCGGTCTTCCGCCCCGAGATGAACGGCCAGAGCGTGCCGCACGATGTCTATGTCCACATCGCCGGGATCGATATCGTCCGGGTCGACGCCGACAATTTCATCGTGCTGGAGGATAACGCGCGGACGCCCTCGGGCGTCTCCTATATGTTGGAAAACCGCGAAATCATGATGCGGCTGTTTCCGGACCTGTTCGCCCGCCACCGCGTAGCACCTGTGGAGCGATACCCGGACGAATTGCTGTCGGCGCTGCGCTCGGTGGCGCCGCTCTCCGCCTCGGCCGAGCCGACGGTCGCGCTGATGACGCCGGGCGTTTACAATTCCGCCTATTACGAACACTCTTTCCTCGCCGACAAGCTCGGCATCGAGCTGGTCGAAGGCCGCGACCTCATCGTCAAGAACGACGAGGTGTTCATGCGCACCACCGAGGGGCTGAAACGCGTCGACGTGATCTACCGTCGCGTCGACGACGATTTCCTCGACCCCCTCACCTTCCGGCCGGATTCGGCGCTCGGCGTGCCCGGGCTGATGTCGGCCTATGCGGCCGGCAATATCACGCTGGCCAACGCGGTCGGAACGGGGATCGCCGACGACAAGGCGATCTATTCCTACATGCCGGAGATCGTGAAGTTCTATCTCGGCGAGGAGCCGATCCTGAAGAACGTGCCGACCTGGCGCTGCCGCGAGCCGAAGGACCTCGCCTATGTGCTCGACAATTTGAGCGAGCTGGTGGTCAAGGAAGTCCACGGCTCCGGCGGCTACGGCATGCTGATCGGCCCGGCCGCGACCAAAGCGACGATCGAGGCGTTCCGCGACAAGCTCAAGCGCGAGCCGGAGGGTTTTATCGCTCAGCCGACGCTGGCGCTCTCGACCTGCCCGACCTGCACCGCCTCCGGCCTCGCCCCGCGCCATGTGGATTTGCGCCCGTTCGTGCTGACCGGCAGCAATCACGTCACCATCGTGCCGGGCGGACTGACGCGGGTGGCGCTGAAGGAAGGCTCCTTGGTGGTCAATTCAAGCCAGGGCGGCGGCACCAAGGACACCTGGATACTGGACGAATAGAGAGCGAATTTTTCGTATGCTGTCGCGCACTGCCGAAAACCTGTACTGGCTGGCCCGCTATGTCGAGCGCGCCGAATATATCGCGCGCACCATCGATGCGACCTTGCGAGTCACAGCACTTCCCGCCGCCTATATCGGCAAGACCAATGAGTGGGAATCGGCGCTGCTGACGGCCGGGGTCAGCGCAAGCTTCTACGAGGCCTATGCGGAAGCCACCGAGCAGAACGTCGTCGAATATCTGGCGTTCTCGCCTTCCAATCCCTCCTCGATCAAGAACTGCATCGAGGCCGCCCGGCTCAATTCGCGCTCGGTGCGAACCGCGCTGACATCGGAGATGTGGGACACCATCAACTCGGCCTGGATCGAATTGCAGGAGGTCTGGGGCAAGGGCACGTCGAGCCGCGAGGAACTGGCGCGGTTTCTCCGCTTCGTGCAGGAGACCTCGCTACGGTTCGACGGCTCGGCCTACCGGACCATGCTGCGCAACGACGCCTACTGGTTCTCGCGGCTCGGGCTGCACCTGGAGCGCGCCGACAACACCGCGCGCATTCTCGACGTGAAGTATCACGTGCTGCTGCCCGAGGAGGAGCACGTCGGCGGTCCCCTGGACTACTACCAGTGGACCTCGATCCTGCGCTCGGTCTCCGCGCTGACCGCCTATCACTGGGTCTATCGCGAGACGCTAAAGCCGTGGCTGATCGCCGACCTCCTGATCCTCAACGACACGCTGCCACGCTCGCTGGCGAGCTGCTACAGCAACCTCGTCCGCAATCTCGACCAGATCGGCGTCGCCTACGGTCGCCAGGGCGCCGCCCAGCGCCACGCCCGCGGCGTCCGCAACCGGCTTGAACACAGCCACATGGACGATATCTTCCAGCACGGCGTCCATGAATTCATCCAGGAGTTCATCGCGGACAATTCGCGGCTCGGTGAGATCATCACCAGGCAGTATTTGATTTGAGATGCTCGGTCATTCCGGGATGGTCCGAAGGACCAGACCCGGAATCTCGAGATTCCGGGTTCGCTTCGCGCCCCGGAATGACGACGCAGAAAAGTAACGGTCCACCATGCGCCTGCGAATTGCCCATTCCACCAGCTATCGCTACGAGCCCCCGGCCTCCGGCGTGATCCAGATCCTGCGCATGACGCCCGGCAGCCATGACGGGCAATATGTCGCCGAATGGCAGATCGATGTCTCGACCGACTCTCGCCTCGACATGCACCAGGATGCGTTCGGCAACGTCACGCATGTGCTCACCCACGGGCCGATCGCCGACCTCACCATCCATGTCGAGGGCCTGATCGAGACCCATGACACGGGCGGCGTGCTGCGCGGCACCGACGAGCGCTTTCCGCCGAGCCTGTTCCTGCGCCAGACCGCGCTGACCGAAGTCAATCCGGCGATGGCGATCTTTGCCCGCGAGCTACGATCGGAGTCCGATGGGGACGTGCTCGGCTTCCTGCATGCGCTGATGGTGCAGATCAACGAGCACATGACGTTCGACGAGGACCCGACCAATTCAGGCACCTCGGCGGCGGAAGCCTTCGCGCTCAAGCGCGGCGTGTGCCAGGACTATGCGCACATCTTCATCGCCTGCGCCCGCTCCGGCGGCGTGCCGGCGCGCTTCGTCTCCGGCCATTTCCTGCGCTCCGACGGAATGGTGCACCAACCGGCGGGCCACGCCTGGGCGGAAGCCTACGTGCCCGATCTCGGCTGGGTCGGCTTCGACGCCGCCAACGGCATCTGCACCACCGACGCCCACGCCCGCGTCGCGATCGGGCTCGACTATCTCGGCGCGGCCCCGGTACGCGGCACCCGCTATGGCGGCGGCACCGAGACGCTGACGGTCGCGGTCAAGGTCGAACAGGCCGGCCGGCCGGGGCAATGGCAAAGCCAGTCGCAGTCATGAATTTTGCATGTCATTCCGGGATGGTGCGCAAGCACCAGACCCGGAATCTCGAGATCCCGGGTTCGCGCTAAGCGCGCCCCGGGATGACGGCCTTTCGGCCGTCACTTATCCAACCACACCTCCTCGAACCGCAGATTATTGTACTGGCCATTATCGTGCGGCCGGAAATTCTTCACGTAAGGCTGCCAGCAATTGCCGGCCGAGGAGTGCAGGATGATCGGCCGCGCGGCGTCCTCGACCAATAGCCGCTCGATATCCCAGACGAGCTTCCTGCGCTTTTCCTTGTCGAGCTCGCGCGATTGCTCCGCCAGCAACTTGTCGACCTCGGCATTGCAGTACTGGGTATAGTTGCGCTCCGATTTGCAGGAATAGTTCTCGACGATATTGCCGTCGGGATCGTCGACGCTGACGCCGGTCACGTTCAGCCCGATCGTATAATCCTTCTTCGCCAGCCGCGCGTACCAGCGCGGCGTGTCGAGAATGTCGAGCTCGCCTGTGATGTGGATCTTCTTCAACTGGTCGATCAGGATCACGGCGGGATCGCGATAGGTCGGCAGATTCCTCGTCTGGATCTTGATCTGCAGCGGTTTGGCGTCGCTATAGCCGAGCTTCTGCATGATCGCTTGCGCCTCGGCGATGTTCTTCTCGCTATCGGGGCCGTAGCCGGTCAGCGAGGACACCATGTCCGGCGGCATGCCCCACTCGCCCTCTGGCTTGGCCAACATCGCCCCGCCCATTCGCGCCAAGCCTTCCATCAGGATGGTGTTGAACGGCTTGCGGTCGAGCGCCAGCGACATCGCCCTTCGGATATCCGGGCTGTCGAACGGCGGATTGGCCCGATTGACCATCAGGTTGATCTGCGTTCCCGTGGCGGTCATTTCGCAGATCGCATGCGGCGCGCGCGCTTTCACGTCCTTCATCAGGGGAACACTGACGTCGGAAGGAAACGTGATGTCGTAATCGCCGGTGGCAAACGCCAGCATCCGCGTGGCGCGGCTGTCGATCATCCGGAACGTGATTTCGTCGAGATACGGACGATCCTTCTTCCAGTAGTCGGGATTGCGCACCAGGCGAACCTGTTCGCCGCGCCTGAACTCAACGAATTTGAACGGTCCGGTGCCGACCGGCTTGGTGCGCATCACCTGCTGCGGTACATGGCAGGGATAGACCGGCGAAAACGCACTCGCCAGCAGCACCGGCAAGCTCGGCTGCGGCTCGCTCAACTCGAAGGTCGCCTCATAATCGCCGTTGATCGAGACGTCCTGCAGCTTCGTGTACCAGACTTTACGCGGGTTGCGCTTGAAGTCCTGGGTCTCGGCCTTGCCGATCAGCATCCGCCAGGTGCATTGCACGTCCTTGGCCGTGAACGGCTGGCCGTCGTGCCATTTCACGCCCTGCCGCAGTTTGAACGTCAATTTCGTATTGCCGGAATCCCACGACCAGCTTTCGGCGAGATCCGGAATGACCGTATCGATGCTTTCGTGGACCTTGGCGGGGTCAAACACCACGAGGTTGTTGAAGACGGCGGCGAATGGCGTCACCGAGGCAATGGTCGCTTCCTCGTGCAGCGAGGTCGAGGGCGGATTGTCGTTGTGATAGAGCCTGAGCGTGCCGCCCTTTTTCTGCGCTGCGGCGGGAACCGCCGTGAGCACTGCGATGCAAAGCGTCGCCACAGAGATGGTGAGTTCGCCTGACAGCCGGCTGGCGCGCATGATGGCCTCCCAATGCTTTTTGTTCTTGTGGGAGAGCCAGCGTGCCGGAGGCCGCGGACATAATCAATATTCGCAGGCTCGATAGTTGGAGGCGGCGCAGGCCTCGGCCAAGCCTCAGTCAAGCCTCAGTCATGGGCTTGGGCCTGCGACATCGTCCCGATCTGGGTTTGTGCCTTCGGATTGCCACTTCCGCCGGCGGGCGGATCAGCCGGATCGAATTGGGGTTGGATGCCCCCTCGAAATTGGCTACTAGTTTGGCCGCCCAAAAACGGATGCGTTCGGGGACTTGGAATGACCTATTGCTGCGGAATTCTGGTGCGGGACGGTCTCGTCATGATCGCAGATACGCGCACCAATGCCGGCCTCGACAACGTCTCGACCTTCCGCAAGCTCCATATTTTCTCAAAACCCGGCGAGCGCATCATGGCGGTCGCCAGCGCCGGCAATCTGGCGATCAGCCAGTCGGTGCTGTCGACGCTCACCGAGGGCATGGAAGATCCGCACACCGGTGAGCTCGAAACGCTGATCAACGCGCCGACCATGTTCCAGGCCGCCCAACGCATCGGCCGCGCCATCCGCGCCGTGCACGCCACCGAAGGCGAGGCGCTGCGATCCGAAGATGTCTCCTTCGACGTCTCCTTCCTGTTCGGCGGCCAGATCAAGGGCTCGCGGATGCGGCTGTTCATGGTCTACACCGCCGGCAATTTCATCGAATGCACCACCGACACGCCTTACCTGCAGATCGGCGAGCACAAATACGGCAAGCCGGTGCTGGACCGCGCGATGCATTACGACGTCGAACTGTATGAGGCGCTGAAGACCGGACTGATCTCGATGGATTCGACCATGCGCTCCAATCTCGGCGTCGGCCTGCCGATCGACGTGCTGGTGGTGCGCGCAGATGCCTGCGAGGCCGACCTCAACCACCGCATCGAGGCCGGCGAGCCCTATTTCCACGATCTGCGTTCGCGCTGGTCGGCGGCCTTGCGGGCGGCACACCAGAATATTCCGAGACCACCCTACAAATCCGAAACAGAAACCAAGAACTGAAGGCGAGGAAACAATGGCCGACGCAACCAACAAGATCGCGCTCGTAACCGGTGCCGGCACCGGCGTCGGACGCGCGGCATCGCTGGCGCTGATGAATGCCGGCTTCACCGTGGTGCTCGCCGGGCGTCGCATGGAGATGCTGGAAGAAACCAAGAAGCTCGGCGACAATGTCGGCAAGAGCCTGTGCGTTTCCGCTGACATGACCAAGCCCGAGTCGATTGCGGCCCTGTTTCAAAAGGTCAAGGACACCTATGGCCGGCTCGACGTTCTCTTCAACAACGCCGGCATGGGCGCGCCGCCGGTCAATTTCGAGGATCTCAGCCTCGAGCAGTGGCAGGCGGTGGTGAACACCAACCTCACCGGCCCGTTCCTGTGCACCCAGCATGCCTTCCGCATCATGAAGGACCAGACCCCGCGCGGCGGCCGCATCATCAACAACGGCTCGATCTCGGCGCACGCGCCGCGGCCGTTCTCGGCGGCCTATACCTCGACCAAGCACGCGATCACCGGCCTCACCAAGGCTTCCAACCTCGACGGCCGCATGTACGACATCGCAGTCGGCCAGGTCGACATCGGCAATGCCGCAACCCCCATGACCGACCGCATGGTCGCCGGCCCCGGTGTGATGCAGCCCGATGGCACGATGAAACATGAGCCGCGCATGGACGCGAAGGCGGTCGGCGATGCGGTGGCCTATATGGCCGGCCTGCCGTTAGATGCCAACGTGCTGTTCATGACCGTCATGGCGACCAAGATGCCGTTCGTCGGACGGGGTTGATCGAATCCACCGGCGTCGTCCCCGCGAAAGCGGGGACCCATACTCCGCGGCGCCGATTGGGTTACAAGTCGTCTGCTTTTCGTATTCACATGAGTCCCTGCATTCGCAGGGACGACATGCTGGGGCTCCTGCCTGCTCACTTCTAGCGCGCGTATCCTTGGATACGTTCGACGTAGTTCATGATGCGGTGCATGACCTCCCGAAGTATTCCGGCGCCCGAATCGCACATGTTGAAGTAGCAGGTGGAGATTTTCACCTTCTGATCGAGAGGAAGCGAGGCACCCTCGGGGATCGATATCTTGAAAACCTGCCCCCTCTGTCGCACATCACCCGGGATCTGGAATTCAGGCGGCATGGCATCGGTCACGGGCAGCAGGTCCTCGACAAGTCCGATGATGGACTGGCTGTAGGAACGCACATGGACGCGCTGCCCAACCTTGAGATCGAACAGGTAGCTGTCGGGTAGATAGGCGAGGATAAAGCTCGGGCCCGTGTAGATTGTGGCGATGTCATTGCCGGCCGGGCCGAGCACGGCTCCGGCGCTCATGACCTTGCTGCCCACATATCCGTTGACCGGTGCATACAAGGCTCCGCCGGCATAGGCGTTGTGCAAGGAGTCGTAGGTGTCCGACACCTGCTTGAGGGCATTGCGATATACGGCCAACTCGCCCGCGAGCGAAACTCGCTCCGCTTTCAAAGACTGGTGCTTCTCGGCGGCGGCAAAAGCCGCGCTGGTCATGTCGGTCAGGAGCTTGTCCACCACCAGACCGTGCCTGCTCGCGCCGGACACCTTGTCGAGATAGTCCTGCGCCTGCCTGGCGTTGGCCTCGGCGGCCGGCAGCAACATGCCGATCGCAGTTTGCCTCGCCTCGATGGCCCCAATCCTGGTCTCCAGCCTGGCCTTTTCGACGGCGAGCTCCGCGAGCGTGCGCGAAATGGACGTCGATTCGACGACCGCTATCTTCTGCCCGGCCTCCACCCTGTCTCCCGGGCGAACGAAAACCTGCCTCACGCGTGTTTCCTGATAGGGCGCGCCGATGGCGATATGCTCGCGCGTGACGAGCCCGGAGGCCTTCATCAGCACAACCCCGCCGGAGATCAGATGGATGGCGATCACGACTGTGACGGCGAGACCGAGGGTAATGAGGATGAGGTTCCTCAACCGCCTCCAGCGCACCTGACTGACGTTGAGTGGGACGCTAGTCGCGTATTCTGCCAGAACTGCCATCTTTTACTCCGCGGCTTGCTGCAACGCTCTGAGGCTGAAAATCCGCTCCGCTATGCGGTGCGACGCTTCGCCGTCGCCGAACGGATTGCGGGCAGGCAGAAGCTGCGGCGCATCGGAGCTGGTGAGACGCCTCACCCCCGCGATAATCGCATCGCAGTTGGACCCCACCAGCGTTCCAAACCCGGCCTCGACGACCTCGGGTCGCTCAGTGCTCTCGCGCGTGATGAGGATAGGGAGACCGAATGTCGGCGCTTCTTCCTGGACGCCGCCCGAATCGGTCACGACCGTCCATGACCGACTGAGCAGGTAGACGAAATCGGTATATTGGAGAGGCTTCAGCAGGCGGATATTCGGCCGCGCGCCCAGCGCCCGCACGACCTGCGCCCGGATATCCGGGTTGGGGTGAACAGGAAGGAGGATCAGCTTGTCGCCGTCATCTGCAAGCTCGCGCAGGGCCTCGAGGATCTCGTCCAGGGGCGCCCCGATGTTCTCGCGCCGGTGCAACGTCGCCAACACGAGCTTCCTGTCGCGCGGGAGATTTGCGATCTCCCTGTCGATCGGAACGTAACCTCCAGCAAGCCTGGAGCGTGCATAAAGCAGCGCATCGACCGCGGTATTGCCGACCACGCTGATACGATCGCTCTGTACACCCTCGCGCAGCAGGTTGTCGCACGACCGTCCGGTCGGCGCGAAATGCAATGTGGAGGCGATCGTGATGAGGCGCCGGTTGAACTCCTCCGGCCAGGGCGAATCAAGCGTTCCGGTCCGCGGCCCGGCCTCGACATGCGCAACGGGGACCTGGTTCAGAAAGGCTGTCAGGGCGCCGGCTGCGGCGGTCATCGTGTCGCCCTGTACCACGACGCAATCATGCTGCCCCGCTCCGAGCAGGGATTGCATCTGCTGCGTGATCAGCGCGAACTTGCCGGCGAGACTCGGCTCCTGCATGACCCCAGTGCCGCCATGGGTAAGCTCGATTTCGAACAGCTCCAGCAGCCCGTCCGCCAGATCTATATGCTGCCCCGACCAGAAGACATCGACATGCGCGCCGGCTTGACGCATGGCGCGATAGACAGGACCGAGCTTGATGATCTCTGGCCGAGTGCCAAAGGCGATGAGGATGCGCATGTCTATTCTTCTATGGAATCGGGAGATCAGCGTGTGGCGGCCAGGAAATCATCGGGGATGTCGTGAGTCGTTTTCGACCACACGATGGGGGAAGTGGCGAACTGCGATTCGCCCAGATAGATTTTCCACGCGCGCAACGTGGCAACCATGTTGATGTACAGCGCTACGGGCCATCGTATCGCGACGCCGAGCCATTCGATCCTGCCATAGACCCGGTAGCTGGAGGTCAGGCGCGCGACATAGCGGAACGCCACCGCGAGGAGATTGAACGAAAGCGACCATTGGAAGAGCTGGTACATTCCGCGTGGCAGGGCCTCGGGATCGATAAGGCCCGCGAGCGTCAGGATCATCAGAACGACGGATGCAGGGGCCAGAAAGTTCGTAATCATTCCCTTGCGATCGCGCAGGAAGAAATAGATGTCCCAGGGCTGGCCGTGCCAGCCGAGCCTGTGCATCGCTTCGAAGGCGATGCCGTAGACCCAGCGGGTCTTCTGCTTGATGGAAGCTTCCAGACGCTGGGGGAAGAACTCGCGGGTCGCGACATAGTCGGCCCCCTCTTCGGCACGCGCGGACAGCGCGGCGAATATCGATCTGAACCCCGCGCGCTTGGCCTCGATGCCGAGAATGTAATCCTCGGTCACTGTCCCGGACATCAGAACCTGCCCGCGTGTCTCCAGAAAGTGCCTGATGAGCGCCTGCGTCAGGCAGGTACCGACCCCGGCAGAAGGGATGGCGGCTCCAAGCGCGTTGCGCACGATCAGTTCACGCGTGTGACGTTCGGCGAACTCCTCCATATAGGTCGAAGCGACATAGGCCCCTCTGCGGCGGCTGAGCGAGAAGACAGGAACCTGGATAAAATCGTATTCGCCGGCATATCTCGCATAGATCTCAAAGCTGCGTGGATCGATGACATCCTCGCTGTCGTGCAGAACGACCAGGTCCGGAGCCTGCTCTCCCGCAAAGCTCTGGGCAAACATCTCGTTGAGCATCTGCCCTTTGGATGTGGGGCCGGGCAAACTGTTGACGATGACCCGCACGCGATCGGGATGGGCTGCGGCAAGGGCTTCAGCGACGCGACGCGTGCCCGTGTCGTTTGGATAGACGCCGAGATAGAGCGAAACCTGCGGAATATCGATCCGCGCGAGGTTGCCCTCCACCATTTTGCCGATGACATCCTCCTCACGCCAATTGGCGACGAAGATCGCAATATTCGGGAGAGGAGCCGGCTCGGCGGGGGCGCGCCGAAAAGGAGAATGCGCGATCCCGAAAGACAGCAGATCGATGAAAATGTCGTCCAGCGATGACAGGTTTATCAGCAGGCTAACGAGCAGGAAGAGCGAGATAAGTATTTCGTTCATGATTCACGTGCTCGCTCCGTATCGCTGAAGCCCGCGACACAACCTTTCAGAGAGCATAAGTTCAGCCGCTACTGTAGCGTCACAGAGATGGTGGGCCCCCGGCGACCATGCTCAGCGATCCTCATCGACAGTTGGTCTATCGCAACGGACGACGGCAAGAATCGCAGCGATTTAACCTTTTGTTAGTCTTGCGGCGCTCCCCTTAAGGCAAATCCAGGCCAGCATCCATTCCGGTTGAATACGGCCACGCGTCGGACAGGCGCGCGCTTCGCGCAAGCAGACGCCGCAAGGTGCGTCCCGTTGTGGGGCACAAGAAGCAGCGGACCGTCACACGAGATAAATCGCCCAGCAGAATTCAGCCGAATCGCATCAGGCCGCGATGTCGAAGCCTTTACCGATGCTGAACGTGAACTGGAGAATGCCGACAGTTTTCTTCCGCGGATCCTCATCCCTTGTCCCTAAAACGCGATCAGGTGAAGTAATGGGGGCGATCCATGTCCATCCTGGCAAAGGCGTTGCGGTTGATGGGAACGGTCTGGCTGTGGGCGGCGGGCCTGCTTATTGTGTCCAGTCATCTTGTCGTTCTGCATCTCGACGGCTTCTGGGCTCTCGTTAATCTCCTCAACCCGTGGAACATCGCCACCGCGCTGACGCTGGAGCTCACAGTGGCTCCCGGATTGCTGCTGCACATGGCGGCTGACCAGTTAACGACGCCTGCCACCTCGTCTCAGGTCAGACAGGCCATCGTCCCATCCCATCCATAAAAGCCGCGAGGCTGAGCAACGCCCTGGTTCGGATGATCGAAGCTGATGGGCCGGTCCTGATTGGCGCTCGATGTTGATGCCGCCCTGCGGCGCTGCGCCATAGCGCGCCGAAGACGCGCGTGAACGCGCTTAAGGCGCTGCACCGCGTCCGGCACACGAGTTGGGCTTTCACAAATCGACAAGGTTGGCATAATCGCTCTCGGGGTTTTGGGGGGATCCATGCTGCAATTGCAATCGGCGTTTGGCGTGCTGGCGTTGCTGGCGATCGCTTGGGCGTGCGGCGAGAACCGCCGCGCCGTGTCGCTCCGTCAAGTGGCGATCGCCCTCGCCGTCACCATCATTACCGCGCTGGTGCTGCTCAAGCTGCCGCTGGTGGCAAAAGCCTTCGGCGCCATCAACGACGCCGTCGGCACGATCGCGGCGGCGACGCGCGCCGGCACTTCCTTCGTGTTCGGCTATCTCGGCGGCGGCGCGCTGCCGTTCGATCTCAAGGCACCGGGCGCGGATTTCGTCCTGGCATTTCAGGCGCTGCCGATCGTGCTGGTCATGAGCGTTCTGACCACGCTGCTGTTCTACTGGCGCGTACTGCCCCCGATCGTGCGCGGCATGGCATGGCTGTTGGAGCGCACGCTCGGCGTAGGCGGCGCGGTCGGACTATCGGCCGCGGCCAATATCTTTCTCGGCATGGTCGAGGCGCCGCTGTTCATCCGCCCCTATTTGGCGCAACTCACGCGCAGCGAATTGTTTCTGGTGATGACCGGCGGCATGGCCGGCATCGCCGGCACCGTGCTGGTGCTCTACGCCACGTTCCTGGCGCCGCTGATCCCGGACGCGGCGGCGCACTTTGTCATTGCATCCGTGTTGGGCGCGCCGGCCGCGATCCTGATCAGCCTGATCATGGTGCCGGAGACTTCAGATAAGCGCACTGGCGGCTCGCTCAGAGATCCCGACATGCATGCGTCCTCGACCATGGATGCCATCACCAAGGGCACGGCGGCCGGGCTCGAACTGCTGCTCAACATCGTCGCGATGCTCCTGGTGCTGGTGGCACTGGTTTATCTCGTCAATGCGATCCTCGGGCTGTTGCCCGAGATCGGCGGCGCCAAAATTTCGCTGCAGCGGCTGCTGGGGCTTGTAATGGCGCCGGTGTGCTGGCTGATGGGCCTTCCTTGGCCGCAAGCCGTCACGGCCGGAAGCCTGATGGGCACCAAGACCGTGCTCAACGAGCTGATCGCCTATCTCGACCTCTCGAAGCTCGGCACGGATGCGCTCGATCCGCGCTCGCGGCTGATCATGCTCTACGCGATGTGCGGCTTTGCCAACTTCGCCAGCCTCGGCATCATGATCGGCGGCCTCGGCACCATGGCACCGGATCGGCGCGAGGAGATCAATGCGCTGGGGCTGAAGTCGATCGTGTCAGGTACGCTGGCGACGTGTTTGATGGGGGCGGTGGTGGGGGTGATGACGTGAGTCTCTCGCTGTCATTCCGGGGCGCGCGGAGCGCGAACCCGGAATCTCGAGGTTCCGGGTTCGGCTCTACGAGCCGCCCCGGAACGACGTGCATGCCGCACTACCCCGCAAATTCCACCGTCTTGAACTCTGCCGGCAAAATCACTTCCAGCAACTCGACATCATCGGAATAATCCATGATCAGATGCTTGATGCGCGGCGGCTGGGTCCAGGCGCTGCCTTCTTTCATCAGCGTCTCGCCCTGCCCTTCCATGTAGGTCTTCACCCAGCCCTTGAGCACATAGACCATCTGGAATTCGACGTCGTGGTAATGCAGTTTTGAAACTTCCGCCGGGTTGCACGGGCCGATCAGGCGGATGACATGCGCCTGCGCCAGGCCATGGGTGGCGTCCGCTATCCCGAGGTCGCGGTACTTTGCGTAAGCGCGCAGGCCGTCGGCTTTAAAATCTTCTTCGCGGTGATGACTGATGGCGATGCGCTGCTTCGGCCGCGCCTTCCTGGCCGGTTTGGCCTTGACTGCCGGCGCGCCTCTCGCCTTTGACTTGACGGCCTTGCGTGCTGAGGACTTGGCTGCCGCCTTGTGACCTGACCACTTCTTCTTCACGGCGGGCTGCGCCGCGGGACGTGATGCCGCCTTCTGCTTGGCCATTGCTGCCTCCCTTGTTGTTATGGCAGGAGGCTAACACAGAAAACTTTTGTAGGGTGCGCAAAGGCGCGTTTGCACCGTGCCCACCATCAAGAGCGGAGATCTACGCTGACGTGGTGGGCACGGCGCTGTCGCGCCTTTGCCCACCCTACAGCACCCCAATCAATGCAGCCTGAACACACCGTCGACTGCACGCAGCTCCGTCGGCTTGATCAGCCTGGAATGCGCGACCGTTACGGAAAACAGCGGGCCATCAAGCTTTTCCTGCCAGAACGCGAGGAAGTCCTTCAGCGCGGGGAATTTCGGAAACAGATCGTAGTTCTGCCAGACATAGGTCTGCAGCAATGAGGGATGATCCGGCATCCGATACAGAATTTGCGCCGTCGTCAGCCCGTAACCCAGCACCTGCTTCCGGAAGTCGTCGGAAGCAACTCCAACCCGCGAGACCATGCCAATACCTCCGTTTCAGGAGCGCATTGTCGTGGTGGCCACACACCGAGCCACCCCGGCGGAGATGCGCTCACATGAGAGAAATGTGACGCACGATACCAACCTATCACAAGCCTAAATGTTTAATGAATTGTTGAAAATTCACGCGCTAGCAGCAGCTTACCGCAGGTGCTAATACGGGGGTCCCAACATCCCGCCGCCCGGTTAATCATGATTAATGAAATTGGCAGGCGACATATTTGAGTGCCAATTTTTCTGCTAGAAGCCCTTGTCCCCCGAAGAATACTGGCCTAAATCAGCCGCAGCCGGACTGGCACTCGCTGGACCGGACTGCCAAAATTCCAGAATTCTACAACATTCCCAGACGTTTAGGAGGACTGCATGAACTTCCGTCCGCTTCACGACCGCGTCGTCGTCAAACGCATCGACGCCGAAGAGAAGACTGCTGGCGGCATCATCATTCCGGACAGTGCCAAGGAAAAGCCCTCCCAGGGCGAAGTCGTCGCCGTCGGCCCGGGTGGCCGTGACGAAGCCGGCAAGCTGATCCCGATTGACCTCAAGGTCGGCGACCGCGTGCTGTTCGGCAAGTGGTCGGGCACCGAGGTCAAGATCGACGGCCAGGAACTCCTGATCATGAAGGAGTCCGACATCATGGGCGTGCTCGACGCCACCTCGGCCAAGAAGAAGGCCGCCTAAGACATCGCCTGCCACGCTCACCCTGAGGAGTGCCCGCAAGGCGCCTCCCCGACAGGGTGAGAAACAAAGATCAACTCAGGGAAACCAATTATGTCAGCCAAAGAAGTCAAATTCGGCGTCGACGCCCGCGACCGCATGCTGCGCGGCGTTGATATTCTCGCCAACGCCGTGAAGGTCACGCTCGGCCCGAAGGGCCGCAACGTCGTGCTCGACAAGTCGTTCGGCGCTCCCCGCATCACCAAGGACGGCGTCACCGTCGCCAAGGAGATCGAGCTCGACGACAAGTTCGAGAACATGGGCGCGCAGATGGTGCGCGAAGTCGCCTCCAAGTCCGCTGACGCGGCCGGCGATGGCACCACCACCGCGACCGTGCTCGCGGCTGCGATCGTCCGTGAAGGCGCCAAGTCGGTTGCCGCCGGCATGAACCCGATGGACCTGAAGCGCGGTATCGACCTGGCGGTGGAAGCCGTGGTCGCCGACCTCGTCAAGAACTCCAAGAAGGTCACCTCGAACGAGGAAATCGCCCAGGTCGGCACCATCTCGGCCAACGGCGACGCCGAAATCGGCAAGTTCCTGGCCGACGCCATGAAGAAGGTCGGCAACGAGGGCGTGATCACGGTTGAGGAAGCCAAGTCGCTCGAGACCGAACTCGACGTCGTCGAAGGCATGCAGTTCGACCGCGGCTACATCTCGCCCTACTTCGTCACCAACGCCGACAAGATGCGCGTTGAAATGGACGACGCCTACATCCTGATCAACGAGAAGAAGCTCTCCTCGCTGAACGAGCTGCTGCCGCTGCTCGAGGCCGTGGTGCAGACCGGCAAGCCGCTGGTCATCGTCGCCGAAGACGTCGAAGGCGAAGCCCTCGCCACCCTCGTCGTCAACCGCCTGCGTGGTGGTCTGAAGGTCGCGGCCGTCAAGGCTCCGGGCTTCGGCGATCGCCGCAAGGCCATGCTGCAGGACATCGCGGTGCTGACCGGTGGTCAGGCGATCTCGGAAGATCTCGGTATCAAGCTCGAGAACGTCACGCTGCAGATGCTCGGCCGCGCCAAGAAGGTGATGATCGACAAGGAAAACACCACGATCGTCAACGGCGCCGGCAAGAAGGCCGACATCGAGGCGCGCGTTCAGCAGATCAAGGCGCAGATCGAGGAAACCACCTCGGACTACGACCGTGAGAAGCTGCAGGAGCGTCTGGCCAAGCTCGCGGGCGGCGTAGCCGTGATCCGCGTCGGCGGCGCGACCGAAGTCGAGGTGAAGGAGCGCAAGGATCGCGTGGATGACGCGATGCATGCGACCCGTGCGGCGGTTGAAGAAGGCATCGTGCCGGGCGGCGGCGTCGCCCTGCTCCGCGCTTCCGAGCAGCTCAAGCGCCTCAGGACCCAGAACGACGACCAGAAGACCGGCGTCGAGATCGTCCGCAAGGCGCTGTCCGCGCCCGCCCGCCAGATCGCGATCAACGCCGGTGAAGACGGCTCCGTCATCGTCGGCAAGATCCTCGAGAAGGAGCAGTACTCCTACGGCTTCGACTCGCAGAACGGCGAATACGGCAATCTGGTCTCCAAGGGCATCATCGACCCGACCAAGGTGGTTCGCGCGGCGATCCAGAACGCGGCTTCCGTCGCGGCTCTCCTGATCACCACCGAAGCCATGATCGCCGAACTGCCGAAGAAGAACGCCGGCGCCGGCGCCGGCATGCCTCCGGGCGGCGGCATGGGCGGCATGGACTTCTAAGCGACGAAGTCGTCCCGGACGCGGTGCACCGCTGAGCCGGGAACCCGCTCCACAAAATGCAAAACCCCGGCAGAAATGCCGGGGTTTTTGTTTGGGCGGATCCGGACCGCAGCGGCGCGGTGTTTCTGCAACGTCACGCTGAAGCAAAACCTTCCCGCTGCTTGAGATATCCCGGTTATGCACAGCGCTGTGTAAAATATACCAGCGTATGCGTTGACAACTTCAAAAAAACTTTTCGCGAGAGTCGCAAACCGAACCGACAGTCCCGATCCTCCTAGGCAAAGTAACGTCGAGGGCTGGGCAAAATCCTCATCCACAATCTGATCTAACGCGGAGCGCGAGCTCTCGTGACGCAAGCCAGCGTCTGCGAGGAATGCTTTCGCTTGGGAAAGGTAATGTTGCCGTGAGTGAAAGCGAAATGAAAGCGATGCCGAACGGAACGCAATTTCTCGGAATGCCGTGGTTGGACTTCTCGAAGATCGCCGCGCCTGGCGTGGTTAGCGAGCTTACCGAGCAGGGCTTCGCCCGCGCACGTGAAGGCTGCGAGAAAATCAAGGCCGCTTCGGAGGAGATGACGGAAGTGCTGCGCGAGAGCTATTCGAGCAATGCGAGGGGCGCGACCGATTACGGGCTCAAGTTGTTCGAAATCTCAAACGCCAATGCCGCCTCCACGCTCGATTTCTTCGTTCGTCTGTTCGGCAGCAAGTCAGCCACTGACGTTCTTAGCGTATCAGCGGCGCAAGCGCGCAAGGCGTTCAACACCGCTTCTGACCAGAACAGGGAATTGTGGGTGCTTGCCCAGAAACTTACGACGGAAACGGGTGAGCCGATCAGGAAGCACTTCACCAAGGTTCTCCAGCAAACCGGCTGAAAAGACCGGCGTCCAATTCACATCCGAGACTACACCAAGGAGGGATCCGGCCGGTTGGAAACACGTCCAAGCGATGAGCATACGGCCCACTACCCGATGCTCGATCAGACGCGGTGCGCGATGCCCCCCAAGTAACCCGCACCGACAAGTGGCGCACTCCAACCGGCCGGTGCTTTTTTCAAACAAGAAGCCAATCTCGAGGGAGGGCGATATGGGAATGGTCATGGTCAAGTGTCCCCGAACCGGACATGCGATTCCCACCGGCATCAAGACTGATCGCGAGAGCTTTAGCCGCAGCGCTGTATTCTTCTCACGGACCCGTTGCGTGATCTGCCACACCGATCACGCCTGGTTTGCCCGTGAAGCCTGGGTCGACGAGCCGAGCATCCGTGTGCGGCATAGCAGCGCCAGCTCGGCATAGCGTCGAGCAAAGCATGCCCCCGAAGGTGATCCGAGGGGATGCACCGGTTGGCGTAAGAAGCACATCAAATCAAACGAGCAGCATCGACACAGATCGAGTTATGATCGCGATCGGGGGACACCATGGCGCGCATGCAAGTCTCAACCGAAACCTCCACCTGGCTGCTACAGGCAAAGGACATTCTTGACGAGGCACGACGGCTGAAGCCGGGCCCTGAGCGCGACGAGCTGCGCCAGACAGCGAAGGTGCTGCGCGAGATTGCGAAGCTCGAGGCGAAATCCGAGTCAGCGCTCGAACGCGATTGGCGGCAGAGCACCTGATCTGGCACAGGATCGGCGCGTCAATTTGGCTTAGCGGCAAACCAGTCGCGCGGAGACGCGCTCACATGGAATCCGGCTCTATTCCAGGGACAACACCCCATCTTCGGGCAGGACCGCGGCGCGAGACCGGTCGGAGGTAGCCGGGAAAACCTCCTCGGCTTCGAGGCGCATGACGCGGTGGCATTCGCACGCTGCCCTTGCGAGCCGCGTCCGGTCGATTTCGATCAACCCTCGTCGATCGGATCTGATCCCTCCCCGCGCGCGCAGATTCCGCATCAGGAGCGTCACGGTCGTGCGCCGCACACCGAGTATCTGCGATAGCGCCTGCTGAGTGAGCGGGAGCACATCATGGTCGACGCGATCGCTAAGCTGCAGCAACCAGCGAGCCATCCGGGCCTGGACCGGGTGCAGCGCATTGCAGGCCGCACCGAGCTGGAACTGTATCAGCATCGCCCTGATGTGGCTTTGTACCGCGCTCCGGATCGCGGGACTGCGGCCAAAAACAGTATGAAATCGCGATGCAGGGATCCGAGCGGCGGTACCGGCCGCGCGAACCACGGCCGTAATCGCCGAGGGTGACGGCCCGAGCACCGAAAGTGTGCCGACGGCCCCCTCACGCCCAATCGCAGCGGTGGCAACCGTGTGTCCGTCCGCCATCTCGATCATCAGCGAGATGGCGCCGCTATGTGGGAAGATGACATACTGGATGTCGTCACCCGCCCGCGAAAGGATTGCGTCCTGTTCGAGCGCGATCAATTCAAGCTCGGGAGCGAGCAGAGCAAGGTCCGATTCCGGCAATGATGCGAGAAGGCGATTGCCCATTTTTCCGCGAGGCGTCATTGCAAACTGGCGGTGAGGAGTCCGCGCCCCATCTCGGTTTGGAGCGTCGCAAGACGGCGGTGCTGGTATCGGTCTAAATCCGCTTCCTCTATGCTCACTCAAGCAAACACACTCTCGTTCTGACAAAAACTCCAACGCCTGGCTGCGCGCAGGACCCTTGTGCTCGCAACGCTCTAAGAAGTTAGATGTAAATCGGCGGTCGGACGCAACTGTAAAATATCATGCATAGCCCCGTAAAAGTGCGGGAACAGGAGTTCCAGTTCCAGGCAGGGCCTGGTCTAGCTGATTTGCGTGCGCGCAAGCGCAAATTCGTGCAGCGGCCGCGACAAGCTAACGCAAGACCAAATCACTTCTGATTTTCCGAAATCATGTCAAGCCCGGGAATCAAAAATATTCCGCTTCACGCGAGAGGCAAATCAGTCGCATAACTCCGCCCGTCTCACGGCAGATGAGGGGCGCTTCGCCATCGTCACGAACGTGCGGTGAGATGCGGTGGACACGGAAGGCGCAGCAGGCGAGCGCGCCCGACGCGTACGGCGAAGTCGTGTGGTCCTGATGTCGCGGTGCTGGCATTAAGTCCTTAAGAAGCGAAGCTTCTCGGGGGCGACGGTGGCAAAAGAGCCGTTCACCGGGGAGAGCACGAAGTAAGCCGTAAAGCCACTGCGCAGGGAAGGCCGGGATGCTCCCGCTGTACCTGTATGCTCGTGTGCGTTCTCTTCTGCGCACTTTGCACACGAGACCGCGGGTGCGGCGCGCACCCGGTCTTCCCTGCGCCCTCAGATCAAGAGGGCGGGAAGTTGAGAGCAAAGCTCGGGCGCAATGCGTCGCGAGAACGCGGAGTCATATTTTGTATCGCGACTATCCCCATCTCCGTCGTCCCTGCGCCGAGTGCGCGATTGCGCACGGAGGTAGGGACGACGATTGGTGTGTGCGTCGCTATGACGTGGTCAGGCCGCGGCGTGTTGGATGGCGCGAGCCAGGAATGACCTCGGCGGGCAGTTTGAAATTCGTATCTGCGTTGAAGCGGCCGCAGCGCCGCCTACTGGACCTTCACCAGCACGGCGAGCCGACGAATCCCCTTGTTGCGATAGGCGTCGAGGAACGCATAGTAGTCCTTGAACGAAACGCAGCCGTTGGACTGGCCGCTCGGCCCGAGCATGTAGGTGTGCGCGAGCAGCCCGTCGCGGCCGTAGATTTTTTCTTCGCCGCCGATCGGCGTCAGCCGCAGTGCCGGTACGCCGTGAAACAGCGCCTCGCGCGGCTTCAGTTCGTAAATGTGCGGCGGCGTCACGCCCTGCATCCGCACATGCGAATATTTGGGATCGTCCATCTTCGAGCCGAGTCCCGAATGCGCTTCGAGCTGGGTACCGTCGGGCAGATAGACCTTGCGCGCGGTGATGTCGTAGACCGCAGTCTGGCGATCATAGGGCGGCGAGCCGCCCATCATCGGGTTCTGACTTCGCGTATCGATGATGCTGCCGGTGACGTTGGCGTCGGCGGATGCGAAAGCGAGCAGCGAGTTCTGCGAAGGCTGCTTGCCCCACAGTTTTTCGACCATGGTCTGCTTGTCGTTGGAAGCAATCGACATCACGGCGGCCTTGGCGCGCTGCGCCATGTCGCGAACGGTGGAGCCGGATGCCTTGCCGGTCTTGGCCTCGGTCTCTGCTGGCGCCGGCGCAGGAGTGTTCAAGGCGAGCTTGGTGGCTGGAGCAGAAATCTTCGGCTTTGCCGCTTCCACGGGCTTCGGAGCTTGAACGGCTTTCGGCGCTTCGGCCGGCGGCGAAGCTTCCGCCAGTTTCGTCGGTTCGACGGACTTAAATTCGGCCGCTCTCGAGGGCTCGCCTTGCGCGGCGGCGGCTGCGAACCTTTCGTTGAACATCAGCGAACTCGCGACGTTCTCCGGGGCGGGCATCACCAGCGACTGTTGCGGCAGCGAGGCGAAAATCTCATTGAAGGCCGGCCGCACGGCGTGCGCCGCGACGGTGCTCGGGTTGTTGACGGCGCGCGCCTCGAAGCCGGCGTTGTTCACGGATGGATAGATGCTGGCGCCGAGCACGTTGGTGTAAACGGTCCAGGCGCAGCCCAGCACGAGGCCTGCGACCGCGACACCGCCGAGAAAATATTGGGGAATGCCTCTGCGGGAGGATTTCCCGCGGCTGCGGGCCGCAGGACCGAACGCACGCGTACGCTTACTCATTCACACAACGCCCAGAACAACAAGTTCCACCAAGTCCCCCTTTGATGCCGCGTCCGGATATGTCCCCGGGCAGCATCTCGCAGAGGCACAGAGCGTCATTAAGGCGACTTTTAGTTAAATCCGGCTTAAACGCGGGCGGATGTAAGGCGGGTTCAAATCCATGGAACTATTGGAGAAATTTCCCCGCAATGATGCCGGCGTTGGTCCCAATCAGGGACACCCGGCGTGACGTAAGCGCCGGGTGTCCCATAACGGGCCAAGTTCGGCCTCAATCCTTGAATGGATCGAACTCGTTCTCGCCCGCCATCGCCACGGCGAACGGACGCAACGTGTGCTGAACCCTGATCGAGCCGGCGTGCTCGGCGATCACCTCCGGCAGCCTGCGATAGGCCATCGGGCTTTCGTCAAGGTCGGCGCCGATCAATGTCACGCCACGCGATTGCAGCCAGGCGTCCATCTCGCCGCGCGTGAACCGCCGCTTGGCCTCCTTGCGGCCAAACAGACGGCCCGCGCCGTGCACGGTCGAGTAGAGCGAGGCCTTCGCCTCCTCGCTGTCGACGCCTTCGACGATGACAGCATCGTCGCCCATCGATCCGCCGATGAAGCCACGCTGGCCCGGAAATGCCGGGGTCGCCCCCTTGCGAACCACCCACAAATCCTTGCCGCCATGGTTCTCCCGCCACGCGTAATTGTGGTGGTTATGAACCATGTCGGTGACCTCGCCGCCGATGATCCGGCGCACGCGCTCGACCACCCATTCGCGGCCGGCATAGGAGTAGCGCCCGGCGAGTTGCATCGCCGCGATGTAGCGCCGCCCGATCTCGCTATCCTCGTCGATCACGGCGGGCGGCACGTTCATGCCATCCTTGCCGCCCGCGGCCTTGAGGTAGCGGGTCGCACTGGTGTGACCGAGGCCGCGGCTGCCGAAGTGCACGCCGATCCAGACAAAGCCCTCCTCGTCGCGCAACAGGTCGACATAGTGATTGCCCGACCCGACGGTGCCGAGTTGCGATACCGCCTTCTGCCGGTAGGCGCCCATGTCGGACTCCCGCCACGCATCGGCGTCGTCGAACAGTTCGTGCTCGACGCGCTCATCGTTGGTGCGTCCGACACCGAACGAAATCACGTTGTGCACGTCCTTGATGATCGTGCCGACATTGCTTTCGATCTGGCTAAACGGCGTGTCGAGCCGCACAGCCATGTTGCCGCAGCCGATGTCGAAGCCGACACCAGAGATGCTGATCTGCTTCTCATAGGCGATCACGCCGCCGACCGGCTGGGCATAGCCGAGATGGCCGTCCGCGCAAATGACGCCGGCGACTGCATTTCCGACCGACATGCAATTGCGCATCTGCGCAATCGTGGCGTCGTCGTGCTTGCCGAAGATCTTGAGCGGGCTGTTCTGGTATTGCGCCGCCTGCGGCCTCTGCGCGATATCGGAAGCAACAGCCTCCGCGTCGCGCGCAAGCTTCTCCTTGCGCGCGGCATCGCGAAACAGGCACCACGTCGGCATCGGCCGCTGGCCGGGCCGATCGATCTTCGCGTCGGGGTCGAGCCCCGCTTCAACGGCCAGCGCCCTGGCGCGCTCCTTGTAGGGATCGGATCGCATCTCACTCTCCTTCACTGCATTACTTCGTTCCGCAGGCCGTTCAGGACTTCGGAAGGACCGGCATCAGTCGCGACGCAGGTCAGTTGGTTTTGCAGGCAGGGAGGAATTACAAGGTCGAGCTTGCCACGAATGGCATACCGCGGATCATTCCCTGCCTCGACGGCAGAGGGAGACCCGCTGCCGCGTTACGCTGGTAGTTTGCCTTGCGGATACGATGCGCCAATCGAATACACGCCAATTGCGCACGCCAAAGCACGACCGCGCCGGACGACCGGCTGGCCTGCACAACGTGACGAATGGGTGTCTATGCGAAGCATCGTCTTTCCAGGGATCTGCGGAAGCGCGCGATCACTTACACCAATTTCTGGATTTGTAAATGGGTCGGCGTCAGCCGCGAGCACCTCGCTAATAGCTCAGCCGCGGATACCAGTCCTTGCCACGCCCTTCGGGCGTGGTGTCGAGAATGGTCCACAGCGGATCGAAGTCGGGCGCGCCGCGCGGGTCCTGTCCGGGGTCGGCGGTCGATGGTCCCATTTCGCCGGACCAGAAATGGCGGATGCTGCCGTCACGCCGGGTGAACACGTTGTAGCCGGGCGCATCGGCATCCGCCGCGCTGACATAGTCGCGCGTGTAATCGCCCGACGCATCCGAATAGATCCGGTGCCGTGTCCAGCCGCGCGCCTTCTTCGCCTCGATCAATCGCGCGATCGGCGAGCGCGCCACGAACACGAAGGCGATGCGCTGTTCGACGTCGGGCAGCTTGCCTTCCCAGGTGCTCATGAAGGACGTGCACATCGGGCACAGTTGTTCGCGCTGCGGGCCGAACATGTAGCTGTAGATCACGAGCGTCTGCTTGTCGCCGAACAGGTCCGACAAGGTGGCCTTGCCGCCCTCGCCCTCGAATTCATAGTTTTTCGTCACCGCGCCGCCCGGCGGCAACGCCCGGCGCAATTCGGCGACCCGTTCGATGTGACGGCGCAGTTCGATCTCCTCGGCCAGCAATTGCTCGCGGGCGCGGCGATATTCGGTGCTCTCGTTGGGACAACGCACGCCGTTTCCGCGGGCGAGGTCGGCGGCGGGTTTCAGTGCGGAACTGGACATGGCAACACCTCGGTTGTGGTCGAGTGGTTACAAGACGTTTCGCGCCTCATCGGTCCGACACCTGTGCACGGAAATTTCGATGTTCCAGCCGCAGTTTCGGTCCATTTTCGAGCCGTTTCTGTGCTGATTTACCGGATCTTTTTGCTGAACTGCCGGATCGGAAGACTTCACCCGAACCTTACCCGCCGAAGGCAGACATACTATCGTCTACTATTGGCTTTGCACTGGATCGCGGCGCTTGATACGGCACCGTATCGCCCTACTCCTAGGTTTCGCCGTACCCCAAAAGGGAACCGCCATGACAATGCTGGCGCGCGCCGGATCGATTGCCTTCGCAGGCATGCTGCTGTTCGCCGGACCTGCGGCGGCGCAGCCGGCAAAATCGGGCTGCACGTCCGCATCGACGGCCCAGGGGACGCAAACGCTGCGTTGCCAGAACGCGATCACGATCGTGGCCGAAAGCGGCGCGAAATTCGAACTCAGGGATCGCAACCGTGATGGCCAGGTCGATTCCGTCGAACTCAGCAACAAGGCCCTGCTGCTCGAAGTGCCGAAGAAGCCGGGCCGCGTCAGGTTCGAGGTGATGACGCCACAGGCGATTGCCGCGGTGCGCGGTACCAAATGGACGGTGGACGCCGAAGGTGCAAAGACATCGGTCTTCGTCGTTGACGGCAGCGTGCGCGTGGCGCGGCCCGCCGGCCGCGGCAGCGTCGTACTCGCCGCCGGTGATGGCGTCGATGTCGAGCCGTCGGGCGAGTTGATCATCAAGCGCTGGCCGCCTGCGCGCGTTGCGGCCCTGATGGCAAGATTGGGACAATAGAAGCCGAGCGGATGAACCGTCGACGCCTTCATATTCTGGTTGTGTTGCTTTGCACGGGATTGTGGGCAGGCGCGATATGGCTCGGCCATTCGGCCGGCCAATTGCGGTTTCTCGACCGGCTCGAGTCTGCATTGACCGACGTGCGCACGCTGGTGCGCGGCGTGAAGGCGCCGCCGGACCTCGTCACGATCGTTGCGATCGACGACACCGTCGTCAAACTCGTCGGCACCTATCCCCTGCCGCGCGCAGAGATAGCCAAGATCGTCGAGGCGATCGCGCGGCTGGAGCCGAAAGTCATCGCGATCGATCTCCTGCTGATCGACAAGGGACCGGCCGACGGCGATGCGGCGCTCGCGAAATCGCTCGCGACGGGTCCGACGGTGCTTGCCGCGGCTGCGGTATTTTCGAACACCGTTCAGCCTTCCGCCGAGAACGATGGGCCACTCGCCCGCCTGCCGAAGGCCAGCCGCTTCCTGCTGCCGCTGCCGGCATTCGCCGACCGCGCGGAAGTCGGTATCGCCAATGTGGCGACGGGCCAGACCGGCACGCCGCTCTCGGTCCCGATGCTGTTCCGGACGCGCGACAAGATCGAGTTGTCGTTTCCGCTCCGTGTCGCATCGATCGCGATCGACCAACCGCTGACGATCGAGCCCGACCGTCTCAGGTTCGGCGATCGGCCGATCCCAACCGCCTCCCACTATGCGCTGCCGATTTCCTATTACGGCCCACGCCAGACCATTCGCACGATCAGCGCCGCCAATCTGGTCGACGGCCAGATCGACAACAAGGAAGCGATTCAGGGCCGCATCGTCGTGCTCGGCGCGACCGCAACCGGCGCCGGCGACTTCTTTCCGACGCCGTTCGATTCACTGATGCCTGGGGTGGAAATCATTTCCACCGCGATTACGCATCTGGTCGCAGGCGACGGCCTCGTGCGCAACCAAACGGTTCGCATCGCCGGGGCGATCACGGCGATCCTGCTCCCGATGTTGCTGGTCGGTTTGCTGGTGTGGCGGCGAAACCCAATCGGTCTCGTGGCGGTCAGCGCGGTCGTGCTGGCATGGGCGACCGCGAACACGATTGCTTTCGCGCACGGCATCTGGCTCGACGCCGCGACCACCATTGCCGCAGCAGCGCCGCCGCTCATGCTGTTCGGCGCGGTCCAGCTATGGTCGGGCCGGCGCAGCGCCCAGCATCTCGCCGTACAAAACAGGCTGCTCGAACAATTCCACACGCCGGGCCTGCAGGAATGGCTGACACGCGATCCTGACTTCCTGCTGGCGCCGGTCCGGCAGAATGCCGCGGTCGTGTTCGTCGATCTCTCTGGATTTACCTCGCTCAGCGAAACGCTCGATCCGGATGCCACGCGGGGGCTATTGAAGGAATTTCACGCGCTGGTCGACAAGGAAGCGACGCGATGCGGCGGCATGATCACGAGTTTTCTCGGCGACGGCGCCATGATCCTGTTCGGCCTGCCGAAGGCGGCCGAGGATGACGCTACGCGCGCGGCACAATGTTCGATCGCGCTCTGCGTCAAGACCGAACGCTGGATTGAAGCATTGCCGCCGGCAATCGCGCATCGAATCGGCTTCAAGATCGGCGCGCATTTCGGGCCGATCGTCGCCTCCCGGCTCGGTGGCCGTAACCATCAGCACATCACCGCCGCCGGCGACACCGTCAATGTCGCGAGCCGTCTGATGGAAGTGGCGGCCCGCCACGATGTCCGGCTGGCGCTCAGCGACACATTGCGCACCGCAGCCAAACGCAACGGCGCGCGGCTGAAAACCGGAAGCCTTGCCGGTCCGGTCGAAGCGCAGATTCGCGGCCGATCAGGCTCGCTCGTGGTCTGGCTGTGGCGGAGCGAACGTCCCACGCTGGACCAACGCACGCATCGCGACGCCGCCGAGTGACTGGCTCACGCGTTCTATCGCAATTCCGGCGGCGGCGTGCGGTCGAACACTTCGCCCCTTGGCCCTTCCAGCACATCGAGGGCATAAGTCTCGATCACGAACGGGCCGCGCTTCCGCTGGACCTCGCCGACCCGCTCGATACGGGCAAACCTGTCCTTCAGATAGGGCGTGTCGCCAAGCAACGCGTCATACACATACAGCAATTTGCCGGCGAGCTGCGCCGTATCTGGCTCGGGCATGTTGACCCAACGGATGCGATGGCTGTGCTGCGCGACGCAGGTGCCCTTCGGCAGATGGAAGGCGAGCCAGGCGGTGGTGCCGTAATCTGACGCAAGCACGCATGCTGCGCCGACGCGCGCCCTCACCGCCTCAATTCCTTCGGCCGTTTCGTGCCAGCCGATGCCGACGCTGCGCACCGTGGGATCGCGGCGATAACCTGACAGCACGCCGCTGTTGGCCTGCACGACCAGCAGCGCAAATAACAGGATGCCGCCCGGCACTGCCCAGCGCCGGCAGAAATCGGCCAGGCGCTGCCAGCGCGGCTCCCACTCGACCAGATGGGCGGCGACGGCGGCGGCGATGGCAAACGCCGGGTAAACCGGCGCAAACCAGTTCGCCTCGACGCGCGCATGCAGCGAGTGCCAGACGAAATAGGCGACGATGATCCAGAACATCGCGTTGATCAAAGCGCGCGCCGGCAGCGCACCGGCCCGGCGACGGAGAAGCGCGTAAAGCCCCATCGCGCCGAGCATCCACACCAGCGGCGTCGCGAACGCGATCTGCGTCGGGATCAGTTCGGCGATGAAGACGGGCCGAAAATCCTCGATCCGCGCCCGCCCCATCTGCTTGATGAAAGAGACCCAGTGGTGCTCGGCGTTCCACAGAATGACCGGCGCAAACAGCGCTAGCGCAACGAGCCCACCGAGATAAAGCCAGGGCGAGACTAGCCAGTGCCGCAGCTTGGGAACCGCGATCAGCCAGATCAGGATGGCGGGTCCGAAGAACAGTGCGGTGTATTTCGACAGCAGCGCGCAGCCGGCCGCTGCGCCGACCGCCAGCCACCACACGCCGCGGCCGGTCTGCAGCACCTTGGCGAGCGCAAACAGCAGGAGACTGGACGCCACCAGGAGCGGCGCGTCCGGTGTCACGATCATGGTGCCGACGGCAGCCATCAGCGTGATGTTCAAAAGGATCGCCGAGGAGACCGCCACGCGCCGGCTGCCAAACAGGATGGCGCCGGCCTGGTAGATCGCCCAGCTCATCGGCAGCGCCAGCAGGATCGAGACCAGCCGCACGCCAAACTCGGTATCGCCTGCGATCAGGGTGCCGAGTCGGATCACAACGGCGACCATCGGCGGATGATCGTAATAGCCGCCGGCAAGATGCTTCGACCACATCCAGTAATAGGCTTCGTCGAAGGTGATCGGCGTGAACGCCGCGGCGATCAGGCGCAGCGCGATCAGCGCCAGGATCGCCAGACCCGTGTTGAGGGCAACCCGCGCCTCGTTCGAGGTCATCTTCCGACTATCGCCTGCGCCAGACGAACAAACCGGACATGGCGTAATTCCAGACCACGCCCATCAGCGCGCCCGCAAGCCCCGCGAGCCACCAGATCGGCTCCTGCTCGAAGATCGAGAACGCCACCCCGACGTTGGCAAGCAGGCCGACGCCGCACACCAGATAGAACAGCAGCAGGCCGCGCAGGATCGCAAATCCCTTCAGCCGCTGGTCGCGATAGGTGAGGAAATTGTTCAGAATGAAATTGCTGGTCATCGCGACCAGCGCACCTATGGCCTGCGCCTCAGCAAACCGGGCATTGAAGATTTCGTGCGCGATGAATAGCGCCACGAGATGTACGACAATGCCCGTGCCCCCGACCATCGCGAACAATAGGAAACGCAGTGACACCACGTCATGCGTCAGCTTGGCCAGCACCAGCCCGAGGAAATCCAGCGCCACCATGGAATCGAGCTTGCTCTCGCCATGCTGGCGCGAACCGAAGGAGTAGGGAATTTCGATGGTGCGCAAATTACCCTGGGCAGAGGCGACGATATCGAGCAGGATCTTGAAACCTTGGGTCGAGAGCTGCGGCGCCAGTTGCTCGAAACGATCGCGGCGAATCATGAAGAAGCCGCTCATGGGATCGGCGATCTCGACCTTCAGCGTGCGCTTGGCGACCTCGGTCGCAAGCTGACTGGCGCCCGCCCGCTGCTTGTTGAAACTGTCGGCGCTGCCGCCCTCGATATAGCGGCTGCCGACCACCAGTTCCGCCTCGCCGCTTCGCAGCAGCGCAACCATCTTCGGCAGTTGTGCTTCGTCGTGCTGCAGGTCGGCGTCGATCACCGCAGCATAAGGCGCGCTCGATGCCAGGATACCCTCGATGCAGGCACCTGACAGTCCACGTCGCCCGATCCGACGGATGCAGCGGACGCGGGAATCCTTCCGTGCCAGCCCCCGCACCACTTCCCAGGTTCCGTCGGGGGAATTGTCGTCGACAAAGACGACTTCCCAAGCGATGCCGGCCAGAGTCGCCTCCAGCCGCCGGTACAGCACGGTCACGTTGTCGCGTTCGTTGAATGTCGGGACGACGACCGAAAGCTCAGGCAAACCGGCCTGCGACGGGGTTTCGGGGCCCGGTTTGATGGCGTCATTCATGGCCGCCAGCGTATATCCGCAGCCGCCCCACATGCCAAGGCGGGGGTTCCGGAACAGCCACTCAATCGGGGAAAACGGCCTTAAAAAGGAGCCTAAAATGCCAACGACCACGAACAGCGGGCGCGCGTACATCCGGCGCAGCCAAACTATTCATGGTCGTTCCAGCGCCGGAGCCTTGAAGCGTCAACGTCGCCGTTGAACATAACATGGGAACACCGCCTGCGTTCCGCAAGGGGCGGCCTGTCTCTCCTAATTCGGCACTTCCCGAATCACCGGCCCGCGCGGCGCTGGCGCCGCAGGAGCCTGCTGCACCGGCGCCGGTTGCTGGATGCTGGCCGGCTTGGCGGGCTTTCCATATTGGCCGATCGGCCCGTAGGCGACGGCGACCACCATCACGATCGAGGCGACGATGGCTCCCAAAAGACCGGCGAATGACTGCGAATTCATACTCAACGTTCCCCTACGCCTGACCGGGAACTGATATCATGGAAAAAGCGCGGGGCGGAATAGTCCCTACGTCGACCATCGAGAAAACCGGCCATCGAGTCCATCTTTCAAAATCTGACCACGCGAGTGCCGCGCAACTGACAAGCAAGAACCGCGATTAGATCGCAAACATGGCGGAGTCTCGACCTTTGATTTGACAGGGAATAGGGGAAGCAGATGTCGAATACAGATCAGGGCAAGCCGACCGGGAAATCCGGACGGCGCAACCGGAAGGGAGAGCGGGGTAAAAAGGCCGCTCCCCAAGAGAACCCGACGGTGAGCCCAACAGCGAGCCCGGCGCCGGTTGAATTGCAAAGCCCGGATCAGGATCCGCCGCTGCAGCCGGAGCCGGCTCACGCGGAAAGCCCGAAGGTCGATCAGCCGGCCGTCGACGAACCAGCCGTCGCCGCATCGCCCGAGCCGCAGCCGACCGCGGCGCCCTCGCCGGCCGAGCCCGCGCCAGCCGAGGCCGCATCGATCCCCTCTGCGCCAGTCGAACCCGCGGCGGAGCCTGCGCCGGTCAGCCTGCAGACCATCGCGAACGCCTATCGCGACTACACAAGGAAATCGCTCGAGGATTTCGGGTCCTTTGTCGAGCAACTCAGCGGCGTTCGCTCGCTCGACAAGGCGATGACGGTTCAAAGCGAATTTGTGAAGCGGGCTTATGAGACGTCAGTGGCCGAGTCGCAGAAGATCTGCGAACTCCACAACCGGCTTGCCAAGCAATCGCTGCAGCCGTTTCAGGGCCTGGTCGGCAAGGCGCCGGAGAGACATAACAAGCCATAACAAGCCCTGGGCGCGTTGAAAACTGCGGCTTTTGCGTAGAGCGAATGGGAGAGGCTCCGGTTTTCCGGAGCTTCTTTTTTTCGAAACATGCTCCACGAGACCGCGCGTTTGGATTCCGAAAGCCTTGCCGCCGGCTGCGACAACTGGCCAACCAGAGCCGATTTGGGCTAACATCCGCCAGCCCTCCCCCCTTTCCGAAGAGTCCTCCAGTGAGCAAGCCCTCGAAGTCGACCGCAACCAGCAGCGGCAACATCTATATCGGCATCGGCGGCTGGACCTTCGAGCCGTGGCGCGGCGTGTTCTATCCGGAGAAGCTGGCGCAGGCGAAGGAGCTGTCTTACGCCGCGTCGAAGCTGACCTCGATCGAGATCAACGGCACCTATTACGGATCGCAGAAGCCGGAAAGTTTTCGCAAATGGGCGCGTGAAGTGCCCGACGGCTTCGTGTTCTCGTTGAAGGGACCGCGCTTCGCGACCAATCGTCGTGTGCTGGCGGAGGCCGGCGATTCCGTAAAGCGCTTCTACGATTCCGGCGTGATGGAGCTTGGCGACCGGCTCGGCCCGGTGCTCTGGCAATTCGCGCCGACCAAAAAATTCGACGGGGCCGATTTCGGCAAATTCCTCGAACTGCTGCCGCGCAAACTCGACGGTCGCGCGCTGCGCCACGTGGTCGAGGTGCGGCATGACAGTTTCTGTGTGCCGGAGTTCATCGCCTTGCTGCGACAATTCGAGACGCCGGTCGTATTCGCCGAGCACGGCAAATATCCCGCGATCGCCGACGTCGTCAGCGATTTCGTCTATGCGCGCCTGCAGAAGGGCAATGACGAATTGAAGACCTGCTATCCGCCGAAGCAGCTCGACGCCTGGGCGAAGCGGTTTCAGGCCTGGGCCGCCGGCGGCGAGCCCGACGACCTGCCGCGCTTCGACAAGGCCGAGCCGAAGAAGATGCCGCGCGACGTGTTCGCCTATGTGATCCACGAGGGCAAGGTGCGTGCGCCCGCGGGTGCGATGGAGCTGATCGAGCGGGTGAAGTGATCCTCAGTCGAGCTTGATGCCGGCCTCGCGGATCAGTTTCGTCCAGGTCTCGTATTCGGACGCGACGAACGCATCGAGCTTGTCGTCCGGCAGATCCCACGGCTCCCCGCCGCTCTTCTCGAAACGCTCCTTGAGTTCGGGCAGCGAGGCACGGATTTCCCGGCGCAATTTCGTGATGACCTCCGGCGGGGTCTTGGCAGGTGCAAATATCCCGAGCCAGGAATCGACATCGAGGCCGGACACGCCCGCCTCAGACATGGTCGGCACATCAGGCGCGAGCGGACTGCGTTTCGACGACAGCACTGCAATGCCCCGCGCCTGCCCGGACTGCACGTAAGGCAGCCCGGCGGCCATCGAGTCGAAGAACAGGTCGATGCGGCCGGCCAGCAGGTCGGTGAAGGCCGGCGGTGACCCCTTGTAGGGCACCTCCAGGAATTTGACGCCGGCAGCCTTCATGAAGGCAGCCGCGACCAGTTGCTGACCAGTGCCGACGCCTGCCGTTGCGACCGAGATCGAGCCAGGATTGGCCTTTGCGGCAGCCACGATGTCCGCCAGCTTGCCGTGCGGCAAATCCTTGCGGCCGACCATGACGTAGCCGAACTTATAGACCAGCGCGACCGGCACGAAATCCTTGCGCGGATCGTAGCCGAGCTTCGAATACAGCGCCGAGTTAAACGCCATGTTGGAGAGCCCGCCGACCACCAGCGTGTAGCCGTCCGGCTCGCTCTGGCCTGCGGCCTGCGTGCCGACGACGGTGCCGGCGCCCGGCTTGTTCTCGACCACGAACGCCTGCCCCATCCGCTTCGACAGCGCGTCCGCCACATACCGCCCGACCAGATCGTAGCTGCCGCCGGGCCCGATCGGGACGATGATCTTCACCGGGCGATCGGGATAGCTTGTCTGGGCGTGCGCTGCCGCAATGCCGCCAACGACAAGCGCGAGCAGCCCTGCCAGCGTCCGGCAAAATCGGTTCATCGTGTCCCCCGTGCATGCGGGCCTTCGACAGGCTCTTTGCAGGGACTATGCGACATGCCGCGCCCGGCGGCAACGCGGCATATGGAAATCATCCGCGCACGACCCTAGCTTTCCCGATGACAGATCAACGCACCGGATATCGACATGGCCCGCAAGACCCAACGCCTCTTCACCATCGGCTATGAGCAAACGCCGGCGAAGGCCGTGCTCGACGAGCTAGAAGCGTCGGGCGTCAAACTCTTGGTGGACGTGCGCGCCGTTGCTTCCTCGCGGCGGCCGGGCTTCTCCAAAACTCAACTCGCGGCCGGCCTCGACGAGCGCGGCATTTCCTATCTGCACCTCAAAGGCCTCGGGACGCCGAAGAGCGGCCGCGAGGCCGCGCGCAGCGGCAAGTTCGGTCTGCTGCATAAAATCTATTCGGCGCATCTGAAGACGACGCAGGCGAAGGAGGAGCTCGACGAGCTGTCGGCGCTGGTGAAGCAATCGGGGCCGGTGTGCATTCTCTGTTATGAGCGCGACCACGCCCATTGCCATCGGCAATGGATCGCGGAGATCATCGAGGAGCGCGATGGCGTGAAGGTGGAGAATCTGGTCGCGCCGCAGGTGTAGAACGTGGCCCGGATGAGCACAGCGACATCCGGGTCAACACGAACACCGCCCCCGGATATCGCTTCGCTCATCCGGGCTACGAGAACATCACCCCTTGCCATCCAGCCGGAACGTTCCCTCCATCATCTTCACACTACTGCCGCCGACATGAATCGAAGCGACCGCGCCATCTTTCTTGCGGACGCGCGTCAGCAAGAGGCTCGGCCGCCCCATGTCGATGCCCTGCCCGATCCGCAATCTCAGTTCGCCGTCCTTGGTGGGGTCGAGATCGGCAAGCAGCGCTGCGCAGGCGGCCGTCGCGCTGCCGGTCGCGGGATCTTCAGATAGTCCACTGGCGCCCGGATGAAACATCCGCGCCTGCAAGTCGCATGGCCTTTCACCGGCCGGCACATCGCGCGTATAGAAATAGACGGCGTCGCTCCCGTCACACGGGAAAGTGTTTGCGAACGCAGCGGCATCGGGCCTCGCTCGCCGCAGCGCTTCGCGGGAGGCAACTTCCACCGCGAGGAAGGCCAGGCCGACCGAGATGACCTGCGGCGGATGACGGTCGCTCTTGACGTCATTCGCCGACAACGAGAGACAGGCCGCCGCTTGTTCGACACTGACATGGGACATCCGCTTGAGCGGCTGCGGCGCCGTGAATTCGGTGCTGACGACCTTGCCCTGCTCGGTCACGATCTCGACCGGCACGATCCCTGCCCCCTCCTCGAACAGCAATCGCGCCGGCGGCTTGGCCGCCAGCATCGCCAGCACGAAGGCGGTGCCGACATTGGGATGACCCGCGAAGGGTAACTCCCTGTTCACGGTGAAGATGCGAACCTGCGCGTCGTTCGCGCTCTCGCGCGGCGGCAGCACGAAGGTCGTCTCCGAATAGTTGAACTCGGTGGCAATCGCCTGCATCTGTTCGGTCGACAGCCCGCCGGCATCGAGCACGACGGCGAGCGGATTGCCGCCGAAGGCGCGGTCGGTGAAAACGTCTACAGTGATATAACGCCTCTGCATTCTTTCTCTCCCTATGCCAACCGCCACACGGCCATCGGCCGCTCATAGCCCCTGACCTCCACCTCGCCGAGCGAGACGGCATCGCGGCACGCTTCGCCCAGCGCGTCGCGAACCGCTTCGGAGATCAGGAATTGCGAATTGAAATCCTTGTTGAGCGCTTCGAGCCGCGAGGCGAAGTTCACGGTGTCGCCGATCACCGTGTATTCCTTGCGCCGCGGCGACCCGATATTGCCAGCGACGACTTCGCCGAGGTGAATGCCGATGCCGATGCGCAGCGGCCAGCTCGTCGCTTCATTAACCCGCGCATTGGCCTCCAGCATTTCGCGCGCCGCGGCAACCGCCCGGTGCGCCGGGTCCGGCGCTTCCAGCGGCGCGCCGAACAGCGCCAGAAATCCGTCGCCGAGGAACTTGTTCACGATGCCGCCGTGGCGATCGAGAATGTCAACCAGCACGGCAAAGGCGCCATCGAGCCGCTCCACCACCTCCTGCGGCGTGCGAGTGCGTGCGCCGGCGGTGAAGCTGCGGAAATCGACGAACATGACGGCGACGCGGCGGATGTCGCTGTCAGTCTTGGCGCCTTCTGCCATCAGGCGTTCAACCACCTGCGGCGAGACGTGTTGGCCGAACAGATTGGTGATGCGGTCGCGCGCGGTCGCCGCCTTGATGCTCGCCTCGAACTGCCGCCGCAACTGGTGCCCGACGGCGCCAGCCAGCAAGCCGCAGATCAGGAGGATCAGGCTGCGCGCGGCGTGATAGTAAATGCTGGGCTCGGCGTCGCCCGTGGGCGGATGATAGAAGATCGCCATGCAAAACAACTGAACGGCGGCGACCGCGCCGGTGAAGGTGGAGAGCCAGAAATCCAACCGCAGCGTGGAGAGGATGATGAAGATGAAATAGGTCATCGGCACCACGAAGCCGAGCGCCGCGACCGATCCCATGCTGTTGATGTGCAGCGCCAGCGCGATCGTCGGCATCGAGGTTTCGATCAGCGCGCCGAGGTAGCGCCGGAAGATCGGCAGGTCGCGACCCTGACGCATATGGCGGGTGATCGCGCCATGCACCCACAACTCGAACAGGATGAACGGCACGATGATCGAATAAAGATAATGCGGCTTGAGATTGCCGTGCCACACGCGGCTCACCGCCTCGGGCGCAACCAGGTAGACTGTCCAGAGGATGATAGCGAGCAGTGCGGTGGTTGCGATCAGCGCCTTGATGCGCAGCAGCTCGGTTTTCATCACTTCCTGCATCAGCGCGCGCTGGAAGTCGGCCGACACCGCCGGCTCTTGGTCGCTCTTCCCCTTGCCCCAGAACCCTACCATCGAAGCCCCTTGTCATTCCGGGGCACGCGCAAGCGTGAACCCGGAATCTCGAGATTCCGGGTTCGCCTCTTCGAGGCGCCCCGGAATGACTGCAAAATATATACCCTCAATCGAGCGTGCGACGGAAGCGTGTCACGGCGATCGTCATCGCCACCAGCATCAGTACAATGAGTGCAATCGTGTCGTATTGCAGGTTGGAAGGAGCCGCGCCCTTCAGCATGATGGCGCGGACGATGCGGATGTAATGGGTCAGTGGCAGTCCCTCGCCGAGATACTGTGCCCAGACCGGCATGCCGGCGAATGGAAACATGAATCCGGACAACAGAATGCTCGGCAGGAAAAACATCATCGACATCTGCATCGCCTGCAACTGGTTCTGCACGATGGTGGAGAAGGTATAGCCGATCGACAGGTTGGTGGTGATGAACAGCGTCGTCAGCGCCGCCAGCAGCGCCACGCTGCCGAGGATCGGTACCCCGAACAGCAGGACCCCGATGCCGACGATCAGCGAGGCCTGGATGAAGCCGACGATCACATAGGGAATGATCTTGCCGAACATCACCTCCACCGGCCTGATCGGCATCGACAGCAGGCTCTCCATGGTGCCGCGCTCGATTTCGCGCGTCACCGACAACGCGGTGAAGATCAGCATGGTCATGGTCAGGATGGTGCCGACAAGGCCTGGCACGATGTTGAGCCGCGATTCCGCGGCCGGGTTGTAACGGGCATGTGCCCTGATCTCGAACGGCATCGCGGGCGGATCGCCGATGTGAAGGTCGTGCGCGAGCGCGGTCTGCACCACTGCGCCGAGCGTGCCCAGCGCGGAGCCGGCCGCGACCGGATCGGTGGCGTCGGCCGCGACCAATAGCGCCGGTCGATCGCCGCGCCGCACCGCGCGCTCGAAGCCGCGCGGGATCTCGACCCCGAACAGCACCTTGCCCGACTGCAGGAGATCGTCGAACTCGGCGACGCTGTGTACTTCGCGGGTGAAGCGGAAATATTTGGTATTCTCCAGCGCCTTCAGCACTGAGCGCGCCAGATCGCTATCTTCCTGAATGAGCACCGCCGTCGGCAGATGACGCGGCGTGGTGTTGATGGCATAGCCGAACAGCAGTAGCTGCATGACCGGGATCATCACGATCATCGCGAACGAGACGCGGTCGCGGCGGAGCTGGATGAATTCCTTGACCAGCATCGCATAGCTGCGCCGCCAGAAGCCGAAGGCAGGCTCCGGCACGTCGCGATTTTGGCTGGCAGCATCGGTTGCACTCATTGGAAATTGTCCTTTGAGCGGTTCATGAGATCGATGAACACGTCTTCCAGCGACGGCTCGCTGTCCTCCCAGCGCCATCCCCTCTTATCGCGATAAGGTGCGATGGTTGTCTCCAGCGCGGATTTGTCGCGCCCCGAGACGTGCAGGCTGGTGCCGAACGGCGCCACCATGTCGACGCCGGGCTTGCCGGCGAGCTCGGCCGCAAGCCCGTTGAGATCGTCGCCGGAAACCGTGTAGGTCGACAACGCTGATTTCTCGATCACTTCGTCGACCGTGCCGTGCGCCAGCAGGTGGCCATAGGCGATATAGGCGATCTCGTGACAGCGCTCGGCCTCGTCCATGTAATGGGTGGAGACCAACACCGTCAGGCCTTCGGCGGCGAGCGCGTGGATCTCGTTCCAGAAATCGCGCCGCGCCTTGGGATCGACGCCGGCGGTCGGCTCGTCCAATAGCAGCAATTGCGGATTGGGCAGCGTGCAGGCGCCGAGCGCCAGGCGCTGCTTCCAGCCGCCGGACAGCTCGCCGGCAAGCTGCTCCTCGCGGCCGCTCAGGCCGATCCGCCTGATCATGTCGGCCGCGGCGCCCCGCGCGTCGCGCATTCCGTAGAGCCGTGCGACGAATTCGAGGTTCTCGCGCACTGACAGATCCTGATACAGGCTGAAGCGCTGCGTCATGTAGCCGACCAGGCGCTTGATCTTGTCGGCGTCGCGGCGGATGTCGTAGCCGAGGCAGGTGCCCTCGCCGGCATCGGGTGTCAACAGCCCGCACAGCATGCGGATGGTGGTGGTCTTGCCGGAGCCGTTCGGCCCGAGAAAGCCGTAGATCGAGCCGCGCTTCACCTGCATCGAGAGGTCATGCACGACCTCGCGGCCGCCGAACGATTTCGACAGCCCGTCGACCTTGATGGCGATATCCGCGGCAGATGTCGTCGAAACCGAACTCATTTCTTCTCCGCTACCGGCGTCCGGGCGTTGAGGAATACGCTGATCGGCTGGCCAACGCGCAAGACGTCCGGCCGGCTCGGCCGTGCCTGGATCAGGTAGACCAGCTTGTTGCGCTCATCGAGGCTGTAGATGACCGGCGGGGTGTATTCCGCCGTCGTCGCGATGAAGTAGATTTTTGCGGTGAGATCGGCCGCGCAATTGTCGCAGGTCACCTTCACCTCGTCGCCGATCGCAAGCTTCGGCAGTTCTGTCTCCGGCACGAAGAAGCGAATCTTCATATTGCCGGGCGGCATGATCGACAGTACCGGCCGCTGCGCCGGCACCATTTCGCCTTCGCGGAAATAGATCTGCTGGATGGTGCCGCCGACCGGCGCAAAGCCGCTCCGCCGCGCGAGGCGAGTCTGAGAAGTATTGACGCGGGCTTCCGCGACGCGCAACGCCGAGGTTGCCGAATCGAGGTTGGCCTGTGTGCCGGAGCCGGTCTTGCTCAGCGACGCCGCGCGATCATAGGTCTGCTGCGCATTGGCGAGCGTCGCCTTGTTCTGATTGAGGTCGGCCTGCTGCAAATCGTCGTCGACCGTATAAAGCTGCATGCCGGGCTTCACCTCGTCACCCTCGCGCACATTGAGCTTGGTGACGCGTCCGCTTTCGTCGGGGCTGACAAAGATCATGTCGGCCTCCACCCAGCCCTGAAAGCCCGGATCCCTGCGCTCCTGGCAACCGGAGAGCACGGCGGCCAGCGCCAGCGCGGCCAGGATCGCTATCGTTCGCGACGAAGTCATGCTGTTCTCCGTTCGCCAAAAATCAGATCGAGATGCACCCGAAACATTTCGAGGGCATCCAGTGGCGCATGTCTGCTGAAAAGGCTCTGCCAGATCACGGCGATGAGCGCGGGCGCGACCATGATTTGCGGAAACCGCGCCAGGTTCTTGTGTTGGATCTCGCCACGCGCGATGCCGAGTTCGATCAGCGCGCGCATGCCCGCGAGGCCTCGCGACACCACTTCGCGGTAATAGAAGTCGGCGACCTCAGGAAATCGCGGGCCTTCGGCAACGATCAGCCGCACAAGGTCGCCGCGTCGCGTGGCGGCCACCTCCTCGATGAAGGTTTTGGCAAAGCCCTCCACCATGTCGCGCACCGATGCTCCGGGTTGCGGGGGCGTCGCCCAGAGGCGGGTGACCAGCGGTACGATGGCGGTCCGGATCAATTCCTCGAACATCGATTCCTTGTCCTTGAAGTGCAGATAGATCGTGCCCTTGGCGACACCGGCGCGTTTGGCGATGTCGTCGAGCCGTGTCGCCGCAAAGCCGCGCGCGATGAATTCGTCCATCGCCGCCGCGATGATGGCCCCGCGCCGCTCGGCCGCGCGTTCGGCGCGGCTGGAAGCCGGCAGCGGTTTCGAGGACGCCGACGCTTTCGCCCCGGTCCGGCGATTGACCGGCTTCGGAGCCGATTTCCTGGCGGTTTTGGCGGCTTCATTTGTCATGCTTCGTTTGTGACTGACTGGTCAGTCATTGTCAAATTCGAACAGAGCCGAGGCTTTCACATGGACGTGACCGAAGTCCGCGAAATGCCGGCGCAAGGATTTTGCGTGTGACCAAGGAAGCATCACATCCCGCATATGTGGGGTATCCGCTAGGGCCGCCGCCCTTCCCCGCGTCATTGCGAGCGCAGCGAAGCAATCCATCCTTCGGCATTCGCGGTGATAATGGATTGCTTCGCTGCGCTCGCAATGACGGTGGATACAGTTTCGCGTTCTCGCGACGCGAATTGCGCCCGAGGTTTGTCTAACCTTTTCCCTCAAAACGAGAGGGTGCAGGGAATGCCGGGTGCTTGCTGCACCCGCGGTCTCGTGTGCAAGTAGCGCTAAGAGATGCGCACACGAGCATACAGGTACAGCCGAGGCACTCCGGCATTCCCTGCGCAATGGTTTGACGGCTTATGCCGTGCTCTCCCTGGAGACGAATTCCTCTTGCCTCCATCGCTGCCGGCTTGATGGCTCGTCGATCCGGTTGGATCGAACTCGCCACCGGCAGCTTGGCACCAGCCACGGGTGTCAGGACCACACGGTTTTGCCGTACGCAATGACGTCGTTCATCTTGCGCGCCGCGAGCCGCTCACGAGTTTTGATCTCGCCCTGCGACCACTTTGCGCGCCGACGCCCTCGCGTCCACCGCATCCCGCCTCGCGTTCGTGACGACCGCGATACGCCCCTCTTGCCGAGGCGGGACAGCGCGGAAATAGCCACTGATTTGGGGTGAAAGGGAAGCAAAGTATTTTTGCGCGGACGGCTGGACCACCCAAATCAGCTTGAATCTGTTCAGCAAATTAGATTTTGCGCGCAAGCGCTCGCGCAAGTTGCAAATGCACCTCTGATGCATATTTGCGCGACTGGGCCGATAACCTGCCGTTGAAGAGAGCCGTCCGGATCGAACCAATCGCAGGCAGGGTGGCCAATATCAGAACGTGCCGCATATCTGCCCGAGCCGCAGTAACATACTTTCCGAACCGACCTACCTAGCGAGACGAAGGCTAAAACGCCGATAAAATCGAATGGACATCAAACAGGCAAAGATTCCGGATCGGATCGGAATTGCACCATCGGTGGTGTTGTTTGGCATACCGGCGGCCCTGCTCTGGCTTGCAACTCACGCGTTGATGCCGCGCCTGTTAGCTCGCGGCTGGGAACCGTTGCTGGCGTGGTTTTTTGCCGGTGGACTTGTATTGGCCTCCCTCCTGGCTGCCGCCCTCGTTGGCGGAGCAATGACTATCCAATCCACCTCACTGGCAAGACTCCTCGAACACTTGCGGGTTCGCAAGATGACATCGAGCGATTGGCGGCTGACCGGGCTGGCCATAGGTGGCACAATTGCTGCAATTGCGGGCTTACAGGCGTTGAATGTATTGGTGTGGCCGCAACTGCCAACCCAGCCTGATTTCATACACTTTAAGCCGCTCGCGACGGACCAGCTTTACCTGCTTGCGGTATGGCTGCCATTCTTCGCGGTCAATATCATCGGAGAAGAGTTATGGTGGCGCGGGTTTATCCAACCGCGCCAGGAGCCCGTATTCGGGGCTAACACCTGGATCGTTCAAGGCGTGCTTCACGGAGCGTTCCATTTCAGTTTTGGCCCCGGAGTCTTGTTGGTTCTCTTGCCCGTTGTGTTTGTTATTCCGTGGTCGGTCCAACGCTCGCAAAATACGTGCGTGGGCATCGTGGTGCATGGCAGTATCAATGGACCTGCTTTCCTGGCGATAAATCTTGGCCTGCTGCCAGGTTGAGCGCTAGCGACCGGACAAAGTAGTCCATCGCGCCCGGCGGCGGATGTCGCTAACTCTCATCCAGGCTACGCTTCATCGTGGCGCGCCCTCACCCCTTGCGCATTTTGCTGAGCAGGTAGTTGTCGTAATAATTTTCCGCGATCTGCGTATAGAACAGCACTTCCTTCATGTACGCGTCGTGGCTCTCCTTGGTCTTCTTGAACAGCGGGCTCTTTTCGGCGATCTCGTTCAGATGGTCCTGCGTGGCCTTGTAGCAGGCTTCCAGGACCGGCTGCGGAAACGCGCGCAGCTCCGCGCCGTTGGCGACAAGCCGCTTCAGCGACGCAGGATTGACGCTGTCGTATTTTTCGATCATCCACGCGCCGGCCGCCGAAGCGGCCTGGTTGACGATCGCCTGGTATGGCTTGGGAAGCGCATTCCACTTCTCGTCGTTCACGGCCATGTGCAGCATGGCCCCGCCTTCCCACCAGCCGGGGAAATAGTAGTACTTCGCCACCTTGTAGAAGCCGAGCTTCTCGTCATCGTAGGGACCGACGAACTCCGCGGCATCGATCGTTCCTCGCTCGAGCGCCGGATAAACGTCACCGCCCGCGATCTGCTGCGGCACGACGCCGAGCCTTGCGAGCACATGGCCGCCCATGCCTGCGATGCGGAATTTCAGGCCTTTGAGATCGTCGACCGTCTTGATCTCCTTGCGGAACCAGCCGCCCATTTGCGTACCGGAATTGCCGCAGAGAATCGCGTGCGCCTTGAAAGGCTTCAGCGCCTCGTTGCAGAGATCAGCGCCGCCGCCGAACGTCCACCAGGAGTGCTGATGGCGATGGTTCATGCCGAAGGGCGCGCCCGTCGCATAGGTCAGCGCCGGCTCCTTGCCGATGTAGAAATAGAGCGGCGTCTGCGCGATCTCGACGGTCGAGGAGCTCACCGCATCAAGCGCCTGCAGGCCGGGCACGATCTCGCCTGCCGCAAAGGTCTGAATCTGAAACTTGTTGTCGGTGGCATCAGCCACGTATTTCGCGAAAGTCTGCGCCGTGCCGAAGATGGTTTCGAGCGACTTCGGAAAGCTCGAGGTCAAACGCCATTTGATCTCGGGCGCTGCTTGCGCGATCGCAGGTGCCGCAACCAGCGTCGTCGCGCCGACCACGGCGCTGCCTTTGAGGAACGTACGGCGTTTCATGATGTGCTCCCTCAATGAAAGTCGATTAGCGGAAGGCAAAGAGCCTTCCCCGTCCGTTTGACCTCATCATAACGGACTTCGAGGCATGCGTGGAAGCACAACCTCACCGTTATCAGGCGAATTGCCGCTTGAACCGCCTCAATCGGACCAGCATTATTTATCTCAGGGGGTGCCGTCTCCAGAGCGCCCTCTCCTGGGAGGTTACCGATGAAAGCATTCACATTGGGTGCGGCGATCGCGCTTGCGTTTTCCGCCGCTGCCTACGCGCAAGCACCAACCTGGACCGTTCCGTCCGAAAGCCAACGCTGTCCGTCGAAATGGGGCGCGGCCGACGAACGCGGTGCGGCCAATCACCAGAAGCCCGCGGCCGTGATGAACGCAGCGAAGCTGATCAAGACCGGCGAAGTGATCGAGCTCGCGCACGTGCTCGGTCCCAGCATGGCGTTCTTCGGAACGCGGCGCTTCGACATGCATACCAAGCGCACGTTCATGAACCAGTTCTCCAACATGCGCGGCTCGAACGAAGAGATCATCATTACCGAGCTTGGCCAGGTCGGCACGCAGTTCGACGGCTTTGCGCACCAGACCCATCTCAATAGCTGGTACAATTGCCAGAAGGTCGACGAGAACTCGGATCGCACCGGATTCAAGAAGTTCGGAATCCACAATGTGGGCACGCTGTTCACGCGCGGCGTGCTGATCGACGTCGCGGGCTTCAAGGGCGTCGAGATGCTGGGCGACAATTACGAAATCACCGTGGAAGATCTCGAGGGCGCCCTGAAGAAGCAAAACCTGACGCTGCAGCCCGGCGACGCCGTGCTCATTCACACCGGCTGGGGCAAGCTCTATGGCAAGGACAACCCGCGCTACGTGAAATCCTGCCCCGGCATCGGCGTGCCGGCCGCGCTCTGGCTAGCCGCAAAGGACCCGATGCTGCTCGGCGCGGACAACTGGCCGGTCGAAGTGGCACCGAACCCCGACAAGCAATTGTCGCTTCCGGTGCACCAGATCGCGCTCGTAGTGAACGGGATCCATCTGTTGGAGAATCTCAAGCTCGACGAGCTCACGCAAAAGGGCGTCGGCGAGTTCGCCTTTGTGATGCAGCCGCTCAAGATTCAGGGCGGCTCCGGTTCTACGGTGTCGCCGATCGCGGTGAGATAGCAAGTAGCTAGTAGCCCGCATGAGCAACGCGATATGCGGGGCCGGCCCGCGGAGCCTGTTATCGGGCGCGCATTCGCGCGACCCGTTGGCTCATGCGGGCTACGCCTGCTTCGGTTCTGATCAAACCAGAACCGAAGCTCAGGATTTTGTCGTGGCGCGTCTGTTCACGCCAACCGGGCTACTCCTCGGTCGGGCCCGGAAGGAGACGGCGAAGGCGCTGGGCTTCGTGCCACGCCGCAAGACCCTCCTTCCCAAGGCGAGCGAGCCTGGTTGCCAACTGCACGAGGATGAGTGTGATCATGGATGCCGCCCCGCTTTAGCAAGCAGACGCCCGGCCTGATGCCCGGCGTCGTCAGTCGGTTTGAACCCGCGGGCGGCAAGGTACTGCGCAACGACACGGTCAGCCCGCCGCTGACGGGCTTCGATTTGAACGCGCAACAATCGGGTGAAGAACGAGGGCTTTCCGGTCGGGGCAGAAAACCAGGCCAGTGGTGAGTGCGTTCGCCATGGATGGCTCCTTTATCGGAGTTGTCCTTGGGCGAATTTCCTTCCCTGATCCGAGAGATAGGTATTGGTGCCAACAAATGCGAGACCAAATACCTCGCACGCATGCATCAATTTTGCACCTCGCCGCACAAAATGCCCGGCGCGATCACATGGCTGCAATATCAAATACGCATGTCCGCCGACCCAGGCGAATCATCTGATCTGCGAGATCATCGGGCGGAGTGTGAGCCGCGAGCGCTCACTTCGCGAACGGGTTCACCCAGCCTCCCCGGCCCGTGGGCGCGCGGGGCGGATAGGCCGTCTCGAGATAACTCAGGACCTTTTCGCGATCCTTGTCGTCGAGCGGCGGCATGTTGTGGCGGCGGATCATCAGGTTGATCGAATCCTCCCACCGCGCGCGCGTCATGCCCTGCTGCGCCACCAGGCGGAAACCGTGGCAGGCGGTGCAGGCGTAGAAGGTCTCGTCGCGACCGGGACCTGCGGGAAACTCCTCCGGACTTTCCTCGCGTGGCGCAAAGCTTGTCTGCGCCATGGCCGGCACGATCCAGAGCGCGCCGGCCATCGCGAACCACACCAAGCGCTGCATCATCCGACCAGCACGGCGATGCGGTGCATGGCGTTGCCGCCATAGCCTTGCGGATTCCAGAAGCCGGCCTGATGCGGCTGCATCGCACCCTTGGAATCGGTTGCGCGCGCCCAGATCTCGAAATAGCCGTCACTTGGCAGTTTCAAGGTCGCAGTCCAACGCTGCCAGTCATATTTGTTCTTCGGCTTCTCAAGCGTGGCCCGCTGCCAGCTCGCGCCGAAATCGGTCGAGATATCCACCTGCTTGACGGTGAGATCGCCGGCCCAGGACGCGCCGCGCAGCTTCAGCTCCTTGGTGCCGGCCGCGAACTTCGCCCCGTTGGCCGGATTGGTGATGATCGAGCGTACCGGCATCGATTCCAGGATGCGGAAGTTTGCCGGATCGGCCTTGCCGCCGGGCACCATCGGCTTGATCGGGGTGCGATAGGAAAACTCCGTCATGCCGGGGCCGTCATGCTCGCGGTCGCGGATGGTGATGCGCGTCAGCCATTTCTGCGAGGCCGAGCCCGACCAGCCCGGGACGATCAGGCGCACCGGCCCGCCATGGATGTTCGGCAGCGGCTTGCCGTTCATGGCCCAGACGATCATCGTGTTGGGGTCCATCGCCTTCTCCAGCCGCACGCCGCGCGAGAGGCTCGGCTTATTGGCATCGCCCGACAGATGAAGATCGGCCGCATAATGAGCGGTGTATTTTGCTGATGGCTTCAGGCCCGCCTTCTTGAGCAGATCGGCGAGCGGCACGCCGGTCCATTCGGCGCAGCCCGCCCCGCCATTGGTCCACTGGTTGCCGCGCGCCGGCGGCGAGAATCCGGCACGGCCGTTGCCGCCGCATTCCAGCACCATGCGCCGCGTCACGGCCTTGTATTTCGATTTCAACTCACCGAGCGTGATCTCGATCTTGTTGTTGACCTCGCCATCGATGGTGATCTTCCAGGCGTCGGGATCCTTCGCCTCCTCGGGGATCTGCCCGTTGTTCCGGATGTAGAACTTCTCGATCGGCGTGGTGTCGTCGTCGAGCAGGCTTTCGGGCGTCTCGGCAACCAGCGGCTTTTCGCCGAGCACGACCAGGCCTTCGTGCTTGCCTGGATATTTCAGGTATTGCGGTCCCTTGGCCGGAGGGGGCGCGCCCGGAGCGGCCTGCGCATGGGCCTGAGGGATTCCGCCGCCGTTGCGTGAGAGCGGCATCGCGCCTCCGATGACGGCGCCGATCGCAGCCAGTCCTGAACTGCCCAAAAATCTGCGCCGGCTGGTACTGAAATTGTTGCCGTTGGGCGTATCGCGCCCGGACTCCCGCGCCATGATATCCTCCCTCATTGCCCTATGCCGGGCTTTTTGGCCGCAGTTCCCTTCAGGAAACCCGGCTGGCGGGAGTATTCGCGTTTTGCGGCCTTGCCGCAAGACGGCCTGGAGCCGCCGCGCAGGATCGTGCTTCGAGGCGTCCGGCATTGGCGTCAATTTGCCGCTCGACACGGCCCACAAACCTTGCGAGATTCGCAAAAAATGCGACCGCCGCACAAGAACGGCGGGACATGCGTGTCGTCAAACATGCATTGTCTCGCAACTTCTGTGCTGGCAGCAATCATCATCACCGGTCGCTGAGGGGGCAGGTATCGTCGTCTATCGAGGCATCGCCCGATGGCGCCAAGTCAAAGTTGGAAACAGCGGAGACCTGCCATGACTAGTATCCAAGAAGCTCCGAGCAAGCTCGTTCTGAAAGCAGGCTCGACCACGCTTACGTTCGACAAGGATTCCGGCAAGGCGATCCTGCAGCAGAAAATGTTGCTGTGGAACAAGAAGCCCGTCGAGTTCCCGCTCTCCGAAATCGACGACATCGCGGTGAAGTCCGACGTGGACAGCCTTTCAGGCGCACCAATCCACCACAGCGTCATGCACAGGCGCAATGGCGAGATCACCGTCCTGACCACCGAGGAAGCCAACGACGCTGCCGAGACGGTCAAGAAGCTGCGCGGATTTGTCGGACTGCAGAGCTGAGGCGCAGGACGGTTGCCGCTCCGGTGTCCGCTCTTGTGCGGACACGACGGGGCGATGTCTGACGGCACCATTTCTGCCATTGGGACAAGCTGACATTGTCATCGCTCCCGATGGGTGTCCGCTGGTCACACGGTCACATCCAAGGAGCAACAACATGACCCCACACATCCCCGAGGAACTTTCTACCAGATTGATCGACTGGAATCCCTTCGTGATCGCGGGCAACACGATGCCGCCTCGAGATCCTGATGAAGACGACGAGGACGAAGAGGAAGAGGACGAGGACGAAGAAGAGGGCGCAGACGAAGCGCCGGTCATACGCGAGCCGGACGAAGACTAAGCAGGATACTTGCACATCAAAACGAACGCCCGCCGACCGCTCTGAACTTACCGGTCGATTGCTCTAGATATGAAACTTCAGCCCGTCGACGATCTTGTCGATCACCTTGCGCTCGGCACGAACAGCGAGGCCGACGAGGTTGAGCTCGGCGCGGATCACGCCCTTAACCACCCGCGGTTGGCAGCGTCATGCGTTGACCATCGTGTCCGAAGCGCACTTCATCAGAAGCCACGCCCGGCTCAGCCCAGGCGCACGCCTGTTCTCAGCGTGTATCGACCCTGTAAGCCACAACAGTGCCTTCCATCATCATCGGGATCATGACGATGCCATCCGGCCCCATCCCGAGATCAGCGCTCCCCTTCGCAAGCGGAAGGAGGCGCGTCGCTGTGCCATTGCTCGCGATGCGGAACAACCCGCCGGTCATCCAATCGGTGACGAGATAGCCGTCCTTGCCATCGGGTTCGACGCCGTCGAGATTGCCGACTGGTGCCGAGCTTCCTAGATCAGATACTTTCTTCGTCGCGAGATCGACCGTCTTCATGCGGCCGGGCACCTTCGTCGAGAAGTCGGGAGCCATTTTGCCCCACGACGCGACCACAAGCCGGCCGTCCTCGGCGAGGAGCCCGTTTGGATTTTCGAGCGCGTCATCCTGCATCAGGAGAGACAGCTTGCTGCCGTCGAGCACCCAAATGCTGTTTGACACCATATCGGAAGCGTAAATCCGTCCACTCTTGTCAGCGGCGAGGTCGTTCAAAAACTTGGATCCGGGTGCCTCGAACCGGTTTACGACTTCGCCCTTGGCGAGGTCGATTTCCGCAATCCGGTCCACGTCTGCGACGTAGAGCTTGCCATTGGCAAGCGCGAGCCCGGTCGGACTATCGAGTCCCTTGACCCACTCGATTGTTACGACCTTCCCATCCGGCCCGAGCTTTGAAACGAAGCCGTTGCCATCCTTTTTCATCGGATCGCCGTTGACGTTCGACACATAGACGGCCCCCGCAGCTCGGTCGAAGACCGCCGATTCGGGGTTCTTGAAGCCACTCGCCTCCCACAGCTTCTGAGGTTCCGCGGCGCCGGCGCTGAAGGTAAGAACAGCTAACATTAATGCGGAGAGCTGAGGTGTCCTCATGGTAGCCTCCTCGTGCTGCCCCGACGAACGAACAAGCCTGTTACGGCAGATGTTCCTCGGCTCTTCTTTGAAATTGCGCCGCCGGGTTAGTCGGGTAGATGCAGTCTGACTTGGTCAATCGCAGTGGCTGCCTTGAGGTCACTCGTTATTCTATTACCTCTTCAACGAGGCCGGCCTGGCGCAACGCCGGGCCAATAGCTCAGGCTTTCGAAAACGCCTAGCCGTGAAACTTCAGGCCGTCGATGATCTTGTCGATCACCTTGCGCTCGGCGCGCATCGCGAGGCCGACCAGATTGAGTTCGGCGCGGATCACGCCCTTAACCACCTCGCGGTTGGCGGCGTCATGCGCGGTCTTGAACATGTCCTCGGTATAAACGGCGGGCGTGACGTTGCGGGCGAGCGCGCGCTCCAGCGCGCGGGACAGCGCCGGCCGGTCGGCGCCGTAGATCAGGATCGGCTGGCCGATCAGCGACAGATATCTGGTGCCTGAGCCGTCGCCATAGGGCTCGCCGATACATTCGGGGAAAGCGGCGGCGATGCCGCCGGCCAGAAAAGACGCGACGTTGAGCTTCTGCCAGGCTTCGAGATCGGTCCGGATCACGACCGCGATCTTGGTGTCGAATTGCATGAGGTCTCCGCTGTCATTCCGGGATGGTGCGCCAGCACCAGACCCGGAATCTCGAGATTCTCAGGTGCGCAATTGCGCACCATAGTTCGGCTCTGCGAGCCGCCCCGGAATGACAATAGCAATAATCACCCCTTGGCGTCGCAGGCCCAGGCGCGGATCACGCATTCCTTGCCGCCGAATTCATAGCATTTCTTTGTTGCGGCGTTGAGCGAGCTCGAAATCTTCGGCTTTACCGCGTAGCCGTGGGGACCGCAGGGATTGGTCATGTCGACGGCGAACGCGGCGCAGGCGCGTTTCATGGTAATCGCGGTGCAGGTGCCCTTGCACTGCTTCAGCGCCGCGGTGCGCGCGTCGGCCTCGGCGGCATAATCATAGGCCTGGCCGTAAGCACCGCACTTGCCGATCGCGACCGCGCCGGCCGCCCATGCCTTGGTGATGTAGCTCGAAACGGCCAGTATCAGCGTCAATGCAACGACGAACAGCGCGCGGCGCTGTGCCGCGACAGTCGAAACGATCAAAATCCCCTCCCCCGAGGTAACGGGTAGAATCTAAGCCGGGGGAGTTTCCAGTTGGTGAATGAATGCTACTCGCCCTCATGGTGAGGAGGCGCGCAAGCGCCGTCTCGAACCATGTGGCCCGGCTAGTGCCATTCATCCTTCGAGACGCATCGCTTTCGCGATGCTCCTCAGGATGAGGTCTGAGATCGGCGCTGTCCCAAGCTATCCCCTTCGGGCGGCCTCCAGCGCTTGCGGCGTGTCGATGTCGAGGAACGCGCTTTGGCCCTCGACCGGCACTTCGGCCACCGCCTCGGTGTGCTTCGCGATCAAGTGGCGGGCGCCGACGTCGCCTTCCAGCGTCATCAGCTCCTTGAAGAAGCGGCGCGACCACAGCACGGGATTGCCGCGGCGGCCGTCGCTGACGGGGACGGCGATTAGGTGGCCGCGATCCGGCGCGAAGGTTTCGATCAAGCGGTCGATCAGCTTCGCATCAATCAGCGGCATATCGCCGAGGCAGACGACGGCACCGTCGGCACTGTCGGGCACCGCCGCGATGCCAGCCTTCACCGATGAGGCCAGCCCGCCGCCGAAATCCGGGTTGCGGACGAACTTTACATTGAGGCCTGCCAAGGCTTGCTCGACCAATTCGGCCTGGTGGCCGGTCACGACGATCACGTCCGTTGCCTTCGAGGCCAGCGCCTGTTCGGCGACGATGCGCACCAGCTTCTTGCCGTCGATTTCGGCCAAGAGCTTGTTGGGACCGCCCATGCGGGTCGAGCGGCCGGCGGCAAGCACGATGGCCGTGACGTTGCGGTTGGCTTCGGTATCGGCAACCGTGCGCGGCTGCGGCCGCGTGACGATTTCCATCAGCAGGCCGCCGACGCCGAGGCCGGTGATTTCAGCGCGCGTGACCTTCAGCCCGGCGAGAAGCCGCATCAGCACCCAGTCAAAGCCGTTCTCGACCGGCGAGCGCGCGCAGCCCGGCGCGCCCAACACTGGCACGCCGCCGGCGCTGCCGATCAGGAGCAGATTGCCGGGGTCGACCGGCATGCCGAAATGCTCGATGGCGCCGCCGATTTCGCTGATCGCGGCCGGGATCACGTCGCGGCGGTCGGCGATGGCGGAGGCGCCGAACACGATGACGAGCTCGGCGCCGAGGGCGAGCAATTCCTTGATCGAGGACGCCAGCGTCGCCTCATCGTGCGGAACGCGCCGCTCGGCGATGATGCTGGCGCCGGCCGGGGCCAGTCGCTCCGCCGTCACCCGCAAGGTCTTGTCGATGATTTTTGGCGAGAGTCCCGGCAGCATGGTCGAGACCACGCCGACGCGCTTGATGACATAAGGCGCAATTCGCAGCACGTCGCGGCCTGCAGCGGCCACGGCCGCATCGCGCAGCTTCGCCTCGACGCCGAACGGAATGAGTTTTACGGTGGCGATCATCTCGCCTTCGACCACCGGCTTGAAGGCGGACAGCGTCGCAAAGGTGATGGCTTCGTCGACGCCGTTGATACGGTCAACCGCCGCGCGGTCGACTACCAGCACGCCGGCTTGCGCCGCAAACAGATTGGCGCGGCCGGTAAAGGCGCGCTCGACATTGACGCCCTCGCCCGCAACCGCCTGCGCGATGCTGGCGGCGGCTTCGTCTTCGGAGACGTCGCCCTCCTCCAGCCGCACCACGACGATTTCCTTGACGCCTGCCTTGTCGAGCGCCTCGACCTCGGCAGGCCCGATCGTGGTGCCTTTCTTCAGCACCAGCGAACCCTGCCGCAGCGTGTGCACGGTGACGCCGCCAATCGCATCGGCCGGACTGGCGGGACCGAACTTCATGCCGCCTGCACCTTCGCGGTTTCTTTCGGCAGCCGCAGCTCGGCGGTGATCTCGGCCATGATCGCGACCGCGATCTCCGACGGCGACACCGCGCCGATCGAAAGGCCGATCGGCGCGTGGATGCGCGCGATGTCGGCATCCGCAGCGCCCTGCGCCTTCAGCCGCTCCGCGCGCTTGGCGTGGGTCTTTCGCGAGCCGAGCGCACCGATATAGAAACAGTCGCGCTCGAACGCGTGCAGCAGCGCCGGGTCGTCGATCTTCGGATCATGCGTCAGCGCGACGAACGCCGTATAGTGATCGATATTGAGCGGGGGCAGCGCCACATCGGGCCATTCCGCGATCAGCGGCACATCGGGAAAGCGCTCGGGGCTTGCGAACGCCGTGCGCGGATCGACCACCGTCACGTCGTAGTCAAGCGAACGCGCCAACGGCGCCAGTGCCTGGCTGATATGGACTGCGCCGACAATAACAAGCCGTGCGGTCGGCGCATAAACGTTGAGAAACAGCTTCTTGCCGCCGGACTCGACCATGCCGCTCTTGCCCATGCGGAGCTGTTTTGAAAGTTCGGCGCTCAATGGATCGGTGGCGATGTCCTTGGCTTTCACCAGCCGCTGGTCGCCATTGGAGACATCGGTGACGACGATGACCGGTCGGCGCGCGGCGCGCTCGGCATTGACCTGTGTGAGGGTTTCCAGCTTCACGACTGCCCCACCTTTTCAACGAACACACGGATGGTGCCGCCGCAGGACAGCCCGACGTTCCAGGCGGTCTCGTCGGCGACGCCGAATTCCAGCATTTTGGGTTTGCCGCTTGCGATCACGTCGAGCGCCTCGGTGACGACGGCGCCTTCGACGCAGCCGCCGGAGACCGAGCCTAAAAACGTGCCGTCGTCGTTGATGACGAGGCTGGAGCCGGCCGGCCTCGGCGCCGAGCCCCAGGTCTCGACCACGGTCGCCAGCGCCACGCCGTGACCGGCCTTCTGCCAATTTTCGGCGGCCTGCAGAATGTCTTCGTCGCGATTGAGCATGGGATGCCCTTTCAAGCTGCTGAGCGGATGCGACTCATGTGGTGGGGCGGAGGCGGCGCCGAAAGCGCCTCGATCAGCCCTTCCATCGACGTCAAGTTATGCACCGGGCGGAATTCGTCAACGTGCGGCAGCATCATTTTGATGCCCTGCGCCTTGGCCTCGAATCCGCCAAAGCGCAATAACGGGTTGAGCCAGATCAGGCGGCGGCAGGAGCGGTGCAGCCGGTCCATCTCGAAGGCGAGCTTGGCATCCGCCTCGCGCTCCAGCCCGTCGGAGATCAAGAGCACGATGGCGCCCTGCCCGAGCACGCGGCGACCCCACAATTTGTTGAAAGAGTGCAGCGAGGTGGCGATGCGGGTGCCGCCGGCCCAGTCTTCCACCGAAGACGAACAGCTCGCCAAGGCTTCGTCTGGATCGCGCGCCCGCAGCGCCCGCGTCACGTTGGTGAGCCGCGTGCCGAACAGGAACACCGAGACGCGCTTGCGTGCGTCGGTGATGGCATGGAGGAAATGCAGGAACAGGCGGGTATACTCGCTCATGGAGCCGGATATATCGAGCAGCGCCACGATCGGTGCCGGCTTTTCGATCCGGCCGAGCTTTCTGATATCGATGATCTCGCCGCCGGTGCGCAAGGAGCTGCGCAAGGTTCGGCGCATGTCGAGCCGCAGGCCTTTTGCATCGGGCCGATAGCGGCGGGTGCGCAGCTCGGCCTGCGGCAGCTTCATATTGGCAATGGCGCGGGTCACTTCCGCGATCTCGGCCGCGCTCATCTGGGCAAAGTCCTTCTTCTGCAGGATCTCCTTGTCGGAGACCGACAGCTTCAGTTCCTGCTGCTGCTCGTGCTGAGCCTCTTCGCGCGTCGAGGGCTGCGCCAACGCCTCCTGCACGCGGCGCGAGGCCGGCGGCGGCTTCTTTTTGGCGTGATCGGGCAACGGCACCGAATCCAGCATGTGCTTCCAATCCTCGGCGGCGCGGAAGAACAGATCGAAGGCCTGCGCGAAGATCAGCATATGCTCGTGGCGCTTGACGAAGATCGCCTCCAGCGTGGCGTAGACATCGGCGCGGTTGCCGATCTCGATCGCCTGCAGCGCGTTGAGGGCGTCGATCACGGCGCCGGGACCCACGGGAATGCCGGCGGCGCGCAGTGCGCGGGCGAAGCCGACGACGTTGTCGGCCATGTACCCGGTCGGGGGATTGAGGTGGTCGATGGTGGTCATGGTAGCCTCCGCCGTCATTCCGGGGCGACGCGCCAGCGTCGAACCCGGAATCTCGAGATTCCGGGTTCGTGCTTCGCACGCCCCGGAATGACGACAACTATGTCTCGCTCGTCGCGTCCTTCAAAACCTTTTGCAGCGTATCGCCCTGCATGCGCGCGATGTCGTCCTGATATTTCAACAGCGCGCCGAGCGTATCGCCGACCAGTTGCGGCGTCAGCGAGCGGGCGTCGAGCTCGGTCAGTGCAGTCGCCCAGTCGATGGTCTCGGCAACGCCCGGCGACTTGTAAAAATCCTGGTCGCGCAGCGCCTGCACGAAACGGACGACCTGCTGCGACAGCTTTGCGGAAATGCCTGGTACGCGCGACTTGACGATCGCCAGTTCGCGCTCGGCTTCGGGGTAATCCACCCAATGATAGAGACAGCGGCGCTTCAGCGCGTCGTGGATCTCGCGGGTGCGGTTCGAGGTGATGATGACGATCGGCGGATGCGGCGCCCTGATGGTGCCGAATTCAGGGATCGTGACCTGGAAGTCGCTGAGGATTTCCAGAAGATACGCCTCGAACGCCTCGTCGGCGCGGTCGAGTTCGTCGATCAGCAGCACCGGCGCGCCGGCTACGTCCGGCTCCAGCGCCTGCAGCAGCGGACGCTTGATCAGAAAGCGCTCGGCAAAGATATCCGACGACAACTGCTCGCGATCGGTATCGCCGGCGGCTTCAGCAAGCCGGATCGCGATCATCTGCGCCGCACTGCTCCACTCGTAGACCGCGGAGGCGACGTCGAGGCCTTCGTAGCATTGCAGGCGGATCAGCTTGCGCCCGAGCGCGGCCGACAGAACCTTTGCGATTTCAGTCTTGCCGACGCCGGCTTCGCCTTCGAGAAACAAGGGCCGGCCCATGCGCAGCGACAGATAGGCGACCGTCGCCAGCGACCGCTCCGCGAGATAGCCGCGCGAGGTCAATAGCTCCAGCATCCCATCGACGGATTTGGGTAGCGCCGATGCACTCATGGCAAAACCAGTCTTGATGGGCCGCGAACCGGCAAACTCACTTCGCCGTCGCGGCTTCGACGGCGCGGCGCGTCAGCACGCCGATCAGGTGCGCGCGATATTCAGCGCTGCCGTGTAGATCGCTGTTCAGCCCTTCGGGCGAAGCCGAAATGCCGTCGAGCACCTTGTGCGAAAAACGCTTCTTCAGCGCTTCCTCAAACTGGGTAGCGCGGAATACGCCCTCCGAGCCCGCGCCGGTGACGGCAACGCGCACGTCCGACGGCCGCTTGGCAACGAACACGCCGACCAACGCATAACGCGAGGCCTGGTTGCGGAATTTGACGTAAGCCGCCTTCTTGGGCAGCGGGAACATCACCTTGGTGATGATCTCGTCGCTTTCGAGCGCCGTCGTGAACAGGCCCTGGAAGAATTCCTCCGCCTTCAGCCGGCGCTTGTTGGTGACGATGGTGGCGCCAAGCGCGAGAACGGCGGCGGGATAATCCGCCGTCGGGTCATTATTGGCGAGCGAGCCGCCGAGCGTGCCCTTGTGACGCACTGCGGGATCGCCGATTCCGCCCGCGAGTTCGGCGAGCGCCGGAATGGCTTCGCCGACGATCGGCGACGTCGCGACATCGTCATGCTTGGCGGTCGCGCCGATCACCAGCGAACGGCCCTTCATCTCGATCGCATCGAGCCCTTCGATGTGCGAGAGATCGACGAGATGCGGCGGGCTGGCAAGCCGCTGCTTCATGACCGGTACCAGCGTGTGGCCGCCGGCGATCACCTTGGCGTCTTCGTTCTTCACCAGGAGATTGGCGGCCTGCCGCACGGTCGCCGGCCGATGATATTTGAATTCGTACATGAGAACTTCCTGATCGCTACTCGCGATGAAATCGATTAGGCGAACTTGTCGATTGAGCGGGCATGTCGGTTACGCGGATTTGGCCATTGCCTTGGCGCCGGCGGCGATCGAGGTCACGATATTCTGATAGCCGGTGCAGCGGCACAGATTGCCTTCGAGCTCCTCGCGGATGACATGGTCCGAAAGGTCGTGGCCCTTGCGGTTGACCAGATCGACCGCGGTCATGATCATGCCGGGCGTGCAAAAGCCGCACTGCAATCCGTGATGCTCGCGAAAAGCTTCCTGCATCGGGTGCAGCGGCGCGCCGTCGGGCGCCAGGCCCTCGATGGTCTTGACCTCATGGCCGTCAGCCATCACCGCGAGCGTGGTGCAGGACTTGACCGCCTTGCCGTCGAGGTGCACGACGCAGGCGCCGCACTGCGACGTGTCGCAGCCGACATGGGTGCCCGTCAGCCGGAGATTTTCCCGCAGAAACTGGACCAGAAGGGTACGGGGATCGACGTTGGCGTTTACGGGATTACCGTTCACGATCAGGGAAATCTTGGCCATCACCACTCTCTTGGGCCGCACTGCCGGAGCGGGCAACGCAGACGTTTATACTCATTCCAAAGCCCATAATATGGGCCATCCCGATAATGAGCAACCTCAGGAGCCCCTCTTCTGGGGCATGGCCTGAGTGACTTGACGGGGCTATCGGAGGGGGCTCGCGGGATCGGACTCGCCAGAATCAGCCTCGCCAGAATCAGCCCTGCACGGCCTTGCCAAAATTGGTGAAGAATTCGTCGGCCAGCTTCTTGGCCGCGCCGTTGATCAGGCGCTGTCCGAGCTGGGCCAGCTTGCCGCCGATCTGCGCTTCGACGTTGTAGCTCAAGAGTGTGCCGCCATCCTTTTCGGTCAGCGCCACCGTGGCGCCGCCCTTGGCGAAGCCGGCAACGCCGCCCTCGCCTTCGCCCGTGATCTTGTAGCCGTTGGGCGGGTCGAGATCGCTCAGCATGACCTTGCCCTTGAAGCGGGCGGAGACCGGCCCGACCTTCATTTTGGCGATGGCGCGGAAGCTAGTTTCATCAGTCTTTTCCAGCTCCTCGCAGCCGGGGATGCAGGCCTTCAGCACTTCCGGATCGTTCAGTTTGGCCCACACGGCCTCGCGCGACGCCGCAAGCTGGACTTCGCCGTTCATCGTCATGGCCATGGGGTGCCCTCCTGGATCGCGTCAAACCTGATAGCCCCAAGTAAAGCACGCCCGGGCCAAAAGGAAGGCCGCCGACGCAATGGGCGATGCATATTCGCAACCGCAGCAGGCGCGAACCCGACAAGGGGCATTGGCATTGACTGGCCGGAATGGTTAGGTCGCGTCAATGAGCACGTCCCTCTCTCCCCTGCTTGCCCCGATGCTGTCGAGCGCGGCGATGCGCGCCGCCTGCGACGACATGGCGAGCCTGCAAAACATGCTGGATTTCGAGGCGGCGCTGGCGCGCGCCGAGGCTGCAGCCGGGGTGATTCCGGCAAGCGCGGCCGACCCGATTGCCAGCGCGTGCCGGGCCGAATCATTCGACATCGCCGCATTGGCCGAGGCGGCGACCAAGGCTGGCAACCTCGCCATCCCCCTCGTCAAGGCGCTGACCGCAAATGTCGCCAAATCGAACGCGGCGGCTGCACGCTATGTGCACTGGGGCGCGACCAGCCAGGACGTCATCGATACCGCCGCCATGCTCGGCCTTCGTGCCGGCATCGATGCGCTGCTGGCCGACGTCAATCGCGCGATCGCAGGCTTTGCCGGACTGGCGCGACAGCACCGCCACACGCCGGTCGTCGCCCGCACCTGGCTGCAGCATGCGCTGCCGATGCCGTTCGGACTGAAGCTCGCCGAATATGCCGCTGCATTGCATCGCTCGAAGCTGCGCCTGCAGCGCGCGCGCAGCGAGGCGCTGGCCCTGCAATTCGGCGGCGCCGCCGGCACGCTCGCGGCCCTCGGTGACAAGGGTTTAGCGGTCGCGGAAAAACTGGCCGAGGAACTGAAGCTGCCACTGCCGGACGCGCCCTGGCATACCCACCGTGACCGCATCGCCGAAGCGGCTTCTGTATTGGCCATCATCGCCGGCACCTGCGGCAAGATCGCGCGCGACGTGTCGCTGATGATGCAGACCGATGTCGGCGAAGCGTTCGAGCCCTCGGGCGAAGGCCGCGGCGGCTCTTCCACCATGCCGCACAAGCGCAATCCGGTGGCGGCAGCCAGCGCGCTTGCGGCAGCCACTCAGGCGCCCAATCTCGCAGCGACGATATTTGCCGCGCAAGTGCAGGATCACGAGCGCAGCGCCGGTCCCTGGCACGCGGAATGGCCGACGCTGCCGACGCTGCTGCTGGTCACCTCGGGCGCGCTGGCGGCCGTTGTGGATATCGCGGAGGGGCTCGAAGTCGACGCTGCGCGCATGCGCGCCAATCTCGACGCGACCGACGGGCTGATCATGGCCGAAGCGGTGGCGATGGCATTGGCCGAAAAGATCGGCAAGAGCGACGCGCACCATCTGGTCGAGGCTGCCAGCAGGAAGGCAGTCAAGGACAAGAAACATCTACGCGATGTGCTGCTAGAGGATGCGAACGTCACCGCACAGCTTGATGCCGACGCGATTGCAAAACTGTTCGAGCCGATGGCCTATCAGGGCGCCTCGCAAGCCCTGATCGACCGCCTGCTCGCTTCGCTGGACGACAAATAAGAAGCCGGAGAACTGCCATGCCGATGATCAACGCCAACGGTTGCCTGCTCAACGTATCCGTCGAAGGCCGCGACGGCGGGCCGACGCTGATGCTGTCGAATTCGCTGGGCTCGACCATGCAGATGTGGGAGCCGCAGATGAAGGCGCTCACCCAGGTATTCCGCGTCATCCGCTACGACCGGCGCGGCCATGGCAAGTCGGACGTGCCGCCCGGGCCCTACTCGCTGGAACGCTTCGGCCGCGACGTGCTGGCGATCCTCGACGATCTCAACATCGCGCGGACGCATTGGTGCGGCCTGTCGATGGGCGGCATGGTCGGGCAATGGCTGGGCGCCAACGCGCCTGACAGGTTCGGCAAGATCATCCTGTCCAATACCACCTGCTATTATCCAGACCCGACGCGCTGGCACGAGCGCATCAAGGCGGTGAAGGAAGGCGGCATCGCCGCGGTGGCCGATACCGTGATTGCCGGCTGGCTGACGGCGGACTTTCGTGAGCGCGAGCCACAGATCACCGCCAACATGAAGGCAATGATGCTGACCACGCCGGTCGAGGGCTATGTCGCCTGCTGCGAGGCGCTGTCGACGCTCGACCAGCGCGAGCTCTTGCCGAAGATCAAGAGCCCGACGCTGGTGATCGCCGGCCGCCATGATATGTCGACGACGGTCGCAGATGCCGAATTCATGCGCAGCCGGATTCCCGGCGCGAGCATGACGCTGCTCGACGCCGCGCATATTTCGAACGTCGAGCAGCCGCACGCCTTCACCGACGCGGTGATCGGTTTTCTGACGCAACGGTAGACGTGCGTCGTCATTCCGGGGCGATGCGAAGCATCGAACTATGGTGCGCAATTGCGCACCTGAGAATCTCGAGATTCCGGGTTCGATGCTTCGCATCGCCCCGGAATGACGGCTCTGGAGGAGAGACCAATGGACGACAACCAACGCCGCGACGACGGCATGGCACAGCGCCGCAAGGTGCTCGGCAATGAATGGGTCGACAAGTCGATCAAGAACCGCAACGCATTCAATACCGACTTCCAGGACCTGATCACCCGCTATGCCTGGGGCGACATCTGGACCCGGCCGCATTTCGACCACCGCACCCGCCGCGTGCTCGTGATCGGCACCATGGTGGCGCTGGGACAGTGGGATGAATTCCGCCTGCATGTGCGCGCAGCGCTCACTGAGGGCGGCTTCACGCCCGACGACATCAAGGAAATCCTGCTGCAGCAGGCGATCTATTGCGGCGTGCCGGCAGCCAACCACGCCGTCAAGGAGGCGAACGCGATCATCGCTGAATTGGGTTTGCTGAAGAGCTAGCTGGGCGCCACGTCAGCCCGGGATTCATCCTCGTGTCCCGGACGCGGCGCGGCATGAAGTGACGCGACGCAGAGCCGGGACCCAAGCGGTTGGCTGGGTCCCGGCTCTGCGGCGCACCGCCAAGGGCGCTGCGCCGCGTCCGGGACACGAAGTTGGCAGCGCACAAAAAGAAAAGCCCCACCTTTTCGGCGGGGCCTTTTCTGTCTGGCATGTACTTTTTTATTCTGGCATCTGCCGTGGATCCTGACTGGGTTTCTGGCCCTGACGACCCGGATCCTGCTGCTGCTGGCCCGGCTTCTGGCCGCCGCCCTGCTGCTGCTGACCGGGCTTCTGACCCGGGCTCTGGTTCTGCTGGCCCGGGTTCTGGTTCATCTTGCTCATGCTCATCGAGACATCTCCGTTGCTGAGGCGTAACCTGAACCAACGGAGAGCCACGGCGTCGGTTGCAGCGGAACAGCGGTTCCGGTGGGATCATCGGAAGGCAACGCCGTGTCCGGACTGTGGCGCCGGAACCGCCTGCGCAAAAACTAGCTCTGTACAAGCCAAATAAGCCGCAGCCGGCGCTGTTGCCGCCCCCAGTTCCCACTGTTAGAAAATGCCACGACGCGTCGTCATGGGCTGCCGGAGCTCTCGCCGCGTCCTCATACAACAAACGGCAGCGCATGGATTATTTCGCCCAGCAACTGATCAACGGCCTCGTGCTCGGCTCGATCTACGGCCTGATCGCCATCGGCTACACCATGGTCTACGGCATCGTCGGCATGATCAATTTCGCCCATGGCGATATTTTCATGATCGGCGGCTTCATCGCCCTGATCACCTTCCTGATCCTGGTCTCGTTCGGGCTTACCGCCATCCCGCTCATCCTGCTGGTCGTGCTGCTGGTATCGATGGCGATCACGGCGCTCTATGGCTGGACGGTCGAGCGCATCGCCTACCGGCCGCTGCGGCACTCGTTCCGCCTGGCGCCGATGCTCTCCGCCATCGGTATGTCATTCGTGCTGACCAATTATTCGCAGGTCGCGCAGGGCGCGCGCGTCAAACCGGTGCCGCCGATCATCACCGGCGGCTATACCCTGCATGAGGGTTCTGAAGGCTTTGTCGTGCAGCTTTCCAACATCCAGATCATCGTCGTCGTCACCACCATCGTGCTGCTCGCGCTGTTCACCTGGCTGGTATCGAGCACCCGGCTCGGCCGCGACATGCGCGCCTGCGAACAGGACCAGACCATGGCCTCCCTGCTCGGCGTCGATGTCGACCGCACCATTTCCATGACATTCGTGATTGGCGCTGCGCTCGCTGCAGTGGCCGGCATGATGTACCTGCTCTATTACGGGCTGGTCGATTTCTTCATGGGCTTCGTCGCCGGCATCAAGGCATTCACCGCGGCCGTGCTCGGCGGCATCGGCTCACTGCCCGGGGCGATGCTCGGTGGTCTCCTGATCGGCCTGATCGAGACGCTGTGGTCGGCCTATTTCTCGGTCGAATACAAGGACGTCGCCGCATTCTCGATCCTGATCGTGGTCCTGATCTTCCTTCCGACCGGCCTGCTCGGCCGGCCTGAAGTCGAAAAAGTCTGATGGGCCGCAGCGTGAGCGCACCCCCCGCCGCCCAAACCTCGCACGCTCCAGGCGCCGCCTTTATCCTCAAGAAAGCGCTGATCAGCGCATTCGTGGCGCTGGTGCTGTTTTCGCTGATGATCGGCGTGCGCACCGAGGCCGGCCCGCAAGGGCAATTGGTCTACTGGACGCGCTTCGACGAACTCGCCATCATGGTCGCGGCCGTATTCGGCGGCAGCATCCTCGTCGAGCTGCTGCGGCGTTGGTGGGGACCGGTCGACACCGTCAGGGTGGTGCCACCTTCGGTGCAAAGCGCGCTGTCGCTTGCCGGACGCCTGATCGCGCCGGTGCTGCTGGTGTTCACGTTCCTGGTGCCGGTCCTCTTCTACGATGAGCGCTACATTCTCGACCTCGCCATCCTCGTGCTGACCTATGTGATGCTCGGCTGGGGGCTCAACGTGGTGGTCGGGCTCGCCGGCCTGCTCGACCTCGGCTACGTCGCGTTCTATGCGGTCGGCGCCTATTCCTATGCGTTGCTCGCCACCAATTTCGGGCTGTCGTTCTGGATCTGCCTGCCGCTGGCCGGCATTCTCGCCGCCTTCTGGGGCGTGCTGCTGGGCTTTCCCGTGCTGCGGCTGCGTGGCGACTATCTCGCCATCGTCACCCTGGCCTTCGGCGAGATCATCCGCCTCGTCCTGATCAACTGGCAGACCCTGACCGGCGGGCCGAACGGCGTCACCGGCATTCCCCGCCCGACCCTGTTCGGCATTCCGCTGACGCCGGCCGATGACGGGCTGGCGGCCCTGCTCGGCATCGAATTCTCGCCGACACACCGCATCGTATTTCTGTTCTACATTATCCTGGCGCTGGCGCTGCTCACCAACTGGGTCACGATCCGCCTGCGCCGCCTGCCCCTCGGCCGCGCCTGGGAGGCGCTGCGCGAGGACGAAGTCGCCTGCCGCGCGCTGGGCATCAACACCACCACGACCAAGCTGACCGCGTTCGCGACGGGGGCGATGTTCGGCGGTTTTGCCGGCGCGTTCTTTGCTACAAGACAAGGCTTCATCAGCCCGGAATCCTTCACCTTCCATGAATCGGCACTGGTGCTGGCGATCGTGGTGCTGGGCGGCATGGGCTCGCAGCTCGGCGTAGCCTTGGCCGCGCTCACCATGATCGGCGGCTTCGAGCTGTTTCGCGGGCTCGACCAGTACCGCATGCTGGTGTTCGGCATGGCGATGGTGCTCTTGATGATCTGGCGGCCGCGCGGCCTGATCGGCCATCGCGCGCCGACCGTGTTCCTCAAGCGCAGCCAGGCGATCTCGTCCGACCTCGTCAAGGAGGGACACGGATGAGCGGCGATCCGATTCTCTCCGTCGATCGCCTGTCGATGCGCTTTGGCGGCATCGTCGCCGTCAACGACCTCTCCTTCGACGCCGAGCGGCGCAAGATCACCGCGCTGATCGGGCCGAACGGCGCCGGCAAGACCACGGTGTTCAACTGCATCACCGGCTTCTACAAGCCGACCTCGGGCGCCATCGGCCTTGCCCATGATGATGGCCGCGCCATCCGGCTCGAGCGGCTGAACGATTTCCGGATTGCCAAACTGGCCAAGGTCGCGCGCACCTTTCAGAACATCCGCCTGTTTCCCGGGATGACGGCGCTGGAAAACCTGATGGTCGCACAGCACAACGCGCTGATGCGCGCCTCCGGGTTGACGTTCCTTGGCTTGATCGGCGCGCCGTCCTGGCGCCACGCCGAACAGGCCGCGATCGATCTGGCGCGGACCTGGCTCGACCGCATCGGTCTTCTGGATCGCGCCGACGATGCCGCCGGCAACCTGCCTTATGGCGACCAGCGGCGCCTGGAGATCGCGCGCGCGATGTGCACCCAGCCCGCCCTGCTCTGCCTCGACGAGCCCGCGGCGGGACTGAATGCGCGCGAAAGCGCTGCATTGAGCGAATTGCTGCTCTCGATCCGTGCCGACCAGGGCACCTCGATACTTCTCATCGAGCACGACATGAGCGTGGTGATGCAAATCTCCGACCACGTCGTGGTGATGGACCATGGCGTCAAGATCGCCGAAGGCACGCCGCGGCATATTCGCGACGATCCCAAGGTGATCGCGGCCTATCTCGGCGCCGACGAGGAGGAAGCCATCGCGGTGATGGAGAGCGGGACGTGAGCGTGTCACCCGCAACTCCCCTGCTCGCGATCCGCTCGCTGCGGGCGGCCTACGGCAAGATCGAGGCGCTGAAGGGCGTCGATCTCGACATCAATGCCGGCGAGATCGTCGCTCTGATCGGTGCCAACGGCGCCGGCAAGTCGACGCTGATGATGACGATCTTCGGCCGGCCCCGCGCCCGCGCGGGCCGCATCGAATTCGACGGCCGGGACATCACCGACGTTCCGACGCATGAGATTGCGCGGCTGCGCATCGCCCAGTCCCCAGAAGGCCGGCGGATTTTCCCGCGCATGAGCGTGGCGGAAAACCTGCAGATGGGCGCTGACGCGACCGACAGCAGCGAGGCCGATCGGGCGAGCGGGCTGGAACGCGTGTTCGCGTTGTTCCCGCGGCTCAAGGAACGCATGACCCAGCGCGGCGGCACGCTGTCCGGCGGCGAGCAGCAGATGCTGGCGATCGGCCGTGCCCTGATGAGCCGGCCGCGCCTGTTGATGCTGGACGAGCCGTCGCTGGGGCTGGCCCCCCTGATCGCGCGGCAGATTTTCGATGCGATCCGGACCCTGAACCGGCAGGACGGCCTGACCGTGCTGATCGTCGAGCAGAACGCCAACCACGCGCTGAAACTGGCCCATCGCGGCTATGTCATGGTCAACGGCCTGATTACGCTGTCCGGAACCGGCAGCGAATTGCTGCAGCGCCCGGAAATCCGCGCCGCCTATCTGGAGGGCGGCCGGCGGGAGTAACGCTCCGAGTGCGTTCCCCGGATGCTGCGCAGCGCCATAAGCGCGTTTACGCGCGTCTTCGACGCGCTATGGCGGTGCGCTGCTGATCCGGGGGTCCATCCCTAACAGGTCCCGGCTCTGCGGAGCAGCGCTGAAGGGCGCTGCACCGCGTCCGGGACACGAAGTGCGGCAAGATGCTGCGAACGGACCGTGGATTTGCCCGAAAATTGCCGATGACTTCGCCGTAAAATCAGCCGACAATAGGCGTGATTTTGGTACCCGGCCTGCCGGGTGCTTCCTGAAATCGACTGACCTGCGAGGACACCTCATGAAATCACTGAAACTCATCGGCCTGGCATTGGGCGCATCGCTGGCGCTATCGACAACGGCGCTGGCGCAGGACATCTCCATCGCAGTGGCGGGCCCGATGACGGGCGGCGAATCCGCATTCGGCCGGCAGATGAAGAACGGTGCCGAACAGGCGGTGGCCGACATCAATGCCGCCGGCGGCGTGCTCGGCAAGAAGCTGGCGCTGCAGGTCGGCGACGATGCCTGCGACCCGAAGCAGGCGCGCTCGATCGCGGAAAAATTCGCCAGCGCAAAAATTCCCTTCGTTGCCGGTCACTTCTGCTCGTCGTCGTCGATCCCGGCGTCGGAAGCCTACGCCGACGGCAACGTGCTGCAGATCACGCCGGCCTCGACCAACCCGCTGTTCACCGAGCGCAAGCTCTGGAACGTGGCGCGTGTCTGCGGCCGCGACGACCAGCAGGGCCTGGTTGCCGCCGACTACATCGTCAAGAACTACAAGGGCAAGAACGTCGCCATCCTCAACGACAAGACCACCTACGGCAAGGGCCTTGCCGACGAAACCAAGAAGGCGCTCAACAAGGCCGGCGTCACCGAGAAGATGTTCGAGTCCTACAACAAGGGCGACAAGGATTTTAACGCGATCGTGTCGCGCCTGAAGCGCGACAGTATCGATCTGGTCTTTGTCGGCGGTTACCACCAGGAATCCGGCCTGATCCTGCGCCAGATGCGCGACCAAGGCCTCAAGACAGTGTTGATGGCGGGCGACGCCTTGAACGACAAGGAGTTCGCTTCGATCGCAGGTCCCGCCGCCGAAGGCACGCTGTTCACCTTCGGTCCCGACCCGCGCAACAAGGCAACCGCCAAGGCGATCGTCGAGAAGTTCAAGGGCAAGAACATCGATCCCGAAGGCTACACCCTCTACACCTACGCCGCGATGCAGGTCTGGTCGCAGGCCGTGGCGAAGGCCAAGACCACCGATCCGAAGAAGGTGATGGAGACCATCAAGGCCGGTGAATGGGATACCGTGCTCGGCAAGCTGGGCTTCGATGCCAAGGGTGACATCAAGGTGATCGACTACGTCGTCTACAAATGGGACGCCAAGGGCAACTACGCCGAGATCAATCCGAAGGGCTCCTGATCCCTTCGACGATCAGCACCGAAAACATCAAACGCCCCGGCCTACCGGGGCGTTTTTATTTTTGGTTCCAAATAATTTTTAACCGGGCGGAACAATTGGGTTCCCACGGCATTGTGGAAAGTTGGGGCTGAGTTCCATGTCATTGATTTCACGACCTTAACCGTTATTCCAGCTTGATCTGCCGCGGGGCAGCGGGTCTATTCGTGAAATTGCATCTCAGCCAATGAGATTTTGAGATTTTTGCGCGAACTGGCCGAGGAGACACCATGAGTGATCTTTCCCCTGGAGCATCTCCCTCCGCTCGCCGGGTCGCAAAACCCAAACCACCTCCCACCAACGGCACGTCCGATCCGATGCAGGACCTGCTGCACGCTTTGCAGGCAATGCGCGCCGGCGATTTCTCGGTGCGCATGACCGGCGATCACCTCGGCATCGAGGGCAAGATTGCCGACACCTTCAACGAAATCGTCGCCTCCAACCAACGAATGGCGCAGCAACTGGAGCACGTCGGCCAGGTCGTCGGCCGCGAAGGCAAGACGCGCCAGCGCGTCAAGTTCGACCTCTCGAGCGGTTCGTGGGCGGACATGGAAGGCTCCGTCAACACGCTGATCGACGATCTGCTGTGGCCGACCCGCGAAGTCACGCGCGCGGTTGCCGCGGTGGCACAGGGCGATCTGCTGCAGACCGTGCAACTCAACGTCGACGGCCGCCCGCTGGGCGGCGAATTTCTGCAGTCTGCCACCATCGTCAACACGATGATCAAGCAGCTCGGCGTGTTCACCTCGGAAGTGACGCGCGTCGCGCGCGAAGTCGGCACCGAGGGCAAGCTCGGCGGCCAGGCCCAGGTGCCGGAAGTGACCGGCGTCTGGAAAGACCTGACCGAGAGCGTCAACTCGATGGCCAACAACCTCACCGGCCAGGTCCGCAACATTGCCGAAGTGACCATTGCGGTCGCCAATGGCGACCTGTCGAAGAAGATCACGGTCGACGTCCGCGGCGAGATCCTGCAGCTCAAGGAAGCCATCAACACGATGGTGGACCAACTCCGCTCCTTCGCTTCCGAAGTGACGCGCGTGGCCCGCGAAGTCGGCACCGACGGCAAGCTCGGCGGCCAGGCGATCGTTCCCGGCGTCGCCGGCACCTGGAAGGATCTGACCGACTCCGTCAACGCGATGTGCGGCAACCTTACCGCACAGGTCCGCAACATTGCCAACGTCACTACCGCGGTCGCCCGTGGCGACCTTTCCCGCAAGATCACGGTCGACGTCCGCGGCGAAATCCTCGAGCTCAAGGACACCATCAACACGATGGTCGACCAGCTCAACTCGTTCGCCTCGGAAGTGACGCGCGTGGCGCGCGAAGTCGGCACCGAAGGCAAGCTCGGCGGTCAGGCCCAGGTGCCTGGTGTGGCCGGCACCTGGAAGGACCTCACCGACAACGTCAACTTCATGGCCTCCAACCTGACGGCGCAGGTCCGCAACATCGCCGATGTCGCGACCGCCATTGCCGGCGGCGACCTTTCCAAGAAGATCACCGTGAACGTCTCGGGCGAAATCCTTCAGTTGAAGGAAACGCTCAACACCATGGTCGACCAGCTCAATGCCTTTGCCGGCGAAGTGACGCGCGTGGCGCGCGAAGTCGGCACCGAGGGACGGCTCGGCGGTCAGGCCAACGTGCTCGGCGTCGCCGGCACCTGGAAGGACCTCACCGAGAGCGTCAACTCGATGGCTTCCAACCTGACGGCGCAGGTCCGCAACATCGCCGAGGTGACGACCGCGGTCGCCAATGGCGACCTGTCGAAAAAGATCACGGTGGACGTCCGCGGCGAAATTCTGGAGCTGAAGGACACCATCAACACGATGGTGGACCAGCTCAACGCGTTTGCCGGCGAAGTGACGCGCGTGGCGCGCGAAGTCGGCACCGAAGGCAAGCTCGGCGGCCAGGCCAACGTGCGCGGCGTCGCCGGCACCTGGAAGGACCTCACCGACAACGTCAATTCGATGGCCGGCAACCTCACCGCTCAGGTCCGCAACATCGCCGAAGTCGCGACCGCGGTGGCGAAGGGCGACCTATCGAAGAAGATCACGGTCAACGTCTCGGGCGAAATCCTTCAGTTGAAGGAAACGCTGAACACGATGGTCGACCAGCTCAACGCCTTCGCCGGCGAAGTGACGCGCGTGGCGCGCGAGGTCGGCACCGACGGTAAGCTCGGCGGCCAGGCACAGGTGCCTGAAGTGGCCGGCACCTGGAAGGATTTGACCGACTCCGTGAACTCGATGGCGGGCAATCTCACCGCACAGGTCCGCAACATCGCGGAAGTGGCGACCGCCATCGCCGGCGGCGACCTCTCGCGAAAAATCACGGTCGACGTGCGCGGCGAAATCCTGCAGCTCAAGGAAACGCTGAACACGATGGTCGACCAGCTCAACCGCTTCGCGGGCGAAGTGACCCGCGTGGCGCGCGAGGTCGGCACCGAGGGGCGGCTCGGCGGCCAGGCCAACGTGCCCGGCGTCGCCGGCACCTGGAAGGACCTCACCGACAACGTCAACTCGATGGCCGGCAACCTCACCGGCCAGGTCCGCAACATCGCCGAAGTGACCACGGCGGTGGCGAAGGGCGACCTGTCGAAGAAGATCACCGTCGACGTCAAGGGCGAGATTCTCGAACTGAAGAACACCGTCAACACGATGGTGGACCAGCTCAACGCCTTTGCGTCGGAAGTGACCCGCGTGGCGCGCGAGGTCGGTACCGAAGGCAAGCTCGGCGGCCAGGCCCAGGTGCCTGAAGTCGCCGGCACCTGGAAGGACCTGACCGACAACGTCAACTTCATGGCCTCGAACCTGACGGCACAGGTCCGCAACATCGCCGAGGTCGCAACCGCGATCGCCGGCGGCGACCTCTCCAAGAAGATCACGGTGGACGTCCGCGGCGAGATCCTGCTGCTGAAGGACACCCTCAATACAATGGTCGAGCAGCTACGCTCCTTCGCGGCCGAAGTGACGCGCGTGGCGCGCGAGGTCGGCACCGAGGGCCGTCTCGGCGGCCAGGCCGTAGTGCCCGGCGTCGGCGGCACCTGGAAGGATCTGACCGACAACGTCAACCTGCTGGCGGCCAACCTCACCACGCAGGTGCGCAACATCGCGGAAGTCACGACCGCCGTGGCGCGCGGCGACCTGTCGCGCAAGATCACCGTGGACGTGAAGGGCGAAATCCTCGAACTGAAGAACACCATCAACACGATGGTGGACCAGCTCAACGCCTTTGCCGGCGAAGTGACGCGCGTGGCGCGCGAGGTCGGCACCGAGGGCAAGCTCGGCGGTCAGGCGCAGGTCCCGGGCGTCGCCGGCACCTGGAAGGACCTCACCGACACCGTCAACTTCATGGCGGCCAATTTGACCGAACAGGTCCGCGGCATCGTCAAGGTGGTGACCGCGGTGGCCAACGGCGACCTGAAGCAGAACCTGACGGTGAAATCGAAGGGCGAAGTCGCGGCCCTTGCCGACACCATCAACAACATGACCGAGACGCTCGCGACCTTTGCCGATCAGGTCACGAGCGTGGCGCGCGAAGTCGGCGTCGAGGGGCGCCTCGGCGGCCAGGCCAACGTGCCCGGCGCGGCCGGCACGTGGAAGGACCTCACCGGCAACGTCAACCTGCTCGCCGCCAACCTGACCTCGCAGGTGCGCGCGATCGCCGAAGTGGCGACCGCCGTGACCAAGGGCGACCTGACCCGTTCGATCCAGGTCGACGCCCGCGGCGAAGTGGCCGAACTCAAGGACAACATCAACACGATGATCGGCAACCTGCGCCTCACCACCCAGGTGAACACCGAGCAGGACTGGCTGAAGACAAACCTCGCAAGATTCACCAACATGCTGCAGGGGCAGCGCGAACTGTCCACCGTCGGCCGGCTGCTGCTGACCGAACTGGCGCCGCTCGTCAATGCGCATATGGGCGCAATCTACCAGCTGGAGAATGCCGAGACGCCGCAATTGCGCCTGCTCTCCCCCTATGCCGGCGATGGCGCCAATCCGCATCCGCAGCTCGTGCAGCTCGGCGAAGGATTGATCGGCCAGTGCGCCATGGACAAGCGGCAGCGGCTGGTATCGGATATCCCCAGCGACACCGCTCCGATCAATTCGGCGCTGCTGCGCGCGATCCCGAAGAACATCGTCGTGCTTCCGGTGCTGTTCGAGAACCAGGTGAAGGCCGTGATCGAGCTTTCCTCGATCTCGTCTTTCACGACGTCACAGATGACCTTCCTGGAACAGCTCACCGACAGCATCGGCATCGTGCTCAACTCGATCGAGGCCACGATGCAGACCGAGGGCCTGTTGAAGCAATCCCAGCAGCTCGCCGGTGAACTGCAGACGCAGCAGAAGGAATTGCAGCAGACCAACGAACAGCTCGAACAGAAGGCCCAGCAGCTCGCCGAACGCAACGTCGAGGTGGAACGAAAGAACCAGGAAATCGAACAAGCGCGACGCGCGCTTGAGGAAAAGGCAACGGAACTTGCGCTGACGTCGAAGTACAAGTCCGAATTCCTCGCCAACATGTCGCACGAGCTGCGCACGCCGCTCAACAGCATCCTGATCCTCGGCCAGCAGCTCACCGAAAACCCCGACGGCAATCTGTCGCTGAAGCAGGTCGAGTTTGCCCGCACCATCCACGGCGCCGGCACCGATCTTCTCAACCTGATCAGCGACATCCTCGACCTGTCGAAGATCGAATCCGGCACGGTGACGGTCGATGCCGAGGAAATCATGACGTCGAGCCTGCTGGAAACCGTCGGCCGCCCGTTCAAACACGAGGCCGAAAACCGCCAACTCTGGTTCAACATCAATGTCGACGAGAACCTTCCCCGCAGCATGGTCACCGACTCCAAGCGGCTGCAGCAGGTGCTGAAGAACCTACTGTCGAACGCGTTCAAGTTCACCGCGGAAGGCGGCGTGAAGCTGAGCGTGTCGGCTGCCGTCGGCGGCTGGAGTGCCGAACACCCGATCCTCAATCACGCGCCCGCCGTTGTCGCCTTCGAGGTGACGGATACCGGCATCGGCATTCCCTTGGAGAAACAGAAACTGATCTTCGAGGCATTCCAGCAGGCGGACGCCGGCACCAGCCGGAAATACGGCGGCACCGGTCTCGGCCTTGCGATCAGCCGCGAGCTCGCGAGCCTGCTCGGCGGCGAAATCCATCTGCGCAGCGCACCCGGCAAGGGCAGCACCTTCGTGCTTTATCTGCCGCTGAAATATTCCGGCCCCACGATCGCGCCGCGCATCGCTGCGCCGTCGCCATTCACGCCCGCGCCGGCGCTGCAAGCCACCTCAACGCAGGAGCGGGTCGTCGAGCAATTGCCGGACGACCGCCGCGATCTCGCGCCGGGAGACAACATCCTCCTGATCGTCGAGGACGATCCGCATTATGCGCGGGTCCTGATCGATCTGGCGCGCGACAAGGGCTTCAAGGTGCTGGTCGCGAGCCGCGGCGCCGAAGCGCTCGAGCTCGCCAAGCAGTTCCAGCCGACAGCGGTTTCGCTCGACGTCTTCCTGCCTGACATGCTGGGCTGGACCGTGCTGAGCCAACTCAAGCACAGTCCGCTGACGCGGCACATTCCGGTGCAGATCATCACGCTCGACGAAGACCGTCAGCATGCGCTGGCGCGCGGCGCGTTTTCCTTCGTCAACAAGCCGACGACGACCGAGGGTGTCAGCGCGGCGCTGTCGCAGATCAAGGAATACGCCAAGCCCCGCCGCAAGCGCCTGCTGATCGTGGAGGACAATGCCGCCGAGCAGATGAGCATCACCGAATTGCTCGGCCATGACGACATCGAGATCCTCACCGCCGACACTGGCGCCGAAGCGTTGTCGACGTTGCGGAACCAGCCCTGCGACTGCGTCGTGCTCGATCTGCGATTGCCTGACATGAGCGGCTTCGAGGTGCTTGACCGGCTTCGCAACGACGAAGCGCTATCGAACGTTCCGGTCGTGGTGTTCACGGGGCGGGAACTTTCGGCCGAGGAGGATGCGGAACTTCACACCATGGCGAGGAGCATCGTGGTGAAAGGCGTCGAATCGCCGGAACGCCTGCTCGACGAAACGTCGCTGTTTTTGCACCGTGTGATCACGGAATTGCCCGTCGAGAAGCAGAGAATGCTCGAAAAGCTCAATAGCTCCGATGAGGATCTTGTTGGCAAGACCGCGCTTCTGGTTGACGACGACGCACGCAACATTTTCGCACTATCGAGCGTTCTCGAACGGCGCGGAATGAAAGTGCTGACCGCAACGACCGGCCATGAGGCCATCGCGCTGGTCGAATCCACCCCCAATATCGCAATCGTGCTGATGGATATCATGATGCCGCAAATGGACGGATATCAGACCATTGGCGTCATCCGGCAAAACCCATCCTTCAATCGCCTGCCGATCATTGCGCTGACCGCCAAGGCGATGAAGGGCGACCGCGAGAAATGCCTCGAAGCCGGCGCTTCGGACTATCTCGCCAAACCCGTCAATACCGAGCAGTTGCTGCTCGCCATCCGAATGTGGTTACACCGCTGACCGGCGTAAACAGATGATGGATCAAGAGAAGGTAAACATTCTTCTGGTTGACGATCAGCCGGCGAAGCTGCTCGCCTATGAGGTCATCCTGAAAGAACTCGGCGAGAACCTGGTCAAGGCCTCGTCCGGGCGCGAAGCGCTCGAATTCCTGCTCAAGAACGATGTTGCCATCATCCTGGTCGACGTCTGCATGCCGGAACTCGACGGGTTCGAGCTCGCGGCCATGATCCGCGAACATCCCCGCTTCCAGAAGACGGCGATGATCTTCATCTCCGCGATCCAGGTTAGCGATATCGACCGGCTGCGTGGCTATGAGATGGGCGCGGTCGACTACGTTCCGGTGCCTGTCGTGCCCGAAGTGTTGCGCGCCAAGATCAAGGTGTTCGCGGAGCTCTATCGCAAAACGCGCCAGCTCGAACGGCTCAACGTCGAACTCGAGGACCGGGTTCGCGCGCGCACCGCTGAACTCGAGGAATCGCATGCCAGGCTTCTGGAAAGCGAGCAGCGCCGCAGTCTGGCGATCGCGGCCGGAAAGATGGGCTCCTGGGACTGGGACTGGGTCAATGGCGACTTCATGTGGGACGAAGGCCAGTATCAGATCCTCGGCGTCGATCCCGGCAAGTTCGAACTGACGCCGGCCAATATCCAGGCGCTGCTTCACCCTGAGGACGTTCATGAATTGCACGAGGCGTGGGCCAGCTTCGCCCGGGGCGCGAAGTCATACGAAGCGGAATTCCGCATCATCCGGCCGAATGGCGAGGTGCGCTGGTGCGCGGGAACGGCGGCGGCAAGCACCGACAAGGGCGGCCGCGTCATCCGCGTCAGCGGCGTCACCGTCGACATCACCGAACGCAAGCAGGCCGAGGAGCGGCAAAGCCTGCTGGCCCGGGAGGTCGACCACCGCGCCAAGAACGCGCTGGCGCTCGCGCAATCCATCGTCCGGCTGACGCGCGGCGAGAATGTGAAGAGCTACGTCCGTTCCGTCGAAGGACGGATCAATGCGCTTGCGCGTGTGCACACCGTGCTCTCGTTGTCGAGCTGGCAAGGCGCCGAGATAAGGAAATTGATCGCGGAGGAGCTGGCGCCCTATTCCACCGGCGAGCAGATCGACTTGTCCGGTCCGGAGGTCCAATTCGAGCCGGCGACGGCCCAGACGGTTGCGCTGGCGCTGCACGAGCTCGTCACCAATTCGGCGAAGTACGGCGCGCTGTCTGCGCTGTCGGGCCGGCTGTCGGTGAGTTGGGAAGACCAGGCGGGCCTTCTCAAGATCATATGGTCGGAGACTGGTGGGCCACATGTCGAGAAGCCGGTGTCGCGAGGGTTCGGAACCAGAAGCGTCATCGCCAGCATCGAGTCGCAGCTTGGTGGCCGCGCGGAATTCGACTGGCGCCCGGAAGGACTCGTTTGCCGCCTGTCGGTTCCGTTGTCGCAACGGCAGTTTGCCACCGATCCGGTTTCGCTCATCGAGGTTACTGTCGATGGCAATGGTCTGCGACGCGCCGAGCGGTAAGACTGCTAACGCATTGCCCCCGCAACGGCAGCGCGCTGCGATCGGGCCGGTCCCATCGCCAATTCGATTGCACGCATCAAATCCAGCGGACGAAACGGCTTCTGCAGACAGATGACGTCGGAAAGTTCTGGCGTTTCGGACAGAAAGTCCAGCGCGGTCATTCCCGAAATCGCAATAACGGGCAGGCCCGGCACGCGGGCGCGCATCGCCGCAATCAGATCGGAGCCGTTGGTGCCCTGCAAAAAGATGTCGACGATCGCAAGGTCGAAGCTCGTATCTTCGAACAGCTTCAATGCAGATGCGGCGCTGTCTGCCTCGACGATTTCGAAACGATGGATACGCAGCACGATGGAAATCATCGTGCGGACGCCGGCCTGATCGTCAACAACAAGCACGCGGGGCATCGAAGCCTCCCGGGTCGGTCGCACGAGCTTACGACGAGACTCCGTGGGTTTCGGCAGTTCCACAGTCTTTATTCAGCCGGTCGGTAAAGAGGTGGTTACCCCAATCGGCTTCCCCTGCTGTTTCCTTCAGGTGATAGATACGTGACCTTGGGTTGATTCCCGCCGCGGCGCCGCTAGCGTAGCTTGGCGGTGCGATTCCTGCTGGTATCGGCTGGATGTCCGGCCGCATCGGATGCATTGTTGTTGCGGGTCTCATAGCTTCTGTGATGGCGCGTGCGCTGCCAGTTTGGCCGGAAGACGACATGGGTGACGAGCGCAACATCTTTCTTTCCACGATGAAGGCAACGCGCAGCGATCGCATGGCTGCGCTGGCCGTGGTCGGCATCTCGGCGATACTGTTCGCCTGCGCCGTGCCGTTTGCCGGCGTGCCGCTTGCCCCGGTCCCGGCGTTCGTCGCGAGCTACCAGTCCGCATTGGCGATCAACGACCTGATCACCGCTGTCCTGCTGTTTTCACAGTTCGCGATTACCCGCTCACGGGGGCTGCTGTTGCTGGCGAGCGGATATTTGTTCACGGCGATGGCGGCGATCGTCCACGCCCTCACCTTTCCCGGCCTGTTTGCGCCCGGCGGGCTGCTCGGCGCGGGACCGCAGACCACCGTTTGGCTCTATATGGTCTGGCACGGCGTATTCCCGCTATTGGTGCTCGGTTACGCGCTACTGAAGGCGACCGACAACGACAAGATGCGAGGCTCGGCCGGCGCGGCCGTCGTTACGAGCATCGTTGCGGTCAGTGTCGCGATGACCGCATTCACCTGGCTCGTCACCGCGCAGCACGATCGTCTGCCGATTCTTCTGAGCGGCGGTCATTACACGCCCGTCATGCTCGCCGTGGTTTCGACCGTATGGTGCCAGAGCTTCGCTGCATTGATCGTGCTGTGGCTTCGCAGGCCGCACTTCGTTCTCGACGTCTGGCTGATGGTCGTGATGAGCGCCTGGTTGTTCGACATCGCCCTCTCGGCGATCCTGAACGAGGCACGGTTCGATGTCGGCTTCTATCTCGGCCGCATCTACGGCCTCTGCGCCGCGAGTTTCGTGCTCGCCGTGCTGCTCGTCGACAATGTCGGCCTGCAAGCCAAGCTCGCGCGCCTGCTCGGAACATCGCGTACGGAAAGCAAGCGAACGGAGCAGGCGCTTGACCAGGAGATGGAAGAGCGGCGGCGCATATTCGAATCTTCGAACGACCTCATCCTGGTAAGCGATTCTGTCGGGAATTTGATCCAGGTCAGCCCGAGCGTCACCGACATCCTCGGCTATCAGCCGTCGGAAATGGTCGGACATAACGCGATCAAGTTCATCCACCCCGACGACCTCGAACACACCCGCAAGGAGATGCGGGTGGGGCGACGGGGACAAAGCAAGCGCAATTTCGAGACGCGCTATATCAGCAAGGAGGGCAAATCAGTCGCGCTGAACTGGACCGGGACGTGGTCGGAGCCAGTCCGCCGCCACTTCTTCATCGGCCGCGACCTGACCGAAAAGCAGGCCGCGGAAGCCCAGTTGCGGCATGTGCAGAAGATGGATGCGGTCGGCCAGCTCACAGGCGGCGTCGCGCACGACTTCAACAACATCCTGACCGTGATCACCGGCACCATCGGCATTCTGGAAGAAGCGGTCGCCGATCAGCCCCAGCTCGCCGCCGTCGCCAAGCTGATCGATGAGGCCGCCGAACGCGGGGCCAATTTGACCAAACATCTGCTCGCCTTTGCCCGCAAGCAGCCGCTGCAGCCCGTCGAAGTCGACGTCAATGCGCTGGTGCTGGAGGCCGCCAAGCTGCTGCACCCCACGCTCGGCGAACACATCGAAATCACGCCGCTACTGGCCGAGGATGCGTGGACCGCGCTGGCCGATCCGAACCAGCTCACCACGGCCGTCCTCAATCTGGCCATCAACGCGCGTGACGCCATGCCCAATGGCGGCAAGCTTGCGCTCGAGACCAGCAATGTCTTCCTCGACGAAAACTATGCGAGCATGCACAGCGAGGTCACATCAGGCAATTACGTCATGATCGCAGTCAGCGACACCGGCTCCGGAATCCCGCCTGCGCTGCTCGAACGGGTATTCGAACCCTTTTTCACGACCAAGGAAGTCGGCAGGGGCACCGGCCTCGGGCTGAGCATGGTGTTCGGCTTCGTCAAGCAGTCGGGCGGCCACGTCAAGATCTACAGCGAGGAAGGCCACGGCACGTCCGTCAAGATCTATTTGCCGCGGGCAACGGGATTGCAGCAGACCGCGGCGGAAGCGCTGGTCTCGGGAAATATCGAGGGCGGCAACGAAACTGTCCTCGTCGTCGAGGACGATGCGCTGGTGCGGCGCTATGTGATGACCCAGATCGAGAGCCTGGGCTACACCACCCTGGAGGCAGCCAACGCTTCCGATGCGTTGCGCATCATCGACGATGTCTCGAACGTCGATCTGCTGTTTACCGACGTGATCATGCCCGGCATCATGAACGGCCGCCAACTCGTCGACGAAGCACTGAAGCGCCGGCCTGGCCTCAAGACGCTCTACACCTCGGGATATACCGAAAACGCCATCGTCCATCACGGCCGCCTGGATTCCGGCGTGCTGCTGCTCGCAAAGCCCTATCGCAAGTCCGAGCTTGCCCGGATGATCCGGCTGGCGCTGGCCAGTTGAAGCAGCGCTGCGCCTGATATATCCGTGGGAAGCCTTAGTCTTACTGCGTCATAGTCTTTCGACCCTCATCCTGAGGAGCCCGCAGAGCGGGCGTCTCGAAGGATGGAGGCCACAGGCGGGGCCTCATGGTTCGAGACGCGCGTTCCGCGCTCCTCACCATGAGGGGCTAATGACGCAGTAGAATTAAGGCGGATGCAGCCTCACGGACCGGCGCTTTGAAAAACCTGCTCACAGATATTTCCGGCGTTCGCGTCGGCCACGCCGATGACGCAAGCGTCGCCTCCGGCGTCACCGCGATCGTGTTCGACTCGCCCGCCGTGGCTTCGATCGACGTGCGCGGCGGCGGCCCCGGCACCCGCGAAGAAGCGCTGCTCAGCCCTGAGAGCACCGTCGAGGCAATTGACGGCATCGCGCTTGCCGGCGGCTCGGCGCTCGGACTGGATGCCGCGGGCGGCGTGCAGGCCTGGCTTGCCGAACAGGGGCGCGGTTTTCGCATCCGTGACGCGGTCATCCCGATCGTTCCGGGAGCGATCTGCTTCGATCTGCTCAACGGCGGCAACAAGGCATGGGGACGCTTTCCCCCCTATCGCGATCTCGGCTACGCCGCGGCCAGTGCGGCGGCTGTCGATTTCGCGCTCGGCAGCGTCGGCGCCGGCCTCGGCGCGACGACTGCCAATTTCAAGGGCGGCCTCGGCTCCGCTTCGGCACAGACCGACGGCGGCGTGACCGTCGGCGCGCTCGCGGTGGTCAATGCGGTGGGCAGCGTGACGGTCGGCGACGGCCCGTGGTTCTGGGCTGCGCCGTTCGAGAAGGACGACGAGTTTGGCGGGCACGGACTGCCGCCCTCGTTTACGCCCGATATGCTGAGAGCCCGCCTCAAGGGCGCGCCGTCAGCTACTCCGTCGCAGAACACCACGCTGGTGGTCGTCGTCACCGATGCGGTGCTGACCAAACCGCAGGCCAGGCGGCTCGCGATGATCGCGCAAACCGGCATGGCGCGCGCCATCTATCCCGTGCATGCGCCGCTGGACGGCGACGTGGTGTTTGCCGCCGCGACCGGCAAGAAGCCGATCGATCCATTGTTCGGCCTCACCGAACTCGGCATGGTGGCCGCCAACACGGTCGCGCGCGCGATCGCGCGCGGCGTCCATGCTGCGACCGCGCTGCCCTTCGCCGGCGCGCTACCGGCGTGGGGCGATCGTTTCGGTTAGAGCATAGTCCGCTCAGGCGCTGACCGAGAGCGACGCGGTGGCGCTCGATGAGATTGCCTTGGCTTCGCGCTGAATCATCTGCTCGATGAAATTGTAGGACGATGTCGCTGATGCGGACGAGCTTCCCGACGCCGGCGACGTCATCGTCACCTTCGAGCCGTCCGCATAGGCCAGCGACGTCGTTACCGAACCGTCGCTGTTGGTGACGGTCGTAGTGGTGGCGCCCTGCCGTGCCTGTGAGACTGGATCGGAGCCTGATCCGTCGCTACCGCTCGCCTCATCGCGATCGCGATGATGGCCCTTGTCGGGCCGGAGCGCCGACGCCAGTTCCTTCAGACTGACCGAGCCGTCGCCGTCCTGGTCGAGCTTGCCGAACACGCTGTCGGCCTGCGCGAGGTTGGTGCCACCGGCGCCGAGCGCCTCTTCGAATTCCGTCTTGCTGATCTTGCCGTCACCGTCGCCATCGATCTGCCCGAACAGGTCCTTCAGCGCGGCGTGACGGCTCTTGGAAGCCGTGGCCGATCCCGTCGAGGACTGGCTTTGCGCGTCAAGCAGCGCGCTCATGGTTTCCGGCGATATCGTCGAAAAGCCGTTGCCCGAGCCGGACCCTGGACCAATCGAAGCCGGCGCAGTCGGGGACGACTGGCCGAAGCTTGCGAAGTTCTGGCTGAGGCCGGTGGTTGGCGCAGACGATTTGGACGACGTCAGCGCCTTGAGGACATCGATGGCCGATGACGCGGCGCTCAGAGCAAAGAACATGGCGGAACTCCAACAATGCCGCGCGCAAAGCGGCCCACAGCTCGTGTTCCGTTTTCCTCAGCAAGCGCCGTGCCATGAAGAAAACCCAATAAAACCGGGCCTTTCCGCACTCCGTCCGATCGGCAAACCCGGCAATAGCTGCCCGCCGCGGCAGATTTTTCCGCCCACAGGAGACGGCAGCGCCGCGCATTGCCCCCGGCCGTGCTGCATGTTACGCGAGGCCATTCCGCCCTCTCGCAAGCCCTTCGGGAAAGCGCACATGTCCCAGCAATTTGCGTCGCGTCCCCTGGTCATCGCACCGTCGATCCTGGCGGCGGATTTCGCCAAGCTCGGCGAGGAAGTCCGCGCTGTGGACGCGGCGGGCGCCGACTGGATCCATCTCGATGTGATGGACGGACATTTCGTGCCGAACATTTCCTACGGCCCCGATGTCATCAAGGCGATGCGCCCGCATACCAAGAAGATTTTCGACGCGCATCTGATGATCTCGCCCTGCGACCCCTACCTCGAGGCCTTTGCAAAGGCAGGCTGCGATCACATCACCGTCCATGCCGAGGCCGGCCCGCATCTGCATCGCTCGCTGCAGGCGATCCGCGCGCTCGGCAAGAAAGCCGGCGTCTCGCTCAACCCGGGCACGCCGGCGAGCACGATCGAATATGTCATCGACCTGATCGATCTGGTGCTTGTGATGTCGGTCAATCCCGGCTTCGGCGGCCAGGCCTTCATCAAATCCGCGCTTAGCAAGGTCAGCGACGTCAGGGCGATGGCCGCGGGACGTCCGATCGACATCGAGGTCGATGGCGGCGTCGGTCCTGATGTCGCTGGCCTTTTGGCCGCCGCCGGCGCCAACGCGCTGGTCGCGGGCTCCGCGGTGTTCAAGGGCGGCACCGTGGACAGCTACAAGGCCAACATTTCCGCGATCCGCAACGCGGCGGCGCTGGCGCGCGGCGAAGCGGTCTGACGCGATCGTCCGTCCCTCATGCGCCGAACCCGCAGGCGATGCCGTCGGGCGCGCACGTCGCGGGAACAACTGGCAGGAAAGCCACAGGGGACGTGCGACGGGCCATGGAACCCGAAAGTCCATGCTGTAGCCACAAAGCTTCACGCATCTCGCCATAAACGCGGACCAGCATCCCGCCTTTCACGGACGGGACAGAAATATGATCAAGGCCTTCACCACAGCCGCAATGCTCCTGGTACTCGTGCCCTCTGCCGCGCTCGCGCAGCGCGCAGGCGACGCGGCCCTCGGCGCCGTGGCCGGCGCGGTCGTGCTGGGCCCGATTGGGGCTGTCGCCGGCGCCTTCGTCGGCTATACGGCCGGGCCTTCGATATCGCGCTCGTGGGGACTGGAAGGCTCGCGCTCGTCGCGGCACCGCAGACATACCTCAAGGGACAGCGTGCGAGGCGCCAGGGCGGAAGCGGTAGGCCCCGCATCCTCCGCCGGTCAGGCCGAACGGAGCGGCCGCGTCACCAGCTATCCCGTGCCAAACCCGCCGCGCTCCGGCACAACGCTGCCTCCGGTCCAAACTCTCGATTGAGCTGCGTTGCCCAGCAACGTCTGCAGCATCGGTCGTCCTAAGCGGCCGTAATCGCATTGACGTTTTCCGGCGCGAAGAACTCAGCGGGTGATATTGTTCCGGCATTCATCCGCGCGAACGCATCCATAGCTCTCTGGTTGCCGTGAATCGCGCCAAGGAGGCGCTGCAGATCCGGTGGCGGTGGTTCCAGCGTCGCCAGCATGCAGGTGAATTCATACATTGCCGCCACCCGTGAATCGCGCGCGCGATGGTAGTCTCTCATCGCCGCGTCGAACGGCTGCGCTCCCGAGAAGGCCCTGTCGAGCGCGACCGCGCAGAGCTCGGCGTCATGGAAGGCGTCCATGATTCCTTGTCCAGTGATGAAGTCCCGGTTGTAGCCCGCGTCGCCCACGAGCACCCAGCCGGGGCCGTAGGGCTTGCGAAAGTAGTTCGGCACCGCCGCACCGGCGAAGCGCGCTTCCCGCTTGGCTTCGCGCAGGCGGTCGGCGAACGCCGGCGCCAGCGCGATGGTCTTCAGGTAATTCCCTTCGATGTCCTTCTTGCAATCGTCGAACCTTGCGTATGGCCAACCGGCGATCACCATCGTCAGCCCGTCATGGGTTGGAGCGGCGGCAAATCCGGTCCCGTCACGGATATATTGCTCAAACTTGCCGAACATCGGCAGTCCGCTCCAGTAGGTGTAATACGCGACGAGCAGAATGGGTTTCTCGTCATAGTGCTCTGGCTGGACCGCTTCGGCCACGAACGAGTGTCTGCCGTCGGCGCCGACGACGATTTCAGCGCGCTCGGTGATAGGGCCGCCATGCTTCGAGCGGCCCTTGATGCCGACCGCCCGCCCGTCCTCGATCAAGATTTCATCCACGGCGAAGCCTTCGCGAACTTCCGCGCCGGACTGAGCCGCAGCATCGACGAGCAGCTTGTCGAGTATCGTGCGGCGCGGACAGTACGCAACCGGCGCTTCACTCGTGCCTGGCGCGCCCACAATCGTGAAAGGACCAAAGTCGAAAGCATAGCTGTCGATCGGCGGGCATCCGGTCACAGTCAGGCGATCGAGAAGGCCCCAACTGGACAGGGCACTTACGCCAAGGGGATGCAAGATGTGCGTAGAGACCGTGTCGCTCGGAAAAGTTGCGCGGTCGACCACGAGAACCCGATATCCTTTCCTGGCCAGCAGCATTGCGGTCGGCGATCCCGCGCAGCGGGCGCCCACTACGATTGCGTCGAATGCCTTGGTCATCGCGGCTCTCTCCTTGTACTGACAAATCAGACGCGGGCTCGGCGCATCGCGGGTCCGCGGCGTGCCATGGCTGGTGCTAGAGAGAAACGGGAGCCGGCGCTTCGGGAGAACGCCCAATCGGGCCCTTGCAGACGTATGGGTGATCTTCCCCATTCGCGGGCGCCGTAGGTATGGCACGATCGCGACATGTCGAAGCCGGCGGCAAGCCGCCGGGAAGGAGAAACGATATGAGCGATACATTCGAGGGACGTTGTCTCTGCGGTGCCGTACGCTTCCATGCGGCTGGGCGCCCGAAATGGGTCCTGTGGTGCCACTGCGAGAGTTGCCGGCGCCATACCGGAGCGCCGGCATCCGTCTTCGTTGCCTTCGACGACTCCGCCGTCACGGTAACGAGCGGAGCGATCAGCAAATACAATTCATCGCCGGGCGTGGAGCGCGGGTTCTGCGCAAGGTGCGGCTCGACCCTGACCTGCGCGAACCAGCGACGGCCCAATGAGACGCACTTTCATCTCGGCGCGTTCGAAGAACCCGAGAAGCTCAAGCCCACGGGAGCGGCGTTTGCAGGCGAACGGCTCCCGTGGTTGCACCCGGAAGCCGCGTCCGGCTCGCCTGTTTGACCGTCCGAAGCTGATCGAAGAAACCTTCGACCTTAATCTCAGTGTTCAGATCAGCTTGTGTCGGCACGCAAAGGCCGTCGCCGCGGCCCGCGAGGGGACATCAAGCTTGGCGAGGATGTTGCTGACGTGCCGATCGACCGTCTTCTCGCTTCGGGAGAGCCTGCCAGCAATCGCCTTGTTGGTTTCGCCGGCGGCGACCAGGCGAAGAACATCAAGCTCACGCGGGGTTAGGCGATGCACATTGCTGGAAGCGACGCCCTTCGTCAGTGAGCCGATCTGTGTGAGATCGGGGCCGGCACCTAAACGCTCGAAAACGGTCCGGGCCGCGTCGAACTCCAGATCGGCAGCGTCCTCGTCTCCGAGGGCGCGGCAGGCCCGTCCGATCAGCACGCGCACGCGCGCAGCCGCGTAGGGCGCCGGGATCCCCTGCCACACCTCGAAGGCACGGCGCAGCGAACCGAGTGCGGCCCGCGCGTCCCCTTCGGCGAGGTCCACCGCTCCGCAGGCCTGCGCGGCCATTGCATCCGGGACGCTCATATCGAAGCTCCGCGCAATGTCCTCGAGTTCTCGGCAGGCGTTGCGTGCGTCCTGAACGTCACCGGCGGCCAATGTGATCTCGATATAGGCGGGCAGCAAACCCATGCGTTTCAGGCGGCTCGCCGTCGTGCCTGCGACGCGGCGGATGGCGGTGACGGCCGCGTCGGGCCGTCCCTGCACAAGGCGCAGCAACGCCAAGCCCGGCTGGGGCTCCAGGCCAAGCTGGCTCGCGCCTCGATACGCCTCTTCAGCCGCTGCAAACTCCCCTTTCAGACGATGGACCTCTGCCTGCTGGTAGAGCGCTCCGGCGGCAGCCCGCCGGTCGAAGCCCTGCGACCGCGCGCAGGCGCGCCGCGCTTGCTCAATCGCCTCAGGCCAGGCGCCCTGCAACTGCAGGATCTCCGCGCGATGCACTTGGCAAACCCCGGCGAAGGCGACCATATCGGGCTGGCCTTCGCACCAACGCGCCAGGGCGCCTGTCCATTCGCGGGCTCGGTCGAGTGCGTATACCTGCTGACAGGCCGCGATCACGCTGCAATACATCAAGCCTGTCACCAGCGGCGACAGTTCTCCAGAAGTGACCATGACCATGGTCTCATCCAAGAGCGCGAGTCCGGCTCCGAGCTGCGCCTGCTGCAGTCGTATGCGGCCCTGCTGGTGGCGGGCACAAGCGACGAGGTCCGGATCGCCACAGCGCTCGCCGACTGCGGCGGCCTCGGCTGCAGCGACGAACGCTGCCTCGTGCTCACCAGATCCGAGACGTTGCTCGACGACCGGCAGCAGCAAATAGCCCCGCTCGGCGCATTCGCGCGTGTCACGCTCCAGCAAACGTTGTGCACGGGAAAACCAGCCGTTCGCACGGCCCATCTCGCCGCGCATTAGCAGGCGAAAGCCGAGCCAGAACGCGCAACGGATGGCGCGAAGGCGCCGGGGAGTATCCCGGTGCGCATTGTAGGCTCGTTCGAGCGCCTTGAGATAATCCTCGTCCCGGCCGACCAGGTATGCGGCCATCGCCAGCAGTTCGAGAGCTTCGGCAGCTAACGAGGCTTCCTGGTCGGCGCGCAAGAACGCCTGGTAAGCATCGGCCCAGGCGCGCTGTCGATAATATTCACGGGCCAGATCGAGGTCGCCGGATTTGTTCGCACCTCCGCGCTTCTGCTGGCCCGGACACCGCTTCATGCGTTTGCTCCAGTCCCAAGAGATAAGCGGACCCATGAGATTGCCAAAGCATCATATGCGGAACAGTCGACGAGCAGGATGCCTTTCGCGCGGGTGGATTTCCGATGGGAACAGAATTGAGCAGATATCTGCCAGAAAACGTCGGATTACAGCTTCTTGCGCGTCCGGCGCCGCTCAGCCAAAGCCGAACGTCCGTTGCTCGAATATTCCGCCTTGGGTCCACCAATAGCGACATCGCTGACGGCTTGAAATGGAAGTGCCGCCAACAGAGGGCGTCCTCACGGCTCGCGGGAAAACGGGCTGCAAGTCGGTTTCAGAAGGATCGTCAGTGCTTGCGCGGCGCTTCAAGCCCCTTAAGCAGCAGCGCCAGCAGCGCATCGATCCGTGCCGGGGCGCCCGGCTCATTCCATTCCTCGGCATGTGCGGGATGGTGGAAGCGGCTGGTGGCGTCGAAAATGGCACGTGCCGTCACCTTGACATCGGCGACCTGGAATTCGCCCTGCTTCACGCCATCGGTCAGGATCAGCGCAATCTGATCGACCAGGCAGTCCTTGTGGCAGTTCACGGACTTGCAGGCCTCGCGCGCCAGCGTCAGGTAGGTCGCAAACATCTCGGGGTCGTCGCCGAGCCGCTTGTGCTTTATCGAAAACATCGTGCGCAGCCACTGATCCAGCCGCGCCGGCGCCGGGCCGGAACTTTCAGCGATCTTCAGGAGCGGCGCGCTGAGACGGTCGAGCCAGCGCTTGGCCACCGCCTCGCGCAGCGAAGCCTTGCTGGGGAAATGGCGGTAGACGCTGCCGTGGCTGACCTCCAGCGCGCGGGCGACGTCCACCACCGTTGCCTTGGCGAGCCCATAGCGGCGCAAGACGTCCTCGGTGACCTCCAGGATTCGTTCGGGGGTCAAAACCACGACTTCGTTCATGCGCGCACCTGCGAAACGATGGGACGGGTGGTCATTCTAATCCCCTTGCAATCCGCGTTGTAAATCCTTTGGCGGATTAATGTTTCACCGGTTCCAACCGCTCGGCCTGGGCGGCCAGATGGCGGGCGACGCTCTGATTGAGCCAGCGCTGGAGTTGGGCGGTGAGATGAATGAGATGGGCAGTCATGATGGCGTAGTCCTTTGCAAGTCCCCGGCTCAGGGCCAACGAGCCGGGTGACGCCCCGTACCGGCGTCAGCAATGGATATAGCATCTCTCGCTGACAGATTTCGATATCTGTCAGTCAATAATCCGTGATTGACCGACCTCCCGGGCCCGCCGCTTCCCCGCGCCCCAAGCCTACTGCTCGTCCTTGGGCGGCATCCGCGGCGGGAGCAGCGGCGCAAACGACACCCCGTCGCCGTCGCGGGGCGCGGCGGCCAATCCCCCGCCCGTGGAGGGGTCGCCTCCCGACGTATCGATGATCGCCGTGGGCATGATGTACTCCCGGGCGGCCTCGAGCAGGCGGCCCCCGCCATCGCCAAAATCGGCGGCGCGACCGCCCTGCGGGCGGCCGGCGGCGATCTCACTGGCCGCCTTGTCGGTCTTCTGCGCGAGCTTGTCGCTATAGGGAATGCGAAAGGCCCTTGGCACACCGCTCGGCCGGTTGCCGTCGTCGAGGGTTTCGACCCAAAGATAGATCGAGCCCGGGTCGCCTTCCAGCGAGTGCGGCTCCACGATCCGGGCCTGCAACAGCTTGAAGCTTGCGGGCAGCCTGTCGATGCTGGCCCACCCCAACAGGCCGCGCACACCCGCGAAGCTCGCAATGTAGAACGCGCTCGTCACCACCACGGCGACTGCCTTGGCTGACCAGGGCAAGCGCGCATAGACCAGGACAATCAGCAACAGCGCGCCGATCAGCGCGTAACTGAGAGAGAGCGTGAGGACGACCGATTGCAGGCTATTCACGACGCGGCACCCTGACGCCGGTTTTCGGATCGAGATCCGCGCCATTGGCGCGGACGTTACGGAACGTCTCCATCAGCGACTTCGGCCGCTGCTGGACGTCGAGCACCTTGCCTTCGGCATCGAGCCAGAAACGCAGCGCGGTCTTTTCCTCGCCGGTGTGGTCGAGCGTCAGCTTGTTGTCGAAGATCACCTGTGCGGTCGGATTGAGTTTTTGGACTTTCACGCTCACCGCGACGGGCTGGCCGGTCGTCGCCTGAAAGTGAGAGACGTTGACGGTGTATTCACCGGCGACGATGCCGCGCACGGTGACGATCTCTTCCCTGATCGGCGACGCAATCTTCTTGCCGTTGACGATGATGAAATTGTTGGCGCCGCCGCGGTCGTCGCGGTCGAGCGTGAGGAAACCGGCTTCGCGGTGGCGATACCAGGCGATGTTGCCGGCGGGATCCTGCACGAACAGGTCGAGATCGTCGGGATGATTGTCCGGCCAGTCCATCGTGATGATGAACTCGGCCTTGGAATCGATTTTGCCGTCCTTCGCGTCCGGCGAGACTGCGAGCAGCGCCAGGAAGAACAGGAACGCAATCACCTGCAGCGCCTTGAACAGCATGACGCCGAGCGGATCGAAGGCCTCCTCGCGCGGATAGAGACCGAAATCATCCATCATGCCGGCGTTCCAGGATGGCGCTCCAGCGCCGGGGTGACGTGCGTCTCGGTCAGCATGACGGCATCGGAAAACACCCGCTGGGTCGCGGCATCCAGCATGTAGTACTGGATCTTCACGAGGATGGAGCCGATCAGGCCGGCCAGCGTCGTGTACATGGCCACCGCCATACCGTCGCTCATCAGGCCCATCGATGATTTCATCGCGACTTTGTCGGCCGCATCGAGGGTGGCGATCGGCGCCAGCATGATGATGAAGCCGATGATGGTGCCGAGCAGCCCGAGCTTCATCAGCGTGTCGGACACGAACGCGCCAAATCCGTTGGAGCCACGCAGCCGGTCGGCGAGCGAGCGGAGCAGCAGCGTCTGGTCGATGCGCCCGGCGTCCTGTGCGCTGGCCTTCTGCACCAGGCTGCGGATGTGATCCGTCACCAGCCCGCCCGGCAAGGCGCGTGCATCCTCGTCCAGCCCCCTTGCGCCGCCCGGGACCGACAGGATCGCGCGGCAGCGTCGCGTGATCTCGCCTTCCCGCGCGATCGCGCGCGTCCGCCAGAAGCAATGGAAGCAAGTGACGATATAGAGGACGGCAATGACGCTCGAAATGTAGGTGCGGTCTGAAATGATCATGAGATGGAGCAGACCGTATCGCCATAGGACGACCACGGCGAAAACGGAGAGCCCGGTGAAGATCATCCATAGCAGGAGTACGCTGCGTTCCGACGTATCCGCGCCGGATGATGCGGTCTTCCCGCCAGCCGTTGCACTCATGCTGCGTCAGCTCCCTGGAATGGCGCGCTGCGGCCGGAAAGCCGCCTGCAAACACGTCCCTTGGCTTTGATAGATCAGCGGTCACGACCGCGTCCAAAGACATATGCCCACGGTTGGTTGGGAAATTTTCCCGAATTAGAACCCACTGCATTGGCACGGGTTGGCGGTGCTGTTACGCTTATCCGCACGTTCGGGAGTGATCGCATGCGCCTCGTGCTTCAGCTCGTCGCCCGCTTGTTTCTCGTGGTCATCCTGTGCCTGGGAGCGGCGACTATCTGGGCGACGATCGACGCGCATCGCAGCGTCGATCGTGCCACGGCCGCTTCCGCTGAGCGTGTCTCGGTGGCGTTGGAAGCGCTCTACTGGCGCGAATTGATGTTGCGCAGCAACAGAATGCGCGAGCAACTGCTGCCGGTGCCGGAATGGCGCACCATCGAAACGATGGGGCTGATCTCGCCGGGCATCTGCGTCCGGCTCGAGCCGGCGGGCGCGTTCGAGAAGCCGCTCTGCGGACAGAGCAAGGGAATCGGCCAAGCTCCGCCGCGCTGGTTCGCGGCCACCGTGCAGACACTGCTTGGGGATCACGCCGCGGTCGTCCGGCCGATCAGTACCCGCGCGGCCAATGCAGGCAGCGTCTCGGCCGCCGCCGATCCAAATGCCGCCATCGCACTCGCCTGGCAGCACATCCTCGACAACATCCACGTCGCCCTGCTGATGGCGGTGGCGATCGCGCTGCTTGCCTCGCTTGCGATTGCGCATACGCTTGCGCCGGCGCGGCAGATCGTCGCCGCGCTGCAGCGGATGGCGCGCGGGCAATACAGCACGTCGCTGCCCCGCTTCCGATCGATGGAACTTGCCATGATCGGACAGGCCGTCGGAGATCTCGGCGACCGCCTCGCACAGTCCATGGAGGAACGCGCCGCGCTGACCCGGCGCCTGCTCGAAATCCGCAGCGACGAGCGGCGGGCGCTTGCCCGTGAGCTGCACGACGAATTCGGACAGAACCTGACGGCGATCCTCGCTTTCGCCAACACGATCGAAGCAACCAGCGCGCGGGAAACGGCGAGAGGCGAGGTCGCGCAGGACGCGCGGATGATCTCGCAAGCCACCCATCGCATCATGGCGTGCCTGCGCGATACCTTGAACCGCCTGCGCCATCCGCCCGCCGAGGAACTCGGGCTCGAAGCCTGCCTCGTCGATCTCGTCGATAGCTGGCGCTCGCGCAATGCGACGCAGCCGATGATCCAGCTCGATCTCAAGGGCGATCTCGCCGACGTCCGCGGCGCCGTCGCTGCGACCGCCTATCGGGTCGCCCAGGAGTGCCTGACCAATTCCTTGCGGCACAGTTCGGCGCGGGTGATCGTGCTGCGGATCGAGCGGCGCACCGGCGCGGAAAACGCGCTGCTGGTCCACGTCGAGGACGATGGCGGCGGCGATGCGGCCAAACTGGCCCGCTCTCCCGGCTTCGGCCTGACCGGCATTCGCGAGAGGGTCGCCGCGCTCGGCGGCTCGCTGTCGATCGCGGATGCGAACCGCGGGGTGAGCGTGGCCGCCACGATCCCGCTTGCAGCCTGATGACCGCGTCGCAGACCAAAGGCATTTCGATCCTGCTCGTCGACGACCATCCCGTGGTCCGGCAAGGCTACCGGCGCGTGCTGGAGCACCAGGACGATTTCCAGGTGGTGGCCGAGGCCGAAAACGCCGCCGACGCCTATCGCGCGTTCAAGGCGCACGCGCCTGACGTCGTGGTCATGGACATATCGATGCCGGGCGCCAGCGGGCTCGAGGCGATCAGGAACATTCGCGCCCGCTCCGCCGACACCCGCATTCTCGTCTTCAGCATGCACAGCGAGGCGGCGCAGGTGAAGGCCGCCTTCAATGCCGGCGCGAACGGCTACGTCACGAAGGGCTCCGACCCATCAGCGCTGATCCGGGCGATCCGTTCACTGGTCCGCGGCGAACCGGCGATGAGCGACGACATCGCCCACGTGCTGGCGCTGGAAAGCCTCTCCCCCTCGGGATCGCTGCTCGATCAACTGGGCGAGCGGGAAATCGAGATCCTCAGGCAATTGGCCGCCGGCGCAACCACCGAGCAGATCGCCTCGAACCTCAATCTCAGCATCAAGACCGTGCAGAACTACCACTACCTGATCAAGACCAAGACCGGCATGCGGACGGATGCGCAGTTGGTCCGCCTGGCTGTGGAATGCGGACTGGCCAGCCTGTAGCGGCGGCCCGGTTTTCCCCGCTCGCGGCCGCCGTACGGGTGGCCTCCCCCGACACGATTTGCTAAAGCACGGCGTAAAAACAAATCGGCCGGGAGCCGCCTCGTGCGCCTCGCTTGCCCGTTTCGGAGTTTTCGATGATCCCCCGCTATACCCGCCCGGAAATGGCTTCCATCTGGGAGCCGCAGACGCGTTTCAAGATCTGGTTCGAGATCGAGGCGCATGCGGCTGATGCGCTGGCGGAACTTGGCGTGATCCCCAGGGAGGCGGCGAAGACGATCTGGGCCAAGGCCAAGCACGCCACCTTCGACGTGGCGCGGATCGACGAGATCGAGCGCGAGACCAAGCACGACGTGATCGCCTTCCTGACCCATCTGGCCGAAATCGTCGGCCCCGAGGCCCGCTTTGTCCACCAGGGCATGACGTCCTCCGACGTGCTCGACACCTGCCTCAACGTGCAGCTCACCCGCGCAGCCGACCTCTTGATATCAGACCTCGACAAGGTTCTGGCCGCGCTGAAGAAGCGCGCCTTTGAGCACAAGATGACGCCGACCATCGGCCGCTCCCATGGTATCCATGCCGAGCCGGTGACGTTCGGGCTCAAGCTCGCTTATGCCTATGCGGAGTTCTCCCGTGCCCGCGAGCGGCTGGTCGCCGCCCGCAAGGAAGTCGCGACCTGCGCGATTTCGGGCGCCGTCGGCACTTTTGCGCAGATCGACCCGCGCGTCGAAGAGCACGTCGCGAAAGCGATGGGGCTGGAGCCGGAGCCGATCTCGACCCAGGTGATCCCGCGCGACCGTCACGCCATGTATTTTGCGACACTTGGCGTGATCGCCTCTTCGGTCGAGCGGCTCGCCATCGAAATCCGGCACCTGCAGCGCACCGAGGTGCTGGAAGCCGAAGAGTTCTTCTCCGAGGGCCAGAAGGGCTCGTCGGCGATGCCGCACAAGCGCAACCCGGTGCTGTCGGAAAATCTGACCGGCCTGTCGCGCATGGTGCGCGCCTATGCGATGCCGGCGATGGAAAACGTCGCCCTCTGGCACGAGCGCGACATCTCGCACTCCTCGGCCGAGCGCATGATCGGGCCGGATGCCACCGTGACGCTGGACTTCGCACTGATGCGGCTTGCCGGCCTGATCGAGAAGCTCCTGATCTATCCCGCCAACATGCAGAAGAACCTCGACCGCCTCGGCGGTCTCGTGCATTCGCAGCGGCTTCTGATCGCGTTGACGCAGAAGGGCGCCAGCCGCGAGGACGCCTACAAATACGTCCAGCGCAACGCCATGCCGGTCTGGCGCGGCGAAGGCGACTTCCAGACGCTGCTGAAAAAAGACCCCGACGTGAAGAAGCACCTGAGCGATGCCGAAATCGAGGAGCAGTTCGACCTCGGCTATCATTTCAAGCACGTCGACACGATCTTCAAACGCGTGTTCGGCGAGAGCTGACAACGCACGCCGTCCGAACGCTTGACGGTCATCTCTCGGTCTGCAGCAAGCCGACCGCGAGATATCGGAAAGCCTCGACAGCCTTTGCAAAGACGGCGCGCGGGTCGTCGGCTGCGGCAATCCAGAGCGAGGCGTTGAGCGCCGCTCCATTGATCAGCCGCGCGGCAGCTTCCGCATCCATCGGCCTCACCGTCCCTTCGTCGATAAGCGCCTGGATCGTTTGCGTCGTCGAGCGAAGACACGCGGTCTGGTTGGGCCATAGCGATGGATCGCCGAGCACGGCCGGTCCGTCTAGCAGCATGATGCGCTGGATCTCCGGCTCCAGCGCCATCTCGATATAGGCGACGCCCTCGGCGAGAAAGCCGAGCCACCGGGTCTCCGCCTGATCTTGTACAGCGCGCATTCGCGCCACCATTTCCGCGTCGATCTGCTCGATCACGGCCTGCAGCAGACCCTTCTTGTCGCCGAAGGTGTGATAGAGCGCGCCGCGCGTCAGGCCGGCCTCGGCGGTCAAATCGTCCATCGACGCCGCCGCATAGCCTTTGGTCGCGAAAGCCTTACGGGCGGCCTGGATGAGCTTGGCCCGGGTTTCCTCCACCATCTGTGCGCGTCGCTTCGCGGCCACCGCTATCTCCGCAATTACATACGCCCCGTATGCTAGTTGACATACGCCGCGTATGTGATTTATAGAAACATACGGAGCGTATGTCAATTTATCGCTCGAGTAGGATGCAAACAGCCGGACCCGTGGAGGTCTGGCTTGCCTTTGAACAGGAGTGACGTCATGGCCAAACGCGATGCAATCTTCCCTGCCGGCCGGCAGGCGCTCTACGAGATCAACCGTTATTCGGCGGCGATCCGCTCGTCTCGGGCCAAGTCGGCAGCCGCGATGACGGGTCGCCCGAGCCGGTCTTCGAAAAGCAGGTCCAGCTTGCCTTCGACAATCTCTCGGCCGTGCTGAAGTCTGCCGGTTGCACATTTGACGACGTCGTTGACGTGACCACGTTCCATACCAATCCGGCCGCACAGTGGGAGGCGGTCAACGCAGTTCGCCTGAAGGAGATCGGTGAACCGCCCTATCCGAACTGGACTGCGGTGGGGGTGAACTGGCTAGCGGGCTTCGATTTTGAAATCAAAGTCATCGCGCGACTTCCTCAATCCACCTGACCGATTGGCGGCGAGCATCCACGCTTGCAGGACGTCCTGGGTAGCCACCCCAGCAGTTTTCCGGCCTTGCCAAGCCGATTCAGATGGTTCCAAATTGTCGCAACCGCCGTGACTCCCGCCGGCACCCTCGAAGCAACCTGACGGTAACCGCAAATCGGCTAAGGTCGCAGCGTGTCATCCCCGCCGAAAATCCTCGTCTTCGACTCCGGCCTTGGCGGCCTCACGGTCCTGCGCGAGATCGTTCGCACCCGGCCCGACGCGCACTACGTCTATGTCGCCGACGACGCGTTCTTCCCCTACGGCCATCACGGTGAGGATCAGATTATCGCCCGCGTGGTCCCGCTGGTCGGTGAGCTGCTCGCACGTCACGTCCCTGCCCTGGTGGTGATTGCCTGCAACACTGCTTCCACGCTCGTGATGTCGCACCTGCGCAACGCCTATAGCGTGCCGTTCGTCGGCACCGTGCCTGCGATCAAGCCGGCCTGCGCCAGCTCGAAGACCAAGCGCGTATCGGTGCTCGGGACCAAGGGCACCGTCAAGCGCGAATACACCAGGCGCCTGATCAATGATTTCGCGCAAGGCTGCGAAGTGACGCTGGTGGGATCGGCAGAACTCGCTTCGCTGGCCGAAGCCGCACTCAGCGGAAACGACGTGCGCGACGAGGATATCGCGGCGGAGCTCGTCCCCTGCTTTGTCGGCAGTGGCGAAGATCGCACCGACACCGTCGTGCTGGCCTGCACCCATTATCCGCTGTTGCTCGACCGCATGACCAAGCTCGCACCCTGGCCGGTCGACTGGATCGACCCGGCGCCCGCCATCGCCCGACGCGTGTCCGAGCTACTGGCGTCACCAGGCCGGGAAAGCAATGAGGCCGGGGCCGAGATCATCTTCACGTCCAAGCGGCCGCACGCGCTGAGCCGGGCGCTGATGCCGTTTTTCGGCGGGCGCGTCCCGGCGTAGGTCGCCTGGGCGCGCGTCACGGTACGCTGGAGTGCAGGATGCAATTCCTTATGTAGTCCCGAGTCCGGCCTTCGCGCATTGCTCGTCCTGGTCGCCGGTGACGCCGCTCACTCCCACGCCGCCAGTGACCTTGCCATCGACCATGATCGGCAATCCGCCCGGCGAGGCGAAGACACCGGGAAGTGTGGCCGTGGCCGGCCCGCCCTTGTTGATCGCCTCCATGAAAACGCGTGTCGGGCGCCGATAGGTCGCCGCGGACCTCGCCTTACCGACGGCGATGTCCATGCTGCCCGTCTGCGTGTTGTCCATGCGTTCGAAATACACGAGGAATCCGTGATTATCGACCACAGCGACAGCCACGTTCCACCCGTTCTTCTGGCATTCGGCGAGGACGCCGGCTGCGATCTTCTTCGCACCTGCGGCATTGACCGCGGTGCCGTAGTCAGGGCGCTTGTCCTGAGCGGATGCACCGGTGGTCAGGGCGGCGAATGCAGCGGCGACCAGAATTGTCCTCATCATTGTCTCCTCCCTTAGGTTTTATTGTGCAGGGGACTATACCCGGGCGGATGAAAACGTCGATGTGACCTTATGGTCCCTCGCCGAATGATAATTCGGCGTTGCGGACATCGCTGCGGAGCTCGCCTCTTGCCTCGTCGGAGATGGCGAGGATCGCAACGACACCGCAGATCGCGTTACGCTCACTCAGCCAGATCGCGCATGACCTTGATAAGGTCCGACTTGCCCTCGAACCCGATTCCGGGAAGCTCGGGCATGACGATGTGACCGTTCTCGACTTTCACCCCATCCGGAAAGCCGCCGTACGGCTGGAAGAGGTCAGGATAGCTCTCATTGCCGCCCAACCCCAGTCCTGCTGCGATGTTAAGCGACATCTGATGGCCGCCGTGCGGAATGCAGCGGGACGGCGACCAACCGAATTGATGCAGCACGTCGAGCGTGCGCAGATATTCGACCAAGCCGTAAGACAGGGCGCAGTCGAACTGCAGCCAATCGCGGTCCGGGCGCATTCCGCCGTAGCGCAGAAGGTTGCGCGCATCCTGGTGCGAGAACAAGTTCTCGCCGGTAGCCATCGGGCCGGGATAGAATTCCGAGAGCGCTGCCTGAAGGGCATAGTCGAGGGGGTCACCGACCTCCTCATACCAGAACAGCGGGTACTGGCGGAGCATTTTGGCATAAGCGATGCCGGTCTGAAGGTCGAAACGGCCGTTGGCGTCGACAGCCAGTTGAGCCTCGGAGCCGATTTCGGTCAGAACCGCCTCGATGCGGCGCCGATCCTCGTCAATGGATGCGCCACCGATCTTCATCTTCACGACGTTGTAGCCGCGATTGAGATATCCGCGCATTTCTGCCCGCAGCGCCGCATTGTCCTTGCCGGGGTAGTAGTAGCCGCCGGCGGCGTAGACGAAGACGCGAGGGTTGGCCTCGCGCCCCTTTTGCTCAGCGAGCAACCGGAACAGCGGTTTTCCCGCGATTTTGGCCGTCGCGTCCCAGACCGCCATGTCGAGCGTTCCGACCGCAACTGAACGCTCGCCGTGCCCCCCGGGCTTCTCGTTGCTCATCATTACCGCCCAGAGCTTGTGCGGATCGAGGTTATCACCGGATTGGTTGAGGACGCTTTTGGGGTCTGCTTCCAGAATGCGGTTGCGAAAGCGCTCGCGGATGAGACCGCCCTGGCCGTACCGGCCGTTCGAGTTGAAGCCATAGCCAGTGACCCTGCGGCCATCGCGTTCGACATCGGTCACGACAGCGACGAGGCTCGCGGTCATCTTCGAAAAGTCGATATAGGCGTTGCGGATGGGCGACGAGATCGGCTTGGTGATCTCACAGACGTCGATGATGCGCATGATGTTCTCCTTCGGGCGATCTGCCTCGATGGGTACTTCTGGACAGGGCGGATTGGCCAATGCCATGATCGGTTCGCGTTATGCGCAAACGGCATCGACATGGATCTCGACTGGCTCAAAGACTTCCTGGCGCTGGCAGAACTGAAGAGCTTCTCGCGCGCAGCCGACGCGCGGAACGTAACACAGCCGGCTTTCAGCCGGCGCGTACGCGCGCTTGAGGACTGGATCGGCACCCCGCTTTTCGTGCGGGGCGCTCAAGGCGCCAGCTTGACGCCAGCCGGCCAGCACTTTCAGCCGCTGGCTGCCGACATGATCCGTGGTTTGGAAAGGGCGCGACGCGATACCCGATCGGTGGGCGAGCGAAATACGATCGCTCTGTCCATCGCAGCAACGCACGCGCTTTCCTTCACGTTTTTCCCCGAATGGATTCGGAACCACCTGCGCTTTGAAGCCCTCGGCGCCCTCAACCTGGTTTCGGACAGCATGGAAGCTTGCGAAGAGATCATGCTCGGCGGAGAGGTCCATTTCCTGCTGTGTCACTATCATCCAGAGGCGCCGACGCGTTTCGAACCCGAGCGCTTCCAGAGCGTGCGGGTCGGCGATGATTGTCTGGTCCCGCTCTGCGCGCCCTATTCCGACGGGCGGCCTGCATGGCCGCTCTCCGGCACATCGGCTCGACCGATACGTCTCCTCGCGTATAGCCATGCCTCCGGACTTGGCCGGATCCTCTCCGCCCATCAGATGAGCCGGGATGCGATCGCGCAAATGGAGACCGGTTTTACCTCACATCTCGCCGCGACGCTGATGACGATGGCGCGCGAAGGCCATGGGGTCGCGTGGCTTCCGCGAACATTGGCAAAACACGATCTGGAACAGGGACGGCTCGTTGGCGCAGGGCCACCGCAGTTCGATATCCCGATAGAGATCAGATTATTCAGATCGCCCGACTGTCGCAATCACGCAGCAGACGAATTGTGGCATGCGTTGGCCCAATAGAAGCAATGAGCGGCGGCGGTGTCGATACTCGCTCGTTACTTTCGCATCGACCAGAGGATAGCGTTCGTGAGGAGGCGCTGGTAGCGGGAGTCCTGCCAGACTGACGGCTCGTGGCCCAGCGCCGTATAGAATACGCGCCCCTCGCCGTAGAGGCGGGTCCATGCGAGAGGCCAACCATAGAATCGCTGATGCACGCCGCTCTTGCCGAGGTCCACCGAGTTTGGGTCAAGGCGCAGAAGCACACTTGATCCACGATAGTCGAAGTCGCTGATCTGGTAGATCTCGTCCTCGATCTGGAATGAACTCCCGAGAAACGCCACCAGAGGGTCGCTGGGATCAACCACCTTGATGGTCGCGGCCTGATGCCAGGGATGACCATTGAAGTAGCCGCCGACCAAATCGAGATAGTCCGGCCACGTGTAGAATGTGTCCGTCGCCGAATGAACACCGATGAACCCACCGCCCGAACTCACAAAGTTGAGAAGAGCCATCCTTTGTGCGTCGCTCATCGGAAGCTCTCCGGATGTGAAGAACATCACCGCGGCGTAGCGCGCGAGGTTTTCGGTCGAAAATTCAGACGGGTCTTCCGTTGCAGTGACCTCAAAGATACCCGAATTGCCGCCGAGCTGAGCCAGGATTGCCTTGGAAAGCGGCAGGACCTGATGCCGGTAGCCGGCCGAGTAAGTGAAATAGAGGATGCGCGCTGTCGGGCGCTGCGCATGCGCGCCGAGTGGTCGCGCTGCCGCCGCGCCGCCAAGGAGCGCGATGAACTCACGTCGCCTCACAATCCGCTCCGCAAAACCATAGGCAATCATGTGCTGAAAAAAGATTAGCACAAATAGGACCAGCGCTGGCGTTGCTCCGCCTCTGGCGTCTGAAATGATGGCAAGGCGCAGAAACAATGTGGCTCGATAAGCGGTGAATTTGACCTTATGGTCCCCTCGCCCAATGATCACTCGGTCATTTCAGCAGGGAGTTTCCGCTTGACCACCGCAAAGCCTGCGCCGCTCAACCGCCTTCGCCAATTGTGGCGTGAGGGGCGTCCGACCTTCGGCGCGATCGCGACCATTCCCTCGATCCAGACCGTGCAGATCATGGCGCGCTCGGGGATCGACTTCATCATCGTCGATCTCGAGCACGGCCCGATCGATCTCGGCTCGGCGCATGCGATGATCACGGCCACCTCAGGCACGCCCTGCGTGCCAATGGTGCGGATTGCCGCCAACGAGCCGTGGCTGGCGAAAGCACCGATGGACCTTGGTGCGCTCGGCATCAACTTTCCGATGATCTGCAGCCGCGCGGCTGCCGAAAAAGCCGTGCGCAGCGTGCGCTATCCGCCGAACGGCGACCGGCTATGGGGCCCGTTCCATGCGCCGTTCCGCTGGGGCGTGTCGATGGCGGATTACATGGCGACCGCCGACGACGACATGATCTGCATGGTCACCGTCGAGCATGTCGAAGCGGTCGAGCGCATTGATGAGATCATGGCGACGCCTGGCATCGATGTCGCCGTGATCGGCCCCGGCGATCTCGCCACCTCCATCAATAAGCGCGGCCTGCCGGATGATCCCGAGGTGGTGGCGCTGATGAAGCGCGCCGAGGAAGGCATCCTTAGGAGTGGCGTACCAATCGGCGGCGTCGCGCGCACGGCTGAGCAAGCCAACAAGATGATCGACCGCGGCTACGTCGCGCTGGCGCTCGGCTTCGACTGGTCGCTGTTCCAGCGCGGCATCGCGGCAAGCTTTGAAGGGATCAAGCGATAGGTGCCGAGACGGCGGCAAGCCCTTCAAAGTTCTCGGGGTTTACAGGATCCCTCGGGACGCGGCGCCGCCCACCCGGAGCAATCCGGATACGAACCCTCTGGCGTCAAAACGCCTTGTTCGTGCTAGATGAGGTGCTGGCAGGTTGCCGGGGCGGCCTGCCGGCTTTTTGATTGATCTATTGCGGAAACGCGGGCGGAGCGATGCGCGGAACGGTTCGAAAAATCACACTACCGCGCCGTCTGGTCGCCGACCTCATGCACGCCTCGAACCGCGTGCCCTTTGTTTCGCTCTCGCGCCCGCTTCATATTCGAGCCCTGCAGGAAGCCCGCGCGCAGGCCGCCCAGCGGCCGGGCTGGGCCGCGATTTTCGTCAAAGCGTTCGCGCTGGTGGCCAAGGAACAGCCGATCCTGCGCACCCTCTACGTCAAATGGCCTATGCCGGCCTTCTACGAACTGCCGCGCAGCGTCGCCATGGTGGCGATCGCCCGGGTCGAGGACGGCCAGGATTGCGTGCTGCCGCAAAAGGTCGCCGCGCCCGACGAAATGCCGCTTGCCGAAGTCGACGCCCTGATCCGGCACGCCAAGGTGGCGGCGATCGACGAGGTGCCGGCGTTCCGGAAGATCCTGCGAACCACGCGGCTGCCGCTGCCGCTGCGGCGGCTGTTCTGGGCCGTCGGGCTGAATTTCGGCCGCCAGCGGGCCAATTATTTCGGTAGTTTTGGGGTCACCTCCGTGGCCGCCTATGGCGCGGGCCAGCTCCATGCCATCAGCCCCGGGCCCTTTGTCCTGAGCTATGGGGTGGAAAAGCCCGACCAGACCATCGATGTCGTCTTGCGCTGGGATCACCGGATTACCGATGCCGCCCCGATGGCCAAGGCCCTCAACCGGCTGGAACAGGTGCTGAACGGCGAAATATCAGCCGAATTGCGGGCCAATCGGCAGCAAACCGAGCCCAAGCCGGTCCGCGCGGTGGCAACGTGACGGCCTCGTGGCCGTCATTCCGGGATGGTGCGTAAGCACCAGACCCGGAATCTCGAGATTCCGGGTTCGCTTCGCGCCCCGGAATGACAGTGCTCACAGGCCCCTTTTCGTTGACAGAACGGCGGTTTCTCCCTAAGAACCCGCTTGCTCGCGGGCCGGTTTCGGCCCGCGATGCGTTTCGCGACCCGTGGTCCTCCCCGAGCTTTCGAGGCGGACCTGTCGGCCCCGGCAACCCCGGTGCACAGGAGGGCGCGTTTCCTCAAAACTCAAACTCTTAAGCAGAGGACGCGATGACAAAGCGCAGTGAGGCGAAATACAAGATCGATCGCCGTATGGGCCAGAACATCTGGGGCCGCCCGAAGAGCCCCGTGAACCGCCGGGAATACGGCCCCGGCCAGCACGGCCAGCGCCGCAAGGGCAAGCTGTCCGACTTCGGCGTCCAGCTCCGCGCCAAGCAGAAGCTTAAAGGTTACTACGCCAACATTTCCGAGCGCCAGTTCCACGGCATCTATGTCGAGGCCGGCCGGATGAAGGGCGACACCGGTGAAAACCTGATCGGCCTCCTGGAGCGCCGTCTCGACACCGTGGTCTATCGCGCCAAGTTCGTCGCGACGATGTTCGCCGCGCGCCAGTTCATCAACCACGGCCACATCAAGGTGAACGGCCGCCGCGTCAACATTCCGAGCTACAAGCTCAAGCCCGGCGACGTCGTCGAGGTCAAGGAATCCTCCAAGCAGCTCACCCCGGTTCTGGAAGCAAGCCAGCTCGGCGAACGCGATGTGCCCGACTTCATCGAGACCGATCACTCCAAGATGATGGCGAAGTTCACCCGCATCCCCGCACTGTCGGACGTGCCGTTCGCAGTGCAGATGGAGCCGCACCTGATCGTCGAATTCTATTCGCGCTGATCGGCTTTCAGTTACGAGATATCAAAGGCCCCGGTTTTGCCGGGGCCTTTTTGTATGCGAGTATGGCGTCGTCTCAACGCCGAACCTCGCCGTGAGCTGAATCAATGCGGATCCAACATGCGCTTGCGCGACTGCCACAACTTTCATGACTTCCGCAGGCTGGCCCGACGACGGCTGCCCGGCCCTATCTTCGATTACATCGATGGCGCGGCTGACGACGAGGTGACCCATCGCCGGAACACCGCAAGTTTCGAGCGCTGTGACCTGGTACCCAACGTCCTGCGCGGCGTCGAAAACATCGATATGTCGGTGACGGTCCTGGGCCAGAAGCTCGCGATGCCGATCTATTGCTCTCCGACCGCACTGCAACGCCTGTTCCACCATACCGGCGAGCGCGCCGTCGCCGCCGCCGCGGCGAAGTACGGCACGATGTTCGGCGTATCCTCGCTCGGCACGGTAAGCCTCGAGGAACTGCGCAAGGCGCATGACACGCCGCAAGTTTATCAATTCTACTATCACCGGGATCGCGGTCTCAACCGCGCGATGATGCAACGCGCGAAAGAAGCCGGCGTCCAGGTAATGATGCTCACCGTGGACAGCATCACGGGGGGCAACCGCGAGCGCGACAAGCGCACCGGCTTTTCGATTCCATTTCGGCTGACGCTTGCCGGGATGTACCAGTTCGGGATCAAGCCGGCCTGGGGCATCAATTATCTCACGCATGAGCGGTTTAAGCTTCCGCAACTGGAACAGCACGTCGACATGGGCAGCGGCGCGCTGTCGATCTCCAAATATTTTACCGAGATGCTGGATCCTTCGATGAACTGGGACGATGTGGCTGAAATGGTCCGGCTATGGAACGGGCAATTCTGCCTGAAGGGTGTCATGTCGGTGGCGGACGCCAGGCGCGCCGTCGAGATCGGTTGCACCGGCATCGTGCTGTCCAATCATGGCGGCCGGCAGTTGGACGGTTCGCGCACGCCATTCGATCAATTGGCCGAAATCGTGGATGCCGTCGGCGATCGAATTGACGTGATCATGGACGGCGGAATTCAGCGGGGCACCCATGTCTTGAAGGCGTTGTCGCTTGGAGCCAAGGCCGTAGGCGTTGGCCGCTATTATCTCTATCCTCTCGCGGCGGCCGGCCAGGCCGGCGTCGAGCGGGCGCTCGACCTGATGCGGTCGGAACTTGAGCGGGGAATGAAGCTGATGGGATGCACTGCGATCAATCAGCTCTCTCGCGAAAATCTGCGGTTCAGATAATTTCTGTTCCGCCATCAAGTCAAAAGAGACGAGAAACTGCCATGCACTACACCCCTGCCCCGCGCGATTCCAAGGCCGATCCCATCCGCATCAACCTGTTGTCGGACACGCAGACGCGACCGACGCCCGCGATGCGGGAGGCGATGGCGCGGGCGGAAGTCGGCGACGAGCAGATCGGCGACGATCCGACCGTGAATTTACTTTGCGAGCGCGTCGCTGACCTGCTCGGCAAGGAAGCCGCCGTGTTCATGCCGTCAGGCACCATGTGCAACGTCTCGGCCACCCTCGCCCATTGCCGGCCGGGCGACGAAATCCTCGCCCATGCCAGCGCGCACATCATCGCCCGCGAGGGCGGCGCGCATGCGGCGCTGGGCGGATTCCAGATCACGGCGCTGCCGGGCGATGACGGGCAATTCACGCCCGAAACGTTCCGCGCCGCGCTGCACCCGCGCTCGCGCTACCAGCCGCCGCAGACCGTCGTCAGCGTCGAGCAAACCGCCAATATCGGCGGCGGCACGATCTGGAAGAAGACGGCGCTGGATGAAATCGTCGAGATCGCCAAGGCCCATGGGCTGATCACCCATATGGATGGCGCGCGGCTGTTGAACGCTTGCGTCGCCACGAAAATATCGGCGCGCGACATGGCCGCAGGCTGGGATTCGGCCTGGATCGATTTTTCAAAAGGCCTCGGTGCGCCGATCGGCGGCGTGATTGCGGGCTCGCGCGCCTTCATCGACGACGTCTGGCGCTGGAAGCAGCGCCTCGGCGGCTCGATGCGGCAGGCCGGCATTTGCGCCGCGGCCTGCGTCTATGCGCTCGACCATCACGTCGACCGCCTCGCCGACGATCACGCCAATGCGCGTGCGCTGGCGCGGGGGCTGTCGCAGATCGACGGCATCGAGGTGCAAGAGCCCGAGACCAACCTGGTGTTCTTCAAGCCTGACAGAGCCGGCATCGCGGGCGACAAAATGGTCGAAGCCTTGCGCAAACGCGGCGTGCTGCTCGCGATGATGGACGGCCGCATTCGCGCCTGCACGCATCTCGACGTCAGCGCTGCGATGATCGAGGAGACGGTCGGGCTGGTGCGCGAGATCGTACGCGGTGCGTGAGAGGCGTCAGCCCGAAGCCGTGAACTCAGGCAACGGCTGATGTGCGCGCCCGCCACAGCGCGCTGCCGAGCAGCAGATATACCGCGCCCGTCCACATCGCCTGCCAGTTCTGAAAACCCTCGTTGAGGACGATATAGATCGCGGCCGAGGCGAAGAGTCCGGCAAACACGGCCTCAGAGAGCGGCCGCTCACCGGATTTTGAGCCGTTGAGAAACGCCAATGTCCAGAACGGCACCACGGCCATGGTCAGGGCGGCGAACGGGAAATCGCGCCAGCGCGCGTCGAATATCAGGCTGAGCGCGGTCTGCGCAGCAATCAGCGTCGTCACGATCAGCGTCACGCCCAGTATGTTGCTCATGAACAATGGGGTCAGGCCCTTGCGCGGCCCCAACACTTCAAGAAACGCCGGAAGCCCCCGCCCCGACATCAGCGCGTAGGTGGCCAGCAGCGGCGCTGTCACTGCCGCCGTCAGCAGAAAACCCTGAACTAGCCAACCGCCGAGCCCGTAGCTTTCCTGGAGCATCTTGTCGATGCTGATGCCCAGCAAGATTCCGCCAGCGGTCGCGGATGCGGCGACCGCGGCCCACGATGCCAACGGCGCCGCGGCCTGCTGGCGCTTCTGCGTGAACCCGGCAACTGCGAATACACAGAGGCAAAGCAGCAGCCCGCCTGCCATCTGCAGCTTCCAGAACGGGTAGTTGCTGATGGCCACGCCGGCCGGATATTTCAGCTTGCGTTCAGCCCCGTCGAACAGCCCCCAATAGCCACCCACCGTTCCTTCCCAGCGGCGCTTCCACGGCTCGTCATAGGCCTCGAACAAATTGACGCGGAAGTTATCGCGCCGTGCCCGCTCGAGAATCTCGGAGATGAAACGTGCCTGGTTGACGCGGGAAGCCAGCGCGCCATCGCGCATCCGCCCGTGGCTTGGCCAACCGGTTTCGCCGATCAAAATCTCCTTGCCGGGAAAGGCTGCCGCCACTTGCTTGCGTATCTCATCTATATGGGCGGCCGCATCCTCGGCGCGCGGGGGAACGTCTTCCCAATAGGGCAGGAAATGGGCGGTAACGAAATCGACATCGGCGCCTACCTCGCGGTAGCGCAGCCAGAATTCCCAGACATCGGCATAGGTCACCGGAATGTCCACGCGCGGCTTGACCGACTGGATCGTTTGGCGAAGGTCGCCGACCGTCATGTCGCCGCGCAGCAGCACTTCGCTGCCGACGATGAGCGCCGCGACCGTGCCCGGATGATCCTTCACCAGCGAGACCGCAATGTCGGCGAGTTGCGCGTTCTTGGCGCGATCGCGCCCGATCCACAGGCCGAGCAGAACCTTCAACCCGACCCTGGACGCAAGCTCGGGTACCTTGTCCAGCCCGTTGTCGATGGAATAGGTGCGGATGCATTTGGAGACCTTGGCAAGCTCCTGCAGATCCTCCGCGATCTGCTCCGGCTTGACGATGAGAGTCGGATCGTGCGGCGTCTGATCGTTGCGGAACGGCGCGTAGGAAACGCATTCCAGCTTCGATGCATCATCAATCGGTGCGCGCGTCAGCGCTACCGGCGTGGCCAGCCACCACCACACCGCGACAACGATGCCGAGCGATAGAAATAAAAGCGCCAGCGGCGTGCGAAAGCCGATTGGTCCTGCTCCCCTAATAGGACGAATAGATGAGCCTGTTTAGCCGTGCGCGGCAGGCATGTCGACCCGCTGGTCCGGCCATGTGTACAATTGCGCGAGAGTACGGAAGCGGCGATATTGAGCCCTTCAAAAGTGAGCTTTGTTTGCGCAAAATTGATCGCGCCTGACGAGTGAAATGATGGCATTCAAGAGATTTTCCCGGCGACAATTTGGCAGACTTGCAGGCTGGTCGGCTCTTGGCATGTCGATGCTGTCAACCAAGTCCGGTACGGCGCAGTCGGATCAAGCGACCGGAACACAGAATCAGCGACCCTCGTCGGATTTCCCGAACGGCTTTCTGTGGGGCACGGCGACCTCGGCCTATCAGGTCGAGGGCGCGGTCAACGAAGACGGCCGCGGGCCGTCGATCTGGGACCGCTTTGCCCACACGCCCGGCACCATTTCCGATCGCAGCAATGGCGACACCGCGACCGACCATTATCGTCTCTACAAGCAAGACATCCAGATCATGAAGTCGCTGGGCGCAAAAGCCTATCGATTCTCGATCGCATGGCCGCGCGTCTTCCCGGATGGAACCGGATCGGCAAATCCAAAGGGCCTTGATTTCTATCACCGTCTTGTCGACGAATTGTTGGCCAACGGCATCGAGCCGTTTGCGACGCTGTATCATTGGGACCTGCCGCAGGCGCTGCAGGATCGCTTCGGCGGCTGGACTTCGCGCGACACCTCGAAAGCATTCGCGGACTACGCGGCCCATGTCACTGCCCGCATGAGTGATCGCGTGAAGCATTTCTTCACGATCAACGAGTGCTCCAGGCTCACTCATCTCGGCCACGGCCTCGGTGCCGACGCGCCCGGCCTCAAACTGCCTCAGTCAGGATTGAACCAGGTCCGTCACCACGTTGCGCTGGGACATGGCCTCGCGGTTCAGGCCATCCGCGCCCACGGGCGTGCCGGAACGAGGGTCGGTCCGGCGGAGAATGCCGTGAGCTGCATCCCTGCCATCGAAACGCCAGCCAACATCCGCGCCGCCGAGATAGCGACGCGCGAACTCAACGCGGGCTATCTGACCGTGATGTTCGAGGGAAAATATACCAACGCGTATCTGGCGCGGTCCGGCCAAGACGCGCCGAAATTCACCGCCGATGATCTCAGCACCATTTCATCCCCGATCGATTTCGTCGGGCTGAACGTCTATACGCCGGACCATTATGTCGTTGCCGCCGACAACGATCGCGGCTTCACGCTGGCGCCGTTTCCCGCCTCGTTTCCGCACATGAAAGCGAGTTGGCTCAGGCCCGGCCCCGAAGCCATCTACTGGGTGCCGCGTCACGTCGCAAAACTGTGGAACGTGAAATCGATCTATATCACCGAGAACGGAACGTCAGGGAGCGACCAGCCGGCGCCGGACGGGACCATCTACGACGTCGACCGCATCATGTATCTGCGCAATTATCTCACGCAGTTGCAGCGCGCGACATCCGAGGGCGTGCCCGTGCTCGGATACTTCCTGTGGAGCCTGATGGATAATTTCGAATGGTCTGATGGCTATGAGCAGCGCTTCGGCATCTACCACGTCGACTTCGATACCAAGCGTCGTACGCCCAAGCTGAGCGCGTCGTTCTATCGCGAGACCATCGCGAAAAACGCCGTGGCGTAATCAGGCGACTGTCAATCCTTGCGCAGACCTTTCCCAAGCGCCTCGTACATGATCGTCTTCAGCGCCAGTTGAATTCGACCGCCTTGCGTCGGAGCCTGCACCATCAAGACAACGAGCAAGTCGTCCTGCGGATCGACAAAATAGAAACTTCCGCCTGCGCCATCCCACCGGTATTCGCCGAGCGGCCATGTCGTGTTTGGCGGCGGTGAGGTGCGCACGGCAAAGCCAAGACCGAAGCCGCTGGACGGTCCCGGAAAGTAAAAGGGATCGTGAATGATCCTGGTTTCCGGACCGATCTGATCGGACGTCATTAGCGCGACTGTTTCGGGCTTGAGGTACCGCCTGCCGTCCAGCGTACCTCCGTTCAGCAGCATCTGCAGGAAGCGGGCGTAGTCGGCCGCCGTCGAGACCAGACCCGCGCCACCGGATTCCCAGCGCCGCGGCACTGTCGGGTCTCCGATTCCGGCCACCCGAAAACGATCAACGGGAAATGGCTGGGCGATGCGCGGCCACTTCGCTTCATCTGCGACATAGTATGCGGTCTCGGACATGCCGAGCGGATCGAACAGTCTCTGCTTCTCGAATTGAAATAGCGTCTGCCCCGAGACCACCTCGACGACGCGGCCGAGCACGTCGGTCGAGTGGCTGTAGTTCCAACGCGTCGCCGGTTGATCGGCGAGCGGCAGTGTCGCAATGCGATCAGCGAATTCGGCGTTGTCGAAGTCGCCGACGTACAGTTGCGGATTGGCATAGAGTTTCTGCACCGCGGTTTCGCCGAAGAAACCGTAGGTGATACCCGAGGTGTGCCGGAGCAGATCCTTGATCGTGATCGGGCGCTTCAGCGGCTCGAGCTTGAGGGGATACTTTCCTGCTTCATCGGAAAGATCGACGCCGACTTTCGCATCCGCAAAGGAGCGAATGTATTTCGACACGGGATCGTCGAGGGCCAGCTTCCCGTCGTCGACCAGCATCATCGCGGCGACCGAGGTGACGGCCTTTGACATCGAATAGATCTGAAAAATGCTGTCCGACGTCATCGGCTGGCTGGACGCAGGGTCCCGCACGCCGAAACATTCAAGATAGACTGGTTTGCCGTGCTGCTGGATCAGAAGCACCGCACCGGGAATCTTGCCGGTCGTGACCTCGTTGCGAACGTAGTCACCGATCCGGTCAAGGGCCGCGCGCGAAAAAGTTGGCGCGGTCGGCGCTTTCGGCTCGGCCCGCGCCTCCTGCGGTTGGCCGCCGACCAGGCAAACCACAAGCGCCGCCGCAGCAAGGCAACGCCCTGCCGTGCCGTCAGTTCTCCAGCGCTTCATAGACCAACTGCTTCAGCGTCCGCTGGATGCGCTGGCGTTCCGTCGGCGTCTGCTCGAGCAGCACGAAGAACATGTCCTGCTTGCGGTCGACCACGAAATAGCAGCCGCTGGCGCCATCCCATTTCAATTCGCCAAGGGATCCCGGCGGCGGCGGCTTGGCGTTACCGGGATCGGTGCGCACCGCAAGGCCGAGGCCCATTCCGAAGCCGTCCCCGGGGAAATAGAAATAGTCCCGCTCGACCCCAGACCCGGGGCCGACATAGTCGGTCGTCATCAGCTTGAACGTTTCGGGCTTCAGATAGGTCTTACCCTCGAACGTGCCGCCATTGAGCAGCATCTGCGTAAAGCGGCGGTAGTCCGCCATGGTCGAGTACATGCCGCCGCTGGCGAATTCGATCTTCTTGACATTGGTCGGGTTGGTGTCGCGGCCGACGCGAAAGTTGCTGTCGTTCGGTACCGGCAGCGCCATCCGCTTCTGCTTCTCCGGATCGGTGATGTAGAAGCCGGTGTCGACCATGCCGAGCGGATCGAGCAGCCTTTCGCGCATGATCGTGAACAGGGATTTTCCGGACGCGACTTCCATCACCCGCGCCAGCACATCGGTGGAATGGCCGTATTGCCAAAGCGCGCCCGGCTGATTGTGCAGCGGCAGCTTGGCGATCCGCTCGGCGAACCCGGCCAGATCGAAATCTCCGTCATAGATATTGGCGGCCGCATAGGCCTTGCGGACCAGGGTGTCGCCGTAGAAGCCGTAGGTGATCCCCGACGTATGCACCATCAGGTCGCGGACAGTCATCGGCCGGGTGGGCGGCACCAGCTCGAGCGTCTTGGTACCGTCCTCGTTTTTCTTCTCGACACCGACCTTCACATTCGCAAAGGACGGAATGTACTTTGAGACGGGATCGTCGAGCTTGATCGTGCCGTCCTCGACCAATTGCATGGCCACGACCGACGTGATCGCTTTCGTCATCGAGAACAGGCGGAAGATGGTCTTGTCATTGATTGGCTTCTTGGACTCCACGTCCTGAACGCCGAAGGTTTCGTGATAGACCGGCTTGCCATGCTGCTGGATCAGGACGTTCGCGCCCGCGATCTTGCCGGTCGCCACCTCGTTCTTGAAGAATTCGGTGATCTTCGCAAGCTTGTCCTTGTTGAAACGCGCGCCGGCGGGAATGTCGAAGGTGCCTTCGGCGCGGACCTGTGGCGCAACCGCCAGCATCAGCACGCCGCAGGCGAGCGCACGCAGCATTTGACGTAAGTTCATTGGAACCCCCCTCCGGAATTCGGGCAGGAGTGTAGCTGCGGCGTCAGTCGGCGCAAGGGCTGCCAAAGGTTGCCATTGCCTGTTCATGCAGCAGGCCGCTGTCAGGGGAGAAACAGCAGAAGATGACCCTAGTCACGGCAGGCGCCTCGGCCAGTCCATCGACGACGGTTGCGACTGCGATGCCGGCCGCACGGTCGGCAGGGAAGCGATAGACGCCCGTAGAGATCGCGGGAAAGGCCAGAGAGGACAGCCCATTGGCCTGGCAGAGCTCGAGGGAGCGCCGATAGCACGAAGCGAGCAGGCCGTCCTCTCCATCATTGCCGCCGTGCCAAACCGGCCCGACGGCGTGGATCACATGCCTGGCCGGCAACCGGTATCCTCGGGTGATCTTGGCGTCGCCGGTCGCGCAGCCGTTCAGCGTGCGGCACTCGGCAAGCAGTTCAGGTCCGGCCGCCCGATGGATCGCGCCATCGACGCCGCCCCCGCCGAGAAGCGACGTGTTCGCCGCGTTGACGATGGCGTCAACGCGCAGCGTGGTGATGTCGGCAACAATGACTTCCAGCCGCGCCTGGCCGACCTGACGCGCGATGCCGCTCAGGCGGAAGCCGCCGCGTTGACGGTGACGCCCTTGTCGACAAAGAGCTGCTGCAATTCACCGGCCTGGAACATCTCGCGAATGATGTCGCAGCCGCCGACGAATTCGCCCTTGACGTAGAGCTGCGGGATGGTCGGCCAGTTCGAATATTCCTTGATGCCGTTGCGAAGCTCGGCGGATTCCAGGACGTTCAGCCCCTTGTAGCCGACGCCGACGTGGTCGAGGATCTGGACCACCTGGCCAGAGAAACCGCACTGCGGAAACTGCGGCGTGCCCTTCATGAACAGCACGACGTCGTTCGACTTCACTTCGTTGTCGATGAATTGTTCGATGCTCATATTTGCTTCCTTTTGGGGCTCAGCCCCCTGCGGCGTCGCGTAACGGGCCGGCTCGTCCATGTAACCCGGATACTTGCCATATATGTAGCCCAAACCGTTGTGTATCCAAAGTAAAATGGCGAGGAGCTGGCATGCGCGGGGCCGGCTGGGGGCCGCTCGGGGCGACCGCAGCCCATAGTCTGACGGCATTAATGCCATAGCGCGGGCAGGCTTTTTTCCCGCGACGGAACCCCTATCTAGGACGGACTGCCCGTCAGGAACCAGTTTGCCAGCCTAACGTTCTCTCCTTTCACTGGAGATACCTGTGACGAAACCAGTATCCGCCGCCGCGTTTGCCGCCCCTGCCCCGTCACTTTTCTCGGATTCCGGCGCCCTCGCCCAGAATTTGGTGGAAGCCTATCTGGCCGTCCGCGGCGAGACCGAGCGTCGGGCCGCCCCGTTGAGCCCCGAGGACCAGCTCATCCAGTCGATGCCGGACGCCAGCCCGGCCAAATGGCACCGCGCCCATACCACCTGGTTCTTCGAGCAATTCCTGCTCGGCGAGCACTGCGAGGGTTACCAGCCCTTCCACCCTGATTATGCGTTTCTATTCAATTCCTATTATGTCAGCGCCGGACCGCGGCACGCCCGTCACCAGCGCGGCCATCTGACCCGCCCGAGCACCGACGAGGTCACCGCCTATCGCCGGCATGTCGATGCCGCCGTGGTCAAATTCTTCCAGACCGCCGGCGAAGAGCGCCTCACAAAACTGGTCCCGCTGGTCGAGGTCGGTCTCAATCACGAGCAGCAGCATCAGGAGTTGATGCTGACCGACATCCTGCACGCCTTTGCCCAGAACCCGATCCCGCCGGCCTACGATCCATCCTGGCGCTTCCCGACATCGCACCGTTCTGCAGACGATTGGACCACCCTCAACGAGGGCATCCACACCGTAGGCCACGCCGACGACAGCTTCCATTTCGACAATGAAAAGCCCGCGCACCGCGCCCTGGTCGGCCCGGTGAGGCTCGCCCGCAACCTCGTGACCAATGCCGACTGGCAGGCTTTCATGGAGGACGGCGGCTACGGCACGGCCACGCTGTGGCTGATGGACGGCTTTGCCACGGCGACCAACGAGGGCTGGCAGGCCCCCGGCCACTGGCGCCAGGTCGACGGCGAGTGGCGGATCATGACGCTCGGCGGGCTGCAGCCGATCGACCCGGCTGCCCCGGTCTGCCATGTCAGCTATTACGAGGCGGACGCGTTTGCGCGCTGGGCCGGCCGCCATCTGCCGACCGAAATGGAATGGGAGGTCGCCGCCCGCGCCGGCCAGCTCAACGATGCCTTCGGCATCGTCTGGCAGTGGACCCGCAGCGCCTACTCCCCCTACCCCGGCTACCGCGCCATCGAGGGGGCGCTCGGGGAATACAACGGCAAGTTCATGGTCAACCAGCTCGTGCTGCGCGGCTCCTCGCTTGCAACTCCGGCCGGCCACAGCCGTATCACCTACCGCAACTTCTTCTACCCGCACCACCGCTGGCAATTCACGGGGTTACGCCTCGCCGATTACGCCTGACATTTTCGATCATCGAAGCGCGCCGGAAAGCGCGTTCAGGAGAGTATCATGAATGTGCATGCCGCCGCTTTGGCCCAAACGCACCCGTTCGACGAACAGACCTCCGCCTTTGCCGGCGACGTGATCGGCGACCTCTCGCAGTTCCCCAAACGGCTGTCGCCGAAATATTTTTACGATGCCGCGGGCTCCGAGCTGTTCGAGCAGATCACGGTGCTGCCGGAATACTACCCGACCCGCACCGAGCTCGGCATTCTGCGCAGCCGCGGCGACGAAATCGCCGCACTCATTCCGAAAGGCGCGGCCCTGGTCGAATTCGGCGCCGGCGCGACCACCAAGGTCCGCCTGCTATTGGAGCGCTGCGATTTTTCCGCCTATGTCCCGGTCGATATTTCCGGCGATTTCCTCAACGCGCAGGCCGGCGGCTTGCGCAAGGATTTCCCCGCTCTCGGCGTTTATCCGGTTGCCGCCGATTTCACCGCGCCGTTCGAGCTGCCGGCGGAAATCGCAGACCAGCCCAAGGTCGGCTTCTTTCCGGGATCGACGCTCGGCAATTTCGAGCCGCACGAGGCGCGCGCCTTCCTGCGCAGCGCGCGCGACATTCTGGGCAAAGGCGCACAGATGATCATCGGCGTCGACCTCGAGAAGAACGAACGGGTGCTTTACGACGCCTACAACGACGCTGCCGGCGTTACCGCGCGGTTCAATCTCAACGTTCTGGTTCGGATCAACCGTGAGCTCGGCGGCAATTTCGACGTCTCCGCCTTCATGCACCGCTCAGTCTATAATCGCGAGCGCCATCGCATCGAGATGCACTTGATTTCCAAGAAGGCGCAGAGCGTGCGCATCCTGGGACGGAATTTTTCATTCCGTCCCGGCGAGAGCATCCACACCGAGTCGAGCTACAAATACAGTCTCGACCGCTTCACCGCGTTGGCGCGCGAGTCGGGCTGGTCGGTGCGGGAATCCTGGAACGATCGCGACCAGATGTTCTCCGTTCACGCGCTGGTGGCGTCGGACTGAGGATTAGAGCGCTTTCAAGCGAAAGCCTGCCCCGGACTTGATCCGGGGTGGACACCGGTTCGCGTCAACGCGTCAAAACAGGAATCTGGAGCCGGTTCTGATTCAATCAGAACCGAAAGGCTCTAGCCGCGGGCTTTGCAGCTCACGTCTTGCAGACGGACCGCCTGCGGTCCGGTCGCGGCCTGCGTGTCGGCGCAATCCGGGGAGCGACAGATATCCAATCATCGGACAATCGGTCTGCACCCAACAACCACGCGTGAATGATCCGCCACTTGTCTTGTCCGCGGGACTGGAAATTCAGTAGCGGAGATCCTGCGTCCTGCAGTTCGTGGAAAAATTTCAAAGAATCTTTTCCAGTCGGTCCGTCCGGCTCGATCATCTGCGTCAAGATCCAGCGGTCCCACTCTTCAATAATGCGTACTCTTGCTTCACTCTGTTTCATAGGCGCGTATTCCCAGCCACGGCTCCCCCGTGGGCACTGACTGATCGCGCTGGTCAAGTTTGATGGAAGGTGCCTACGCCGCCGCGCGTCCCCGCACCTTGCCGGGCGCAGTATAACCAAACTTCTTAACAAGTATTCATCTTTATTACCCCGCCCGCAAAACGGTCCATCTGCGCTGTCGTTTCCCCTTCGAAATGTCCAACTTTTGACGCGGACTCAGCCGAGCCTCCGCGGCAGCATGGCTTGGGGTGAGTTCGTGCCAGGGGATTTCAGTCATGGGCAACGCATTTCCAGCGTCAAGCAACCACGGGCAACGTTCGGCATCTTCGTCCGTACACAGTGATACGGACACGGGCTGGGACGAGGGAGCAGACACCGAGCGGGTGGCGCTTCGCGAGGAAAATGCGAGGCTCCGGGCTCTCGTCGTCCAACTGTCAGATCTCGTCCTCAGAAATGTCGTCGATCATCACAACTCGCCGCAACTGGTGCCGATGAGGCGACCCAGGCTGGATTAAAGGTACTATTCTGCCGGATCGGATCGCAGCGAGACCGTTTCCCACACCGCGACCGCGATCATGATCGCGGTGGTCAGGATCGACAGCATCAACGGCGACAGCTCGCTTGCGAACCAGGCGAGCACGCAAAGCGTGATGATGCCCGCCCCGTGGGAGAGTTGAAGGAAGCCGCGAAAGCTCAGCTTGAACAGGATGGTCCCGAACAGAAACAGCAAGGGGCCGCCGATCGCGCTCATTACCGTCTTGAGATCGGAATGTCCGCCGGGGTGCTTCAGCACCAGTTCGTCCGCCACCGCCGCGACGATGATGCCGGCTACGATCGGCAGGTGCAGATAGGTGTAGGCCAGCCGTGCCAGCCTTCCCGGCTCGCTCGATTTTGAAAGCTGCTCGGAGCCGGCTTCGGCGCCGACGTGGAAATAGATCCACCACATCGCGATGCTGCCGACCAAGGCCGAGACGAACGCCAGAACGTTTTCGGTGGTCCAGGCGAGTTCGGCAAAAGTCGCGCCGATGACGACGATGGATTCGCCAAGCGCGATGATGATGAACAGCCCACAGCGCTCGGCCATATGCCCGCCTTCGATCATCCAGTCCGAGACCGAGGACGCGCCGTGGCGGGGAATCCAGAACCGCACCGCCGGCGAGATATATTCGATGACGAGCGCAACGGCCCATAGCGCCAACCGCAACTGGCCTTCGACTATCCCGCCGGCGATCCAGAAGATGGCCGACACCGACAGCCAGACAGCGATCCGTACTGCATTCATGCGTGTCCGCGGGCGCGATGGCGGCGTCGACAACCAGAGAAATATCGTCTTGCCGACCTGCATCCCCGCGTAGGCGATGGCAAACCACAAGCCGCGCTCGTCAAACGCCTTTGGAATCGAGGTCGATAGCACCAGCCCGCCCAGCATCATCGCAAACAGCAGGAGACGGACCGGAGTCTTTTCGGGATTGAGCCAGTTGGTGATCCAGGTAGTGAATACCCATACCCACCAGACCGCGAGAAACAGCAGCGTGACCTGCAACGCACCCAGCGGCGTAAAGTGAGCCAGCAGCGTGTGCGAAATTTGCGTGATCGCAAAGACGAAGACGAGATCGAAGAACAACTCCGCGTACGTGACGCGGCTATGCTGGTGCGGCACGATTCGGCGAAACAGCGCGCCGTGTGCGTTGTCTGTCATCGATGCCCAGCCGCCCGTCGGGGACTAGCTGTCTGGTACCCCGGGTCCGCCAGGTACCCCGGTCTGCAGCGCCAGCGCATGCAGCAAGCCGCCCATCTGCCCCTTGAGCGACTGGTAGACGATCTGGTGCTGCTGCACGCGCGACTTGCCACGGAACGACTCCGAGATCACGGTCGCTGCGTAGTGGTCGCCATCGCCTGCGAGATCGCGGATCGTCACCTCGGCATCGGGGATAGCTGCCTTGATCATCGACTCGATATCGTGGGCATCCATCGGCATTCCAGCATGTCTCCGTCAGGTGTTTCGAATCACGGCCGGCTCGCGCGACCGTGACGGCCAAACCTAGCGCGTACGCTCTTCTAGGTCACGCCTGGCGGCACTATATTCCGGGCCGAAGCGTTTGACACCGCGAGATCGCGTCGCGCCCGATCATTTCGGGCGGACCAAAAAGAGGCTCAAAAGCATGAAATTGCCCGGTCCCGACCATCCGATCACGATTACGGCAAACCCCAAGCGCGTCCGGGCCTCGGTGGGCGGCGTGGTCATTGCCGATACCACCCGCGCGCTGACCCTGAAGGAAGCCAGCTATCCGGCGGTGCAATATGTGCCGCGCGAGGATGCCAATATGGCGTTACTGTCCCGGACCGAGCGGACTACGCACTGCCCTTACAAGGGGGACGCGAACTATTTCAGCATCAACGCCAACGGCAAGAGCCTCGAAAATTCGATCTGGACCTACGAGACGCCCTTCCCGGCCATGGCCGAGATCGCCGGCCATCTGGCGTTCTACCCGGACAAGGTGACGATCGAGGAAGTGGCGTAGTCAGCGAGGACGTCATTCCGGGATGGCGCAAAGCGCCAGACCTCAGGTGTGCAATTGCACACCGGGGAATCTCGAGATTATCAGGTGCGCAATTGCGCACCGTAGTTCGATGCTTTCGCATCGCCCCGGAATGACGACCATTGAGCTACACCCTGAATATCGTGAGCCCGAGGATCAGGAGCACCAGGAAGATCACGACGAAGACATAGAACAGGAAGCGGGCGATGTCGGCGGAGGCCTCCGAAATGCCGGTGAAGCCGAGGATGCCGGCAACGATCGACACCAGAAAGAAGATCAGCGCCCATTTGAGAATTGTCATTACGAGCTCCGCGACCTTCGATCATGCCCAATGGTGACCCATAAATTCACCAGTCCTAACGACGGGTTGCACCGCCGGTTCCGTGCACGCCGGATAGGCGGATTGGGCAGCGCTCGATTGGGCCTTGCTGAATCAGGTTCCCCGCTGCAACATTTGACCACATAGCCTGGCTGGGAGGCGCGCATGACATCGATTTCCACCGTGGGGCATGCCGACGTGGGCGCAGTGCCCCAAGCCAAATCGCGAAACCTTTCGCTTGATCGCGCGCGCACCTTCCTGACGCTGGTGGTGCTGCTCCACCACGCCGTCATCCCCTATACCTATTTCGGTCATACCGATCCGACGTCATTCTTCGGCTTCGACATGATCGTGCTCGCCACTGACAGTTTCTTCATGGCGATGTTCTTTTTCCTGTCGGGGCTGTTCGCCTGGTCCGGTATCGCCCGGAAGGGACCGCTGAGCTATTTGGCAGATCGCCTGCTTCGGCTTGGCTTACCCTTCGTGATCTGCGCCTTCACGGTCATTCCGCTCGCCTACTACGCCATCTCACTGCGGCACCATCCCGAGATCGGCTTTTCGGAATACTGGTGGAATATGATCACGAAGGGCCCGTGGCCGAGCGGGCCGATCTGGTTCCTTTGGGTCCTGCTCGTTTTCGACGTGGTGGCCTGCATCTTGTATCGGCTGTCACCCAACTTGCTCGATCCGATCAACCGCCTCTCCCTGCACGGTCGTCGCCGGCCCGCAGTGTTCTTCGCGGTCATGCTTGCTGTCACCGCTGCGTTCTACATTCCCGGGCTGGTTCACTACGGACATAGCAGTTGGTTTGAGTTCGGGCCGTTCTCGGTCCAGCACGGGCGCGTGATGCTCTATGCGAGCTACTTCTTTTTCGGTGCCGGCATCGGCGTTGCGCAAATGGACCGCGGGCTGCTCGCTGCAGAGGGCCGGATGGCGAAGGTGAGCTGGGACTGGATGGTGCTGGCGATCGTTCCGTATTGCCTCTTGTGGGTGCTGATCTTCATCAAGCGCGAAATATTGGGCAACCCGTCGCCGTTGCCGGACTGGTATGAAGTGCTCTATGCCATCTGCTTCACCGTTTTCAGCGTGGCCATCATGTTTCTGATCCTGGCCTTTTTCCAGAGGTTCAGGCAATCGGGCTCAGCCAAGCTGCTCGATCCGATGCAGGCGGACGCCTACGGCATGTTCCTGGTGCACTACCCGATCGCACTGTGGCTGCAATACTGGCTGTTCGATTATGAGCTGCCAGCGATCGTGAAGGCGACAGTCGGATTCGTGCTGACGGTCGCAGGAAGCTGGGCGCTGACGCGAGCGTTGCGGCAGATCCCCGGCGCGACGAAGGTGCTGTAGTCCTGTAGCCCGCATGAGCGCAGCGACATGCGGGGCCACGCGGACACTGGCCCCGCATGTGCTGCGCTCATGCGGGCTACGAAGTTGCGGCGTCGCTACGACGCCTTGCCGCCCATATAGGCCGGCAGCCACTGCTCGAACGCCGTCTTCAGCGTTTTGATCAAAACCGGAATCTGGTCGGTGATGCTGATCGCATCGCCGCCCGTGGTGCCGATCCGCGCGCACGGAACGCCCGCCCCCTTCATCTTCGCCAGCACCAGGCCCGCCTCTGCCGCCGGTACGGTGACGATATAGCGCGCCTGGTCTTCGCCGAACCAGTAGGCGTGCGGCACGGTCGAGGCTGGCGCGGCCAAGAGCTGCGCGCCGATGCCGCCGGCAATCGCCATCTCGGCCAGCGCAATCAACAGCCCACCGTCGGAGATGTCATGCACCGCGGTCGCCGTGCCGGCATGGATCATGCCGCGCACCACGTCGCCGTTGCGCTTTTCGGCCGCGAGATCGACCGGCGGCGGCGCACCCTCCTCGCGGCCGCAGACGTCGCGCAAGTAAACGGACTGACCGAGCCAGCCCTGGGTGTCGCCGATCAGCAGGATGGCCTCGTCATCGGCCTTGAACGCGAGTGTGGCGGACTTCGTGAAATCATCGAGCAGGCCAACGCCGCCGATCGAGGGTGTCGGCAGGATGCCGCGGCCATTGGTCTCGTTGTAGAGCGAGACATTGCCGGAGACGACCGGAAAGTCGAGCGCGCTGCAGGCTTCCGAAATGCCTTTCAGGCAGCCGACGAACTGGCCCATGATCTCGGGCCGTTCCGGATTACCGAAATTGAGATTATCGGTGATTGCGAGCGGCCGGCCGCCGACCGCGGTGATGTTGCGCCAGGCTTCGGCAACGGCCTGCTTGCCGCCCTCGAACGGATCGGCCTCGCAATAGCGCGGCGTCACGTCGACGGTGAGCGCGAGCCCCTTCGGCCCGTCCTCGACGCGCACCACCGCAGCATCGCCGCCCGGACGCTGCACGGTATTGCCCAGAATGACGTGGTCGTATTGCTCCCAGACCCAGCGCTTCGAGCACAGCTCCGGCGTGCCGATCAGCTTCTCCAGCGCTGCCGAAATGCCGATCGGCGCCGTCACCTCGCGCGCCTGCACCATCGGCAAGGCTGCGGATGGGACGTGCGGGCGGTCATACACCGGCGCCTCGTCGCCCAATTCCTTGATCGGCAGATCGGCCATCACGTCGCCGCCATGCTTGACCACGAAGCGCTTGGTCGGCGTGGTGTAGCCGACCACGGCGAAATCGAGCCCCCACTTCTTGAAGATCGCCTCGGCCTCTTCTTCCTTCTCGGGCTTGAGCACCATGAGCATGCGCTCCTGGCTTTCCGAGAGCATCATCTCGT